>CASFOT010000037.1 GCA_949296305.1 uncultured Erysipelotrichaceae bacterium
TGCTTTTGCCATGGTTGTTAACATAAGATTGGGAGATGTAAAAATGTTCAGAATTTTTAGAACGAGAAATAGTAAGTTTCATAAATAATCACCACAAAAGTAGTATACCATATATCACCAAATATTACCATATAATAAAACGCAAAATTTGACAAAAAGAGATGAAAAAAAGACTTTAACCAAGCCTTTAAATGAATGTCATATTTTTTTAAGGTGTCAAACTCCCGATACGGACTTAAGTAAAAAAAAGACAGCGGATGCGCTGTTTTTTTATGGCTGTTCGAATGAAACCTCCTTCTGTGGAAAAAATGAATTGTGTTATAATGAATCTGTTAGACAAATAGAAAGGCAGGCAGCGATAATGAAGCGTGCAAGACGAATGGAACATTTCCATCCTTCCATTTTTACTAAATTGGATGAAGAGAAACAAAGGCAGCAGGCATTAGGAAGGACCATGATCGATTTTTCAATTGGTTCACCGGATATAGCGCCAGCTGAACATATTATAAATACACTGTGCAAAGAAGTTGCAAAGCCGGAAAATTATCGTTATGCGATCCATGACCTTCCTGATCTTCAAGCGGCTATTACGCAATGGTATCAAAGACGCTATGGCGTTTCTTTAGAAGCACAAAGCGAAGTGCTGACTTTGCAAGGTTCACAGGAAGCTTTGGCGAATATTGCATTGACGATCTGTGATCCAGGAGATTATGTGCTCGTTCCAGATCCTTATTATCCGATCTTTGCAGATGGTCCCCGTTTAGCAGGAACAAATATATGGTTCATGCCGATGCGGGAAGAAAATGATTATCTGATTCGCTTTGATGAGATCCCAAGCGAGATCGCTCAAAAGGCTTCGCTGATGATCGTGTCTTATCCAAATAATCCAACAGGAGCAGTTGCGACGGATGCGTTTTATGAAGAATTGATCGCATTTGCAAAACGATGGGATATAGCGGTCATCCATGATAATGCGTATAGTGAACTGGTATTTGACGGCACAGTAGGAAAAAGTTTCTTGTCATATGATGGGGCTAAAGAAATTGGTGTTGAATTGAACTCTTTCTCTAAAACATATGGTATGGCGGGCGCACGTTTAGGGGTTGTCGTTGGAAATGCACAGATGATCGAAGGGTATAAGATCTTAAAATCGAATATGGATTATGGAATTTTCTTGCCGATACAGAAAGCGGGGATCGCTGCATTAAATGCAAATCAAAATTGTGTGGCACAAACAAGAGAAGCGTATGAAGAAAGACGTAACTGCATGGTTCAAAGTTTTGGTGAGGCAGGATGGAAGCTGCGGCCAAGCAAAGCGACCATGTTTGAATGGGCTCGTATTCCGCAAGGATATGAAAACAGTGAAGA
Source organism: uncultured Erysipelotrichaceae bacterium (assembly GCA_949296305.1). Classification (GTDB taxonomy): domain Bacteria; phylum Bacillota_I; class Bacilli_A; order Erysipelotrichales; family Erysipelotrichaceae; genus Merdibacter. The sequence goes on from CASFOT010000037.1 coordinate 1,369, forward strand.
CTTTGCGCTTGCTTTATTAAAACGATGCGGGATCATCGTTACACCTGGAACAGCTTTTGGCGAAGAAGGTAAACAATATGTCCGCTTGGCTTTGGTCGTAGAGAAGGAACAGATTGAAGAAGCAGGGAAACGATTGAAAGAAAGCGGCCTCTTTGTAAATGATCGTGTGATTTGAAATAAATGATGATATAATAAACACCGAAAAAAACGGGAAAGGATGAAATGATGGAAATTTTAGTAACCGGAGGAACAGGATTTATTGGCTCACATACTTGTGTAGAACTGTTAGAAGCAGGTTATGATGTGGTCATTATCGACAATTTATATAATTCGCAAAAAGATGTGATCGACAAAATTGAACATATTACAAATAAGAAGGTCACTTTCTATGAGAAAGACTGTATGGATGAAGCGGCTTTAGAAGAAATTTTTGAAGAACATGATATTGCTGCAGCGATTCATTTTGCAGGCTATAAGGCCGTAGGCGAATCTGTCGCAAAACCGCTGATGTATTATGAAAACAACATCATGTCTACGTTGGCATTATGCAAGGTCATGCAGAAGCATGGCTGCAAGCGGCTAGTGTTCTCTTCCAGCGCAACTGTTTATGGAGATCCAGAACGCATTCCCATTGATGAAGAATGCCGTTTAGGACCAACGACCAATCCGTATGGGACGACGAAACTGATGATCGAACAGATCTTGCGCGATCTGTATCGTTCTGATGAAGAGTGGAACATTGCCTTGCTTCGTTACTTTAATCCGATCGGTGCACATAAAAGCGGCCTGTTAGGAGAAAGTCCAAATGATATTCCGAATAATCTGATGCCATATATCGTAAAGGTAGCAAACAAAGAACTTCCTTATCTGCATGTATTTGGCGATGATTATGATACGCCAGATGGAACAGGTGTCCGCGATTATATTCATGTGGTGGATCTGGCTAAAGGACATGTCAATGCAGTCAATAAACTGTTAAATGAGGTCATTGGCGTGGATGCATATAATTTAGGTACAGGAAATGGATACAGCGTGCTGGATGTCGTACATACGTTTGCTCGTGTTAATGCGATCGAAGTGCCATATCAGATCGATCCTCGACGTCCTGGAGATATCGCAACTTGTTATGCACAACCAGACAAAGCATGGAAAGAATTAGGATGGAAAGCAGAAAAAGGTCTGGAAGAAATGTGCCGTGATGCTTGGAATTTTGTAAAGCACGCTAAATAAATGGATATAGAATCAAAAAAGTTGTCATTTGTGTGATGGCAACTTTTTGTTTGGTGCGCCCGGCATGGGCAATAACTTGGTGGTGAAAGTCCACTACAGACTTGGCAGTAGGAACTGTTAGCCGAAGGCAAGGGTGTCCATCGTGAGGTGGAATCTGAAGGAAGCCGGATGTGGAGGCTGCGAAGTGCCGACACGGGCAAACTCCCGGTCTGACGAACAGAAATCGCATAGAAGGCAATGCAAAGCGGACGAGTCTGCCATACAAGATGAAGTCCAATACTGCCCGAACTTTGCA
>CASFOT010000038.1 GCA_949296305.1 uncultured Erysipelotrichaceae bacterium
CAGCGCTTCTCCGCTCTTCATAAAAATGCCTAATTGTGCCGCTTTTCCGCTGCCCACCATGATCGCGGTCGGTGTCGCCAAGCCCAGTGCACATGGACAGGCAATCACCAGCACACTGACAAAGATCTGGAGTGCGAGACCAGCGTCCTGACGCATCACATACCAAAGGATCCCTGCGATGATGGCGATGCTCATGACTGCAGGCACAAAAACTAATGAAATGCGATCAGCGATCCGTGCAATCGGCGCTTTCTTCCCTTGTGCTTCTTCCACCAAATCAATGATCTGCGACAATGCCGTATCTTTCATCTCTTTTGTACAGCGGATCAAAAGACGTCCATCCAAATCGATCGTTCCTCCGATTACTTCATCTCCCATGCGTTTTTTTACAGGCATGCTCTCCCCGCTGAGCATGCTTTCATCGATATTGGCAACACCTTCAACCACGACCGCATCAATGGGAATCTGATCCCCAGGACGGACGATCAGCTCATCTCCAACTGTGACCTCTTCTACCTGGATCAACACTTCTCTGCCCTCTTTCCATAAGATCGTCGTATGGGGACGCAGCTTCAACAGAGCAGTGATCGCTCCCATCGATTTTTTCTTCGAACGTGCTTCTAAGTATTTGCCAAAACGGACCAGCGCAAGGACGACACCAGCCCCTTCGAAATATAAACCATGGACCGCATGAAGATTCCCGTTTGCAATCTGCAAAAGCGAATAGAGCGAATACCCATATGCACTGAGGGTTCCTACCGATACCAACGTATCCATATTCGGCACACGGTGAAATAAGGCCGGAATGCCGCGGAGGTAAAAATCTTTTCCCAGTATCATCAACAGTGTCGTTAACAAGCATTGGATCAATGCAAAATAAAACGGATGTATTTCATAATGGATGAGTTCTGGCAACGGCAAGCGGATCGGCAGCATATGTGACATGCCGATGTATAACAAGATGGCGCCTAGGATCAGCATCCAAATGACTCTCCTATCCGATGTCTTTTCTGGTTCTTCATTCGTTTCTGTCTGGATCATCTCACCTTGAAAGCCGCCTTTGGCCAGTACCGCAAACATCTCGCTCAGCTTCACTTTCTGAGGATCATAAACGACATGCGCTTGTTCATTGACCAGATTGACACTGGCCTCTTTTACACCATCCAGCCGATTCAGCATGCGTTCACACGCCGTACTGCAGCTCGCACAATGCATGCCGGAAATATGAAAATCCATCTGTTTCCATTGGTCGTTCGACTCTGGCAGCAAGTGGAAACCGCCTTTCTGCAATGCCTGTTCCCAGACGTCCACCTCTTTGGGGCCGATGTATTCGATCGTCACTTCTTCACTCACCAAATTGACCCGTGCATTGATGATCCTTGGCTGCTTCTTCAATATCCGCTCGACAGCTGCACTGCAAGCAGCACAGTGCATGCCCCGCACATGCAACGTGAGCTTTTGTACCTTTTCTTTTCGTTCAATAAAAAAACCTGCTTTTTCTAATGCACCTGCTAACAAAGAGACATCCAGATAATGAGAAGAAGCAATCGTTACCTGTTCACTGACCAGATTCACTTGCGCATCCAAAACGCCATCTTGTTTTTTCAAGATCCGTTCCACTGCACTGGCACAAGCTGCACAGTGCATTCCTTTTACATTAAACGTTTCGATCATCATTCCATCTCCTAACGTACCAGCTTATAGATCAGCTGTTCGATCTCCTTCAGTTTTTGTTCATAATCACTGTGATTTTCAATGCTGTTCTTCACGCAAGTTTCCAAATGATTGGTCAGCACTTGCGCATTCGCCTTGCGAAGCAGTGCTTCGCTTGCTAAGATCTGATTAGAGAT
>CASFOT010000039.1 GCA_949296305.1 uncultured Erysipelotrichaceae bacterium
ACCGAACACAGAAGTTAAGCACTCCAGCGGCGACAATAGTTGGGCTCGCCCCTGCGAAGATAGCACGTTGCCGGTCTCTTTCGCGATCATTTGTGATCGCTTTTTTTTTGGTTTTCGTGTATAATGGGTCTTACGATGGAAGGAAGTGTTATATGGATATCCTTACAGATGTTTGTGTAGATACTGTGCGATTGATTCCTTTTTTATTTATAACGTATTTATTGTTAACTTATGTTGAACATCACGATGCAACTGGGTTTCATCGGTTGATTCAACGGTATACATATTTTGGTCCATTTTTGGGAGCCCTATTTGGATTGTTGCCTCAGTGCGGTTTTAGCGTTATGGCATCTTGTCTTTATCTGGATTCTTCGATATCGATCGGTACGTTAGCAGCAGTGTTTTTGTCAACGAGCGATGAAGCTATTCCAATGCTGCTTGCACATCCAGATCAGCTGACCATTCTATCAAAGCTCATGATCGGTAAATTGATCATTGCGATGATCGTTGGTTATGCCCTTGATTGGCTTACGCATACACATTTTCATAGTTCTTCTGCGGTCCGTTTGCATGATCATGCACATGAGGAGGGATTATGGACAGAAACGTGTAGGCGTACATTCTCTGTGGTTATTTACATCTTTGTTTTTTCGTTATTGCTGAGCAGCGTATTGGACGTTCTCCATCAGCAGGATCTTTCCGGTTTTATGAAAGATCTAGGGTTATTTCAACCGCTTCTATGCTGTCTGATCGGGTTTATCCCGAATTGTGCTTCAAGTATCTTTCTATGTGAACTGTATCTGTTTGGCTTGATCAGCAGCGGCGCTTTATTTGCAGGTCTGTGTTCAAATGCAGGGCTCGGTTTTATGATTTTATTACGTTTTCGCTGTTGGAAATCGATCCTGCTTCTTTTCACTGTTTTATTGATTAGTTCATTTGGAGCAAGCTTTTTGTTTTAAAGGGGTGCTATTATGGATTACAAAGAACATTTTCATTCCTTGGTCGATGAAGGAAACTTTGAAGATGCTTTTACATATTTAAAAAAATTTAGCGGTTATGCATATGAGGATCCGTTTTACTTTGCGAATATGGGATGGTTATATAATCAATTTCATGATTATGAGAATGCTAAGAGCTGCTTATTGACTGGTTTGCGCATGTTTGAAGATGATGGTTGGATGTATGCTCAGCTAGGCTGCACCTACAATCGCTGTATGGATTTTGAAAAAGCGTTGTATTGTTTTCAACAAGCAATAAAGCTTGATTTTGACGATGCTTGGATCCATTATGAAATGAGCATGGCTTATCGCGAACAGAAAGATTATGCGAATGCCTTAGAAGAAATTCAGAATGCTTTATTAGATGCGCCTGAGCATTGCGGATATATGGAAGAATGTGGTGATCTGCTCATAACCTTGGAACGATATCCAGAAGCCCAAGACATTTATGCCCACGCTTATGAAATAAGTGAAGAACCTTATTATCAACTGATGCAGGCAGAATGTATGGAAAAAGACCAGCAATTTGATCAGGCGTTGATGCTTTATGAGAAAATCAAACAAGAGGAACTTGTCGTCGATGTATCGCTGCATAAAGGGATTTGTCTTTCTGCTTTGAAACAATACTCAGCAGCCATACGATATTTAGAAGATGCTCAGCACCTAGGACGTGATGACACATTGTTGTATAAAACGATGGGTATCGTATATCAAGAACTGGGTGAACATGAACGATCTCAATCGTGTTTAAAACAAGCGTTTTCATATTATGAACGTGCCTTGCAATTAAACGATGACCGCCGTTGGATCTATCAGGAATTGATCGAGCTAGGTGCTTTATTGGATGATCATGAAGAGTTATATCAAGTTTTGACAAAAGGACTGGATGACTATGGTGATGAGACATGGATGTGTTATCAGGCTGCGCGCATTTACAGTGAGGATGAACAATATGAGCGTTCGATCGCAATCATCCAAGAAACACCAAATGCGTGCTACTCAGAAGAATTTGACTATTTGTTAGCCCATGATCTTGGCCGTGCCCAGCGCAGCAGCGAAGCGATCGCAGTGTTGGAAAAATTACATAACGCCCATCCGGATGATTCATGGGTTTTATGTGAATATGGCTGGAATTTAACTGCAATGGAATATTATGATCAGGCAATCGAAATGTTTGAAAAATTATTAGAAAAAGAAGAGGATGCGTATGGCAAAGCAATGATCGGATGGTGTTCGTATCATCTGGGAGAGTATAAAAAAGCATTGCAATATTTAAACAGCATTGAAAATAAAGAAACGCAGCCGGAATGGGTCAATCAGCTTATGAATGATTGTGAGCAATGTCTGAAGAAAGAAGGATAGTGTATGTGTGGGCGATTTGAGTTTCATTATATGCCGGAAAACGGAGATCCTTTTATATCTGAAGAACAGTTGAAAACGATCCGGCAGCATGCACAAGGAGAGATCTTCCCATCTCAGCCGGTCTTGATCTTTTATGTGAAGGGCCAGACTATCTGTGCGGCTGTCGGTTCTTGGGGCTTTCGATATCAGAAAAAAAGAATGATCAATGCGCGGCTGGAAACTTTGCAGATGCGAAGGATGTTTGCACCTTATGCGCATTGCCGCTGTGTGTTGCCCTGTGATTGTTATTATGAATGGTGCAGCATAAACCAGGTCAAACAGCGTATGCGGATCGCTCATCCTTCGATGAACCGCATCTACCTTGCTGGCATCTATAATGAACAAATGGAGGTTTGTGTTTTGACAACAAAGGCAATCGGAGCTTTAGCCTCCATACATGATCGTATGCCCATCGTTTTGGATGCTAAAAGCATGCAGGCATATTTGGCAGGCCGTCAAGGTGTGCCTATGCTCCATTCTCAGCTGGTTGCGAAAGCAGCTGATCGTGCTTTATAATACGGTTGATAAAGAAAGGTCGATTTCATGAAAGGGAACAAGACGCTTATTTTGATGTCTGTGGTCAGTTTATTGATCATCTGGAAAATAGCAGCAATTCTTGTGGGCTATTCATTCATCTTGCCTGCACCAGAGCAGGTCTTTTGTGCGATGATTGATCTGTTAGCAGAGCAGTCGTTTTATCAATCGGTTTTTGCTACGGTCATTCGTTCTATTGTTGGCTTGCTGACCGCTTTTCTCTCTGCAGGAGCGTTTGCTTTTGTTGCGTGGAAGCATCAGTGGTTTGCTGATTGGTTTTCGCCGTGGCTGCTGCTGATGCGGAGCATTCCAAATATTTCGTATATTTTGCTGATCTTATATTGGTGTTCTCGAAACAGCAGTTCGATCATCATCAGTTTTTTGATCTTATTTCCAATGATTTATCAGATCATGTTTGAATCATTGAAGGAATTGGGGCGTACATACCAGAATGTGTTAAAGATCTATCCAAAACGCTGGCCTCAGGCTGTATTACATGTATATCTTCCTTTGCTCCGCCCGGCAATTGCAGCAAGCTTATGCAATGGGGTTGCCATGGCTTTTAAGGTTGGTGTGATGGCAGAGATCTTAGGTCAAGTGAACATTGGCGTAGGACGTGCAATGCAGTTAGCTCGTTTGAACTTTGATCTGGTAAATGTATTGGCCTGGACAGGCTGGATTATCATATTGCTGTTTTGCTCGGATCAAATAGTAAAGAAAATCGTAAAAACTGTCTGTAGGGGGATATAAACAATGGAAAAAGATCTAGTAAGCATTATCGTACCTGTTTATAATGTGGAAAAGTATATCCAGCGCTGTTTAGATTCTTTGATTAATCAGACTTATCCAGCTGTGGAGATACTTTTGATCAATGATGGTTCAAAAGATCAAAGCGAACAAGTTTGTACCTCTTATGCACAGAGACATCCACAGATTCGTTATTTTAAAAAAGAAAATGAGGGAGCGAGCAAAACGCGGAATTTCGGTATGCGTCATGCAAACGGTGAATATTATATGTTTGTGGATAGTGATGATTTCGTGGAGACGGATATGATCGAAAAAATGATGCACATCGTTAATGAAGAACATGCAGATCTTGTTCTTGCAGGGTATCGGATGGATTATCGTTTCGGATCTATTTTACGCCAAACGCCATGCGCTCAACTGTGGGAAAAGCCTGAAGTTCTTCAATCGTTATTAGATAATAAAGCAATCAATAACTTTGCCTGGGGCAAGCTTTATCATTCTTCTTTGTTTGAAGGCGTGGAATTTCCTGATTGTCGTTTTGAAGACATTTATACGATCTACCAAGTATTCCTAAAAGCAAAACGGATCGTCAGCATGCCGGATCGATTTTATCATTATGTGCAGCGGCGTGGTTCGATCATGAATGAAAAAGGATTGCTCGCTTTGGATATGGAGATCGTTTATGAAATGCGGAGAGCATTTGAATATCAAGAAAAGGCTCTTCAACAGGCATATCCTGATGCCGGGATGAGCAATCAGCAAAATTTTTTTAATACCGATATGCTGATCATCTATACGATGCTCTTTTTTGTCAAACGTCAAGAAATCGATCATTATCCTTTACCGTATTTAAATTTGAAGGGATTGCCGTTATTTTCTCGGCTGACTTATCGATGCTGGTTAGGATGTGCCAAACTTAAATTTGGAAAACGTTTACGGATCTGTGGGCAAGCTTCCTATCAGTAAAGTTTTGTGGTTTCTAGATTCTTTAAAATAAGGATGTTATAATAAATAAAAAGTGGAAAGGAAGTTTTCATATGAAATTTTTAGATAAACTGCGTTATTCACTTACACGTTTTTTATATGGACGTTATGGAGTGGATGAGCTCGGACGTTTTCTTTCGATTTTAGTAACCATTCTGCTGCTTGTCTCGATCTTTTGGCGAAATTTGATATTGATATTGATTGCTTTTGTGCTGTTGATCTGGATGTATGCACGCGTATTTTCAAAAAATTATGCAGCTCGGCGAAGAGAAAATAGTTGGTATCTAAAGATGGTGAAACCATTCCGGCGTATGTTTTCTGGCATTTATCTGCGCGTGCGCGATGGAAAGAACTATCGTTATTTTACCTGTCCCAATTGTCATCAGCGATTGAGGGTTCCAAAAGGAAAAGGAAAGATTACAATCAAGTGTCCAAAGTGCAGCACCCGGTTTGATGCAAAGTCCTGATGGAATGAATTGTCATTTAAGGATGTTAACAGAAATTTCAATGTCGTCAAGATCCAAAATGATGAAATGAATGAGTGATGAGCATATGGCAGATGAGCTTGGATCGCTTTATGAAGATAAAAAAGTGATAGGAATGATCGATGATCAGATCCTCTTTGTACCTGATACATTGAAATATATGTACAGCTTACTTGGAGAATCGTATCAAAGATTCCTATCACTTTTTTTATCCTTCTTGTGCGCTCATCTTTTCACGATAGAGCTGACGGCGGTCATTTGCCGTTAATCCTTTTTTACGTAAACGGATCGTATCCGGTGTTACTTCCACAAGTTCATCATCATTGATAAATTCGAGTGCCTCTTCTAATGAAAGAATTTTTGGCGGTGTCAATAACATTGCTTCATCTCTTCCGCTCGAACGGATGGCAGTCAGTTTCTTGTTTTTCAAAGGATTGACATCCAGGTCGATGTTCTTGGCGCTGACACCAATGATCATGCCTTCATATACTTCCGTCTGTGGAGAAATGAAGAGGCTGCCGCGTTCTTGCAGATTCCATAATGCATAGGTCATGGCGGTTCCTGTTTCAGTGGAAATCATCGCTCCATTTGTTCGCTGAGGAATCTCTCCTTTATAAGGTTCATAGCCGACGATTCGACGAACTAAAGTTCCTTCTCCTCGGGTGTCATTGATAAATTCATTGCGATAACCTAACAAGCCGCGCGTAGGAGCATGGTAAGTGATTCGAGCATATCCGTTTTCTTCTTCCATGTCCATCAAGATGCCTTTTCGTAAATTCAGCTTGCTGATCACAGTTCCCTCATATTCACATGGTACGATGGCAACCACTTCTTCAACTGGTTCTACTTTTACACCATTTTTATCTTTATGAAGAATTACTTCAGGTTTTGAAACAGCCAGTTCATAACCTTCACGACGCATATTTTCAATGAGGATAGAGATATGCAGCTCACCGCGTCCGCTCACCTTAAAACAATCTGCAGAATCAGTAGGTTCTACACGCAGACCGACATTGACCTCTAATTCTCGCTCTAGTCGTTCTTTCAAATTACGAGAAGTAACATACTTTCCGCTTTGTCCAGCAAATGGACTCTTATTGACATGAAAATTCATGCTTAAGGTTGGTTCTTCGATCTCTATGCTTTCCATTGGCTGGATGTGGTCTTTGTTACAAAGCGTTTCGCCAATGGAAATGTCCGCGATCCCTGCAACAACGACGATATCACCGCTATGAGCTTCTTCTACACTGACACGCGTCAAACCTTTATAAACAAAGATCTGTGATATTTGTTTATTACGAACATTTCCTTTGTCATCACAGACTGCAATCGCTTCTTGTGCTTTCAGCGTTCCTTGATAAATGCGTCCGATCCCTAAGCGTCCGATGTATTCATCATAAGCTAAAGCCGATACTTGCATCTGTAATGGTTCCTCATCAAGATCTGGGTAAGGTTCACAATGGCGCAAGATCGTTTCGAACAGCGGTTCAATGTTGTCGCTCGGTGTTTCCATATCATATTGGACGATACCTTCACGCGCAATACCATACAGGATCGGGAAATCCAACTGTTCATCCGTTGCTTTTAAGTCCAAGAACAATTCATATACTTCATCGACAACTTCTTGAGCTCGCTGGTCTTTTTTATCGATCTTATTGATCAACAAGATCGGTTTCAGACCAAATTCTAAAGCCTTGCTTAATACAAAACGTGTTTGCGGCATCGGACCTTCACTGGAATCAACTAATAAAATGACAGTATCCACTGTTTTGATGATGCGTTCCACTTCACTGGAGAAGTCTGCATGTCCTGGGGTATCGACAATGTTGATCTTAACACCTTTGTGGATGACAGAACAGTTTTTAGAATAGATCGTGATACCGCGTTCACGTTCCAGATCGTTGCTGTCCATCACACAATCGACAACTTCTTCGTTTGAACGGAATACATCGCTTTGACGAAGAAATGCATCGACCAATGTGGATTTTCCAGCATCGACATGGGCGATTACTGCTATATTGATAATCTTTTCTTTTTCGTTCATATGTGTTTCACCTCAATAATAAACAGTATAATAATATACCTAAAATACGACAAATACAATGAAATTTGATATAAAACCCCTACGTCCCGCAAGAAGAAAAAGTTTTCTTTTCTAATGAAAAATCAAACACAAAATTTTCATGAATGTTGAAAAATAATGAAAATCATTGAGAAGTATGATATAATCATTCATATATATGAAATCATTAAAAAGGGGAGTTTTTTATGAATTTTATTTTTATTTCTCCACAGTTTCCAAAAACTTATTGGAATTTCTGTGATCGTCTTAAACAAAAAGGCGTCTGTGTGCTCGGTATCGGTGATACACCGTATGATGCATTAGATGAACATGTCAAAGCTTCTTTACAAGAGTATTATCGAGTAGATAATATGGAAAATTATGATGAGATGTTCCGCGCTGTAGCTTACTTTTCATTCCGCTATGGAAAAATCGACTGGATCGAATCAAATAATGAGTATTGGCTGGCGCAAGATGCACGGCTGCGTACCGATTTTCATGTAACGAGCGGCTATCAGAGCGAAGAGGTTTGGGAGATCCGAAGCAAATCAAAGATGAAAAAATATTATGCAAAGGCAAAGATCCCGACTGCTCGCTATCATCTGGTCACAACTTATGAAGAAGGAAAGGCATTCATCGATCAGGTGGGTTATCCTGTGATCGTAAAACCAGATGCTGGTGTAGGAGCTTCAAAGACATACCGCCTATCTAATGATGAAGATCTAAAGATGTTCTATGAGCAGAAACCGTCTGTTCCTTATATTATGGAAGAGTTTATTCCTGGTAGGATCATTTCCTATGATGGAATCATGGATTCAAAAAAAGAGATTATCTTTGATACATCACATATTTTTCCTACGCCAATAATGGATATCGTCAATCAGCAAGATCATCTTGTATATTATAGTGCGAAGCAGATCGATCCTAAATTAAAGAAAATCGGTCAGCGAGCAGTAAAAGCTTTCCCAGGCGGAAGCCGCTTCTTCCATTTTGAATTTTTCCAATTGTTAGCAGATAAAGAAGGAATCGGGAAAAAAGGCAATTATATAGGATTAGAGGTCAATATGCGTCCACCGGGAGGTTATACGACCGATATGATGAATTTTGCCAATAATGCAGATATCTATACGATTTGGGCGGACATGGTAACAAGCGACCAAAGTCATTTTGTATTGCCTGTTGAGAGACCATACGTCTGCATCTTCGTTTCTCGGCGAGATGGAAAAAATTACGTTCATACGCATGAAGAAATCATGGATCGTTATGGTTCGCATATCGTGATGCAAGAGCGTATGCCGGATGCGATTTCTGATGCAATGGGCAATCAAATGTACACTGCAAACTTTGTGACAGATGAAGAAGCACAAGAATTTACATCATTTGTTCATGAGATGAGAGGGGAATAATATGAAGGAACAATACTTTAAACACTACAGTCATCATTTAAATAGAGATATGGAGGTCAGTGTTTATGGCCATGCTGGAAAACCATGTCTGGTGTTTCCGCCTCAAGATGGAAAGCATGGTGATTGGAAAGGATTTGGCATGATCGATGCCATGGCAGATTATATCAATGAAGGACGAATTCAAGTGTTTTGCTGTGATTCGATCGATGAAGAAACATGGTCAAATCAATATGGGGATCCACGTTGGCGGATCGAGCGTCAAGAGGCTTATTTTAACTATATCTGTGAAGAATTAGTGCCAATGATCCTCGATTGCAATGAAGCGGATTGCGGTTTTCGAGCAGGGAAGCTGATGACCACTGGTGCAAGCATGGGAGGATATCATGCAGTCAACTGCATGATGCGCCGGCCTGATCTGTTTGATAAGGTCCTTTCTTTGAGCGGCTTATTTCAAAGCGATTACTTCTTCCATGATTATCATGACGATCTGACATATGCAAACTCACCGTTGAATTTCTTGCAGAACATGCCATTAGATCATCCTTATATTAAAATGTATAATGAAAGTGAGATCGTTCTCTGTTGCGGACAAGGCGCATGGGAAGAACAAATGATCGATCATATGCATCGAATGCAAAGTGTATTTGAACGCAAAGGCATTAACGCTTGGATCGATTTCTGGGGATATGATGTAAATCATGATTGGCCATGGTGGCGTCGTCAGATTGTTTATTTTTTGCAGTTTTTAGTTTAATTGAATATTAAAGAACAAAAGCAGCGAGGGGAACGCTGCTTTTGTTCAACATTATACTTAGTTAAAAAGAAAGGGAAAATTGATTATGAAGAATTGAGCTCTCTTTCAAGCTCACTTACAGTATAGCGGAAAGCACACGTTGAATTATCTTAGATTCGTGTTAAATTGTGTGATGAGCAAAAAGAATAAAAAAACTGAGAAAAAATATGCAGTTATCATGCAAAAAGTTTCATTTTGTTTAAAAAAATGAAATTATTTTCATTTTTTGAATCAAATCGATGTCATTTTTGTAGGTTTTATGGCATAATGTATGAAATAGTAAGGAGGAGAGTGGGATGACAAGCAAGTATCGTTGGAATGGTTATCCAAAAAATGGAACATTTCTGTTTTGCCCACGATGTTGTGAAAACGGAGGTGAATCATAAATAGCAGATAAGAGGAGGTATTGAATGAAAGCAATTGAATTGATCGGTCATACACCGATGATCCAAATCGGAAATAGCAATGTATTCGTAAAATTAGAAAAGTATAATCCTGGTGGCAGTGTAAAAGATCGAGCTGTTTATGCGATGCTGCAAGGCGCGATCGAACGAGGTGAAATTACAAAGGAACATACCTTAATAGAAGCGACCAGTGGAAATACCGGGATTACTTTAGCAATGCTGGGTGCAATCATGCAGATCAAGGTCATCATCGTCATGCCTGATACGATGAGTATTGAACGCAGACGGTTAATTCAGGCATATGGGGCGAAGCTGGTGCTCAGTGATGGGGCAAAAGGAATGCAAGGTGCAATTGATCAGATGAATGAACTGATGAAAGAGCATTCCGATTATATTTCTTTAGGACAGTTCGACAATCCGGACAATATTCGTGCTCATTACGAAACGACCGGTGTAGAAATTTTGGAGCAACAACCCCAGATCGGAGTATTTGTTGCTGGTGTCGGAACGGGTGGAACATTTAGCGGCGTAGCCAAACGGTTAAAAGAAAAAAATAGTGAAATTTTATGCGTTGCAGTGGAACCAGCGAAAAGTGCCTTGTTAAGCGGACGTGAAGCTGGACCGCATAAGATTCAGGGAATTGGCGCAAATTTTATTCCTAAAAACTTTGATGCTCATGTATGCGATGATATTGCGACCGTTACAGATGAAGAGGCAATTGAGGCAATGATCGCTTTTGGTAAAGAGACTGGAATACTGATCGGCATCAGTTCTGGAGCAAACATTGCGGCAGCAAAACGTTATGCACAATATTATCCAGACCGAATCATCGTGACGATTGCACCAGATGGTGCAGATAAATACTTGTCCCTCGTGGAGTTTGATTGATGGCTTTTTTTCGAAATGCTGCTTACAATATCAAACGTACGATGGAGAATGATCCAGCAGCACATTCCCGCATCGAAGTGCTTCTATTGTATCCGCACATCAAAGCCATCGGCATACATCGGATCGCACATTGGTTTTATAAAAGGCATCTGTTCTTCTTAGCAAGATTTATTTCCAATATCGCACGTCATTGGACCGGTATTGAAATCCACCCAGGAGCACAGATCGGACGAGGCTTTTTGATCGATCATGGCATGGGCGTAGTGATCGGAGAGACAGCGCAGATTGGTGATGATTGCCAAATTTATCATGGTGTCACTTTGGGCGGAACAGGAACACAGCATAAAAAAAGACATCCAACACTGGAAGATGGTGTCATGGTTGGATCGGGTGCTAAATGTTTAGGGAATATTACGATCGGAAAAGGGGCAAAAGTTGGCGCAAATGCAGTAGTGCTGCAAGATGTGCCTGCAGGAGCAACTGCGGTAGGTATTCCGGCACGAATCATCACAAAAGAAGAGAAACAGAATAGGGACAATGAATACCAAGGCGATGAATGACCTTGGTATTTTTTTAGCGATTTAGAATTATTGAGTTTTTCTTGAAAAATATGATATGATGTTAACAGTATGAACTCGGAGGGGTATTATGTGGAAATATGAATGCAAGCGTCATTTGCTGTTTTTGTTGATAGCAGGAATCGTCGCCGCATTGTTATTCGGTATAGTAATCAAAGAAAGTGCAGTGAAAGAAGTTGTAGAGATGTATGATTGGCTGCCGTATTCCCAAGCGATTCTGCTTTATGAATGGCGGTGGCTGTTTGGTGCATTGGTTGGTGCATCATTGATCAATGGACTGCTCTTGCTTCGATACTTATTTATGAAATTTACGATCAGTCCAATGTTTGCGTTGCTGATCTTGTTTATCGGTTTTACTGGGCCGGTCTATCAGATTTTAGTAAGTGCAGGATTATTGTTGTTGGTGCCTTCGGTACTCGTATGTCTTTATGGGATGATTACTGCACGAAATTCTGCAGCCAAAAACTTTCGCTCTTTACCTAATGGAAACGGTAATGAAGTAGAACGCGTGTATCGTCTGCATCATGCTTTTAAAAGTGACGTTCGCGAATTGGCACTGAAATGCCGGCGAGAGAGCGATCGTTGGACGATTATCTATTTTTTAGGATTAGCTGCGTTGGTGTGCGTTACGCTGATCATCCCTAGCATTTCATTGTTATTGATGATCTTTTTGGGTTATGCGTTTTTGTCTACTTATGTCTTTCGTCTTCGTACACAAAGCATCATGCCGATCAATTCGCTTTTGTTTAATGACTGTGATCCGCTTGCTTGCGCTAGTGCAATCTTAATTTTTTCTAAACGAGGGAAACGTTTTAATTTGAAGATGAACCAGTTGTTTGCGCAATGCATGCTTTGCTTAGATGATCCGCAGCTTGCCATGGATGCGTTATTGTTGATGAATCGAAACCGCAGCAATGGTTCGATGGAGCTGAACTATCAATCCTTGATGGCCGAGGCAAATTATCAGCTGGGCGATCAAGCAGCATTAGAGCTCAATTTACAAGCTGTTCGAGCGATTCGTTTAAATATGGGCGCAGCCGGAAATATGATGTTGCAAGAGACAATTGCTGTTATTCAGAATAAGCTTTATATGATGAATGAACATTTTGATCAATGTGAAGCCTATTACCGGCAAGCATTGCCACAGATGAAACTTCGGCTGCAGCAAGTGAATGCGCATCATTATTTAGGGATGCTCGCTTTCATTCGAAAAGATTTTTCATCAGCAAAAGAACATTTTGAGTTTGCAGCAACAAATGGAAACACGACCAGTTATCAAACAAAGGCAGTAAAATATTTAGCGATGATCGATCGCTTAGAACCAAAGATTGAGGAAGAATAAAAAGGATGCTCAATGTCGCTGCAGTCCGATAGATATGCAGCTGACGAAGGAAGTTCGTTTCATGGGCATCCTTTTTTATTTTTGCCTGTCCCTGTGATAGCGAAGATGATAGAGAAAGATCCCCATGCCCATGGAATAAGTGATCTCGGTAAAAGAAGTGACTGCACCATGGAGCGCAAAACCATATAGGCTGATAAAACAAAGCAAGACATAAAAGAGAAAATAAGGACGTATTTGTCCATATCCATAAATAAATGCATAAAACAGAAAGCAGAATACGAATAAAGCGTATCCAACGCTACCAAACATAGCTAAACGTACATGCCATTGGCTGATCGTTGGATATGTTTGGGGATCATACGGAAGCAATACGGAGGTGATCATGCTCATGCACAGCAGAAACAAAAAAAGATTGACAGAAGAAGGAAGGCAAAAATATTGCTTCAAACAAGCCCGGGTCATCGTAAAGAAATAAAACGCGTTACAGCTTCCCCAGATCATGAGATAAAGCGGATGGTGGAGCTCATTGCCAATATATGATTGATTTTGATAAAAGATATCTACATAGAACAGTGCACTGAGGTTGATCACAGGAAGCAACAGAAATGCCATGCAGCCATGCCAGAATCTTTGATTATGTATAAAAGGTTTCATCGGTTTGGATTATAGCATATCTGTTTTTTTTTGCAAATACTTAGGGGGCAAGGAATGCAGGACGTATAAAAAGGACGTAGGGGAAAGGGGAAGAGAAATGCTTCAAGGATTGCAAAGTGTTGAAGAACAACAAGGATATCTTCATGTGCAGCTGCGAAAAGAATCCGATTATGATCCATATATTTATGAATTGATCCGTATGGATGAAGAATGTCTGCAGCCATTGCAACAGACGAAACGTATTTTCCGTTATGAGATCAAAGGTTTGCTCTCTCTTTCTTGTTTTCTTGACAACTACATCTTTGAACGAGAGGAGGGATATTGTTTTCTCATTCAGTTATTGGAGCGTATGATCAAAGTTAATCGAAACAAACCGATTATTCTTGATGTCCGCTTTATCTATTTGCCTCCGCAAGGTAATTTTTTACGGTTTTTAGCAGTACCGCTCAATGTGGAACATTGGTATCTGCAAAAAGAAGAAAGTCGTCGCTTTGTTCAATATTTAGCTATGCATTTTCAGACCAAAGAGTCATATGAAATCATCGGTTTTATGATTCGCTGCACACATGGAGATGAGTTTTCGCTGACTTCTTTATTACAAGGAATCTTGCTGCTAAAAGACTTATATGCTGAAAAAACGACTGTCTGGAAGCGATGGTTTCAAAAAAAGCAGCAACAATCTTTTATTGCACGTGCAGCTGTTTTAAAAGACTCCGCTTTTGTCTCAAACAAAGCGAGACAAAATGATGTAGAGGAAACATCCCTACGGGATACAGGGGAAAGGACGAGCATATTAGGGGGACAAAAAGAACAAGCCTGTTTAGAAAGCGAAGACGGTACTTTTTTGCTCAAAGGAGAATTTGTTGAGATTGGAAGAGCAGAGGATTGCAGCATCCAATTGACTGACGAAGGCGTTTCGATGCATCATTTGCGCTTGCGATGTGTTCAAGGAAGATGGTATATCAAGGATCTGCGTTCAAAAAATGGAACGATATTGAACGGAAAACATTTGCAGAGAGAAATGCGATTGAAGGAAGGAATGGTCATACAACTTGCGCAGAACCGGTTGATCTTTCACGAAAAGACGACATGGTAATTGAAATCCGCTTATTTTTAAAAGATCAGCTGCTTACTGCTTTTGTAAATTCGGATAATGCCCATAGCTTTTATCATCCTGAGACCAATGAACCGATCGTTCATCTGGAGCCATCTTCCTCTTGTTGGAATGTGTTTGCTCCGGATGGAGAAAAAATCGGAAAGCTGTATATGGATGGTTTTCGGTCTATAAGAGAAGATCTAATCTTTTATTTGACTGTTCAGAAAGCGGACTGTGATCATTACCATTTTTATGCGATGAGATCCATGATGATCGGAAGAAGTGAGCAATGTGATCTGATCATTCAAGATCCATATGTGTCTTATAGGCATTGCAGGATCTATCAAGAGAATGATTGCTGGCTGTTGATCGATCAGCAGAGTACAAATGGTACGTATATCAATGGCCGAAGGATCAAGGAGCATACGCTTTCTTCAGGGGATGTGGTAGTCATCGGCAAGCTGAGTTTGGTCATCGGAACTGATTTTTTTGCTTCGAAGTGCAAGCTGTTGTTTGAAGAGATAGAAATCCCATCTTGCTGCAAAGGAGCAATGGCTCAACGAAAATCAATCATCTGGATGGAGTCTAAATTTAAAAGAGGAATCGTCAGTTTTCCAAAGTACAAAGAACCTTCCATCTCATCTTCTGCTTTGTTATTTCAGCTTGGGCCGGGTATCTCAATGGCAGCATGTTCTTTGTTAGCAATGCAGGCAACATCAGTAAATGTTTGGATGCAGATCAATATCGTATCCAATATGATTTTTTGGCCTAGTTTGATAGCCTTGATCGATTTTAGAAGAAAAGGAAAAAAGAAAAAGAAGGCCCGAACGGATTATCAAAAAAACCTTCTTCAGTTTGATAAACATTTACAACAGCGCCTGCAGGAACAAAATAAATTACAGCAATTGTGGAAACAGCAGCTTTGCAAGCGAGATGTGTGTATTCGCGGAGAGCGAGGCATGCTCTATTTGGGGGAAGGAATGCAGATGCCTTTCGAAATCAGTGATCTAAATGAAGATATCAGTGATCCTTTATGTCTTCACACATACGATAAGCTGAAACAAAAGTGGCTGCAGGCAATCGATGACAGTGTGGTGATCGAATCTGCAAACCTGATTTGGATCATTGGAGAGGATCCTTATACATACGCCTTGTTTGTATTGATGCAGCTGTTGAAACAATGCGAAGGGAAATGCCGACTTTTTGTCATTGGATTTGAGGACCTGACGCTTTTTGGACGTCTGCGATTTCTTTATAGTTTTCAGCATGATCGTTTTTTTGCTGGAGAAGAAGTAGAACGTGAAGCTTTCCTGCAAAAAGTTCAAAAAAAAGCAAAGGACGAGACATGGATCACAATCTGTGAACAAAGCTGTTTTGACCCAATCGTATCACAAGGGGAGAACATCTTTTGCATCGTACCAGCGAAAGATCGAACTTACATGGATCAACGAGGAATCGTTGCCGATCTGCAAGAGAAACGCTATTGGAACGGCGGATGGCAGATGTTCGTTCCTTATCGTTATACACTAGATCAATGGAATGACTTTTGTGTCTTTATGACAGTGAAAAAAAGAGATGCTCAAACGATGCCTGGCGATTTTTTATCTTTGTTTTCATGCAACAATATCGAAAAATTACCTGTTCATCAAGCATGGGAGAAACAAAAGGAAAATACATTGGCGGTTGTGATTGGATGGGACGGCAATGGCGAGTTGATTAGTTTAGATGCACATGAGAAAGCGGATGGCCCTCATGGCATTGTTGCCGGTACGACAGGTTCGGGCAAAAGCGAATTGCTTTTGACATATATTTTGTCATTGTCATGCCAGTATCCACCTGATCAGGTTAATTTCTTTTTGATCGACTATAAAGGAGGAGCCATGGTTAAGGCGGTAGAAGACCTTCCGCATCTGTGTGGTAGCATGACAAATCTGGAACCTGCTTCTTTGCGCCGAGTTCGCATTTCGCTTGACCAAGAGTTGAAGCTGAGACAGACCTGTTTCAGGGAGATGATGAAAAGGCACGAACTTTCTACGATGAGCATCGAACTATATGCCCGTTATCGTCAAGCAGGTGATCCGGTCTTTGCCCATCTTTTTCTTATCATTGATGAGTTTGCCCAGCTTCGACAAGAACATGGTGAATTCTTAGATGATCTGCAACGTATAGCACGCATAGGAAGGAGCTTAGGGATTCATTTGCTGCTTTGTACACAAAAACCTGGGGGCATCATTGATGATCAGATCTGGAGCAATGCTCGTTTTCATCTGTGTCTTCGTGTGCAGGATGCGATGGATAGTCAGGAAATCTTACATAGGAAAGAAGCGGTGCATTTAAGAAAAAGCGGCGAGTTTCTTTTGCAAGTAGGAGATGATGAACGGTTTATACATGGTTATGGTGCGTTTGTAAATGCAGATTATTGTCCTTCGCAATTTTATCGTCCTAATCAAGAACATCATTTGCGTATGTTTGATCTGCAAGGGAAAGAGCTGCATCATCAGACTTGGCGAACTTGGCAGTCATCTGAAAAACAGCTGACCATCCTTTGCCGTTATTTAAAAAGCTTGGCAGATGGTCAATATCAGGTTCGACGTGTCTGTATGGAAGATTTAGAAAGTTATCGAGCGCATCGTCCAAAAATAACAAAGCTGCAAATTGGCTGGATCGATCAACCACATCATCAGCGGATCATTCCATTTATGATCATGCATTCTTTAGCTGTGTTCACCGCTTCGATCAGGCATGCGAGGTATTTTTTAGATGGATGTCTGCAGGCATTCCAAGAAGCAGGGAACGCTGCATGTTATCACATTGGAGATGGAGATCAGCAGTTTCATCTGCATGATCAAAAAGAAATCCGTATTTTGCTGTTTTATCTTGAACATGAGGCTAAGAACAGCGTGATCATGGTGGAATCGTTAGGGCCGTGGAAAGAATATCCTAAGCTTTTTGAACATCTTTGTTCATTATCCTCTCGTCATCAATTGATCATTGCTTTTCAACAATATGATTATCGCTTTTTATCATCTTTGCCCGCTTCCTTCACAAAAGCTAGTTTTGGGGCAGTGAATCCATCCGATTTACAAGAATGGTTTTCTGAACGTGAATTGCCATATTCGCTTCATGAAGAAGGCGGGATCCTATCACAGAATGGTCTATTCAGCTTTCTTTGTCGAAAGCAGAGAAAGAAAATTTTTTATCAAAGACCGATCGGATGGAAAGACAGTATAGGATGGAAAAGCATTGGTGTCGATGAAAATGAAAATTTGTTTTTTTGGAGCCCTGAATGCGTAACGATCATTCTCTATGGTGATCAGGCAAAAGAGGAACGCATCGTTCAGCAAGTCAAAAGATGGCAGATGAACAGCCAAAGTGAGCAAAATCAACAAACGATTATTGGCTGGGCAGCAAAGGAAGAAATACGCACACAAGCTCAAAAACATCGATTTGATGGGATGATCTGTTGGATCGGGGAAGGATTAGAAGAGTATGCTTTTTTATTCGGTTTTCATACGACTTCTTGCAAGGGAGATGAAATGATCGTACGAGTCCGAGCAACTGAAAAAAAGATCCGATTATGGGAAGGTGAAACAGATGACAGATACAGTTTTGGTTCAAATATGGATGCCGATATTTTTAGAACGGTTTGATTTGGAAGCATCTTTATTAGCGGATGCAGGAGATCTATTAGTTAAATGCATGCTTTGGGTAAGTGAACAAAAAGGAATGAGCGTGCAAAGTGAAGGGCATTTCTTTTGTAATCCAAGAACAAAAGAAATTATTCGAAAGGGGAATACCTTGAGTGACACAGAGGTCGTACGAGGTGATTTGCTGATCATTTTTTGATTTTTAAAGTAGAAAGAAGAGGGGAATAATGAAAATTCATATAGATATGAATCAGCTGCTGCAGAATGCCTCTTTTATTTCTGAGCAAGCGCAGCAGTATGCAAATACATATGGAAAAATCTATCAGTTGTTGGAACAGATGAATTTAGTATGGAAGGGAAAGGATTTTGATGCTTTCGCGAATCAATTAAAAGACTTTCGAAAAGACTTTGATCGAATGAAACAAGTTCTTGATGATTATGCGGCTTATTTACGTGAAAGTGCCTCCATCTATGATCGATTACAACAAGAATGCATCGCAATGGCGAATCGTTTGCGCTATTAAGGGGGAAATATGGAAGGAGTAAGAATTGCATCGCAGAAAGTCTGCGATCATGCTGTTCAATTGCAGAGATACAATGAGGAATTGCGCACATTGTTAGATGCGGTCACGAACCGAATGCGTCAATTGCATGCAAGCTGGGATTCTCCGGCTGGAACAGCTTTGCAGAATCGTTTTTTAGAATTATTGCCCGTATTTGAACGTTATGAACAAATCGTAGAACAATATGTCAATTACTTGCGCCAAACTGCTCAATCCTATCAGGATACAGACAGCATGTTGAAACAGCATGCACAATCCGTTGCCTCCTGAGATTCAGTTCCAAGACCATCAGCTGTACGTATTGTTAGAACAATGCCGAATGGTTTGTTTGTCATTGCCGTTTGATAAAGAGAGGGCTGCTTTGTTAGATTGTATGGATGAACTGCTTCGCTTGGTATCGGGGAAATGATGGAACTCGATACACAGATTTATGAAGAACTGGATCATTGCATACAAAAAGCGCTCCATTATTTGCTGAGCACCATCTGCGGTACGGCTTTTAAAGGGAAAATCAGTCAAAAGCTCTATCAGCTTTCCATGTATTGCGGCTATCGTGTACAATCGTTTCAAGAAGCTGAACAGCTCCTGCAGAATAAGCAATCTGCTCTGCAGTTCACATATTTCGCTCAATCCATCAATGGCTATATTGTAAAACCGGGAATGAGCAAAGTGAAAAATTCCGGTTTGATCGGTATCGGTGCTGGGGGATCGTTTCGATGGGATGCCTTACAGGCAGTTCAATCACAAAGTCTATCGATCTTGAATGTTACTTTTTGTGCCAAAGCAGCTCATGTAGGCCTTGAAGGTGAAGCATATGCTTCTTTGTTTAATGCTGAGGGAAAGCTTGATCCTCAAGCAGCTGCCTACGCAAGTGCTTCGGCTTGTCTGGCACAAGCATCTTTATCTTTGCAAACCAATGTGCCTTATATAGGTGCTACGGCGAAAGTGAGCGGTTCATTAGGTGCGGTTTATGCAGAAGCACAAGCAGTGTTATCAAAAGAAGAACAGACGTTAAAATTAAAAGCTGGGGCAGCTGCAGTAACTGGGGAAGCGCAGTGTGCATTTGACGTGTTTGGGATAAAAGTAACTCTGAGCGGCAGTGCATCACTTGGCTGTGCAGAAGCAGAACTCACTTATACGCATAAAAATAGAGAATGGGAGTTTGGCAGCAAGCTCGGTTTTATAGCAGGTCTTGGTTTTCGTGTGAAAGTGGAGTATTGATCAATTGATATGAAAGAATATTTACCGTTGGGCAGTGTAGTTACGTTGAAAGAAGGAAATAAGAAATTGATGATTTGTGGACGACTTCAAAGAGAGGTGCGCAGCAAGGTCTTATATGACTATTGCGCTTGTCTTTATCCAGAGGGAATGATCGATTCCAAATCTGTTTATTTGTTTAACCAAGAAGATATTGATTGCATCTATTACATCGGTTTACAAGATGTTGAGGAATTTTCGTTTCGTCATCAGATGGAAGCAGAATGGAAGAAATTACAGATGCAATAAAAAAAAGAGGCTGAAGCGATGTGCATGGGGCAGTCATCACTTGTTTCAGCCTCTTCGAGCATTTAGTAATAGGTAGTTGCAACTGTTTGTTCTACGATGCGGACATCTTCTAATTCAGGAAGTTCTTCTAATAATAAATCCCGGATCCCGCCATAAAATGTGTCATCAAGAGACATACAGCCAACGCAGGCACCATGGAAACGGACATAAGCTACATTTCCATCCATGTGATCCAAACTGACATCACCGCCATCGCGTTGGATATAAGGACGAATCTTTTCCAACACGTTTACTACTTTTTTTTCATTCATTGTATTTCTCCTTAAGCCGCCATGAAAGGTGCCAATAAAAAGGCAACGATCAATCCTAAGATGATACCGCCGATCGCTTCGACAAATTTGTGGCCGAGAACATCTTTGATCTTTTCTTGGTAGATGGGATCAGAGAAGCGTACCTTTTGCATTTCCTCGATATCACTGATCAATTTTTTGGTCAGCTGGATATTCTTGCCTGCGTAATAACGGACATTTACAGCATCATAGATAACTATGAGTGCAATGATGCAGGTGATTGCGAATAATGCAGAGTCAAAGCCTTCTTGCAAGCCGATTGCAGTAGCTAGAGCGATGACCGTGGAACTGTGTGAACTAGGAAATCCACCACAGGAGATGACCTGATGAAGATCCCAACGATTGCTGCGGAAATAAAAAATAAACAATTTCAGCACCTGAGCTACGCCATTGGCTAACAAGGCAGATATCAATGGATAAAAAGACGGGGAAATAGGCATATAATCACCTCATTCTCTGTTTTTTTAGAATACGCTCCTTATTATATCACAAAAACATAAAAAGATGTGATATAATATCTCACGAGGTGAGCAGATGCGCTATTCAATCGGAGATATCGTGGAAGGGGTCGTTACAGGGATCATGCCGTATGGTGCTTTCGTATCTTTAGACAGTACACATAATGGTCTGATACACATATCAGAAATCAGCGAGAGATACGTACGCGATGTGCATACATTTGTGAATGTAAATGAACGGGTCCGTGTGAAGATCTTGGATGTAGATGAAGATGGTATCCATTTTCGTTTATCGTTAAAAGCAGTCAATGCTCCTAAAAAGCGTTATCCGCGTTATCGACATCTGAGTCCGCCCTATCCGCAACAGCAGATCGGGTTTCAATCGTTAGCAGTAAAGCTTGATGATTGGATTGAAGAAGCGTATGACAGGAGGAATAGTTATGATTAAGCTCGAAACAAAACATGCGTTTTTAAAAGAAGACGTAGCAAGTTATCAAGAAAAAGTCAATACCCTGCATCAACAACTGATGAATAAAGAATGCTTAGGAAATGATTATGTAGGCTGGGTAGAGTGGCCAAATACGTATGATAAAGAAGAGTTTGCGCGTATCAAGGAAACGGCTGCGAGAATGCGTGATCTTTGCGACGTGTTTGTCGTATGTGGTATCGGTGGTTCTTATCTTGGTGCTCGTGCTGCTGTTGAAATGATCAATGGCCTGTATGCGAACAAGAAACCAGAAATCATTTTTATTGGTAATACTTTCTCCAGTACCTATATTGCTCAAGTAATGGAATATATTAAAGATAAAGAAGTGTGCGTCAATGTTATTTCAAAATCAGGAACGACGACAGAGACTTCTTTGGCATTCCGTTTGCTGAAACAATTCTTGGAAGAAAAATATAAAGAAAATGCTAAAGATCGTATCGTTGCTACTACAGATAAAGCACGCGGCGTGTTAAAAGAAGTGGCAGATAAGGAAGGTTATGAAACATTTGTCATTCCGGATGATATCGGTGGACGTTATTCGGTCATTACACCTGTTGGTTTATTGCCGATCGCAGTTGCAGGAATCGACATTGATGCAATCATGACAGGTCTGAAAAAAGCGTATGAAGATCTTTCTACCAGCGATTTAACTAAGAATACGGCTTATGCTTATGCAGTGTGCCGCCGAATCTTACAGAATCAGGGATACGATGTAGAAATGCTCGTTAGTTATGAACTGCAGATGAGCATGATCGCTGAATGGTGGAAACAGCTGTTTGGTGAAAGTGAAGGGAAGGAAGGAAAGGGCATCCTGCCTGATTCAGCTACATTCTCTACAGATCTTCACTCTTTGGGACAATTTGTCCAAGAGGGAAAGAAAGTTTTGTTTGAAACGATC
This sequence comes from uncultured Erysipelotrichaceae bacterium, assembly GCA_949296305.1. Classification (GTDB taxonomy): domain Bacteria; phylum Bacillota_I; class Bacilli_A; order Erysipelotrichales; family Erysipelotrichaceae; genus Merdibacter. The sequence continues at coordinate 22,282 of CASFOT010000039.1, forward strand.
TTAGCTATTGAACATCCTAGCATGGATATCACTTTCCCATCAGATGAAGAAGATTTGGATCATATGAATTATCTGAGCGGAAAATCAGTAGATTGGGTAAATAAAATGGCTGCACAAGGAACGTTAGAAGCTCATGTGAATACAGGAAATGTACCAAACCTGATCTTGACGATGGAGGATATGAGTGCAGAAAGCTTTGGTTACATGTGTTATTTCTTCTTCCGTGCTTGTGCCATGACAGTATTGCTGCTTGATGTCAATCCATTCAACCAGCCAGGTGTAGAAGTTTATAAAAAGAACATGTTCCGTTTGTTAGGAAAAGAATAATTAAAAAAATGAGAACAGCATATAGATGTTGTTCTGAGACCGTTGACAAAGTCGCTCTTTGAGCATACTTTGTCATACGGTCTTTTTTAATCTCCACTTTTAAAGAGAAAACAGGCAATCTTAAGCCATCATTTATATAAAATTACCTGAAAAATGGTTGATAATCCCCACTTTTATCGAATTATTTTTCTATACTTTTTAAGTATA
>CASFOT010000040.1 GCA_949296305.1 uncultured Erysipelotrichaceae bacterium
AGTGACGACCCTTACAACAATTCGCTTATGTTAATCATATACATCTTTCCTCGCAATAGAGCGGATGTAGTTTCCACTTTTCTCACTTTGTTTCGGTTGCTTTGCACCGTTCATTTTTTACTGGGCACTTACCGATAGGAATACTACGAGAAAGAAGTAGTAGCATTTCTACAATTAAAGTAGCGACTTTCAAGTCGTACACTACGACCTCAGCTGACTTCCCTTAGTGAACCTTTTTCGACCGATGGTACCATCACTGATTTTAAAGTTTACTGGACTTCATCGTCTAAAGGACCTCCCGGGGTAATTCACTAATCCTATCTCTTTCACAACGCCTTCTTATCCACCATTTAGCCTTATATCAAGTTTCTGTTCGTACGATCGAAAGAGTCACTACACTTGGCGGTAACTACCTGTGGCTGGTTTATCTCCAACTGAATTAGTGCCATGCCCGGCACACAAAGAAAACGATGATCAAAAATGACCATCGTATTTTTTATGTACCTTGAGAAGCGAGATCTTTTCCCTGTATATACAGGTGGGCAACCTGTGTAAATTTTTAGGATTCCTGCGCGTAGCAGGCGTTCACACCAAATTACAACATCCGGTTTCCCGTATCTCAAATTGTCGGAAAAATGTATACTTCTCAAGGCAACTTTAGTATAGCAAATTTTTTTTGAAAGTATACTCTTGACATTTATATTTTCAGATGAAATGGCATTTTCAGGCAAAATCGGTTAAAATATTGGTAAGAAACGGATGTGAATCATAATGTCAAATAAGGAAAAATTTATCGAGATCTATCGTACCTATATCCATCGGGATGGAAGTGACAAACTATTGGATTTTCTCTTAAGCCGAAATTGTGATTTTTTTGAAGCTCCTGCGAGCACCCGTTTTCACGGTTCTTATAAAGGAGGTTTGGTCGAACACAGCCTCAACGTATACGAATGTCTGAAGGATTATCTTTCGAGAGAACGTGTGCGCGAGCTGTATGGCTTGAAAGGAATAAGCGAAGAAAGCATTGCTATTACAGCCTTGCTTCATGATATTTGCAAAGTAAATGTCTATCATCCTTCAAAACGTAATGTAAAAATCGATGGTCAATGGCAAAGTGTCGATACTTTTGAATTTCAGGATGATCTGCCATACGGACATGGAGAAAAAAGCGTATATATGATCACTGGTTTTATGCGTTTGACCCGCGATGAAAGTTTTGCAATTCGCTATCATATGGGGTTTGCAAGCGAATTTGATAATCCACGCAGCGTCGGATATACATTCGAACATTTCCCGCTTGCTTTTGCACTAAGCACAGCTGATATGGAGGCTACTTATTTTTTAGAAAGCAGCAAAAGCAAATGATCTTCTTTTTATGTCAAAGAACTTCTTTTTGTTATGTTAATGAATGGCTTCAACACAGCCAATAATGACAATCGATAATGAACCTCATTATTTAGACACTCAAATAATGGAGGTTCATTTTTATTATGATGAAATGTACAAAATCCAAACATAGATTTAGATGGCCAACGAAAGCAAAATTATCCTCTTTTTTAAGCATTTCATCATTTCTAGAGACCTTTTTTCAATATACCAACAACCCTGAATTGTTTCAATATGCAGAATCATGCGTTTGATAAACAGGAAATTTTAGATTATCCTCTAATCCTATTTTCATTTTAAGAAGGAAACTGCTCGTACAATTGAACAAAGTAACTTTCTATAGATCAATGGAATGCCGCAAGACTATATGTATACGCCACAAACATCTGCGGATTGAACGTTTATGATGAAAGAATGTCACGAACAAAACATACAAAGATTCATAAAACAAAAGGATCGTTCCTGTTCAGTATGGGGCAAACTTCAATCGTTATATTTTTCCAACTAACTTTTTGGTCATCTCCGTACAGGAATCAATCCTTTTTAATTATATGTAAATCAATCTTTGTATGTAGTCAATCAATCAAGTTCTCTTCAATCAGTTATTTGTTTATTTTGCTTTCATCTGTCATTCGTGCTTATTAAAAGCAATCGATCTATTTTATTGGTCATCTTGTGCATGTCTTTTTCATTTGGATGTCCTTTTGCAATGCCTCCAACATATCGTAGCAACCCATACGTATCATAACCACGGCAATAAACAGATCCAACATAGTCGCTTTTACGTTCGATCAACAGCTGCTTGACTTCTTTTTCATAATTAAGATAACGAAGTCCGCATGTATACAGGAACATCGTCTTCTTTTCTTTCAAAGGCAGATGTCTGATCCATTCGATCAGCTTTTTATGAGCATGATTGCAGTAAATCCCCGAAGCAAAGATCACCAGGTCATAATGAGCTATATCAGGCACTGGCTCATGAAGCACAGAAATTACCGTAGCATTTAAATGATCAGCTATTCTTCGTACTGTCTTTTCTGTGTTTTGATGATGAATCGAAGCATATAAAATAAGTACGTTTTGCATATCAAGCTTTGATGGCAATGTGCAGTTCATCCAATTGCTTTTCATCTACACTGCTTGGTGCCTCACTCATCAGATCGCTCGCACTGGCAGTTTTTGGAAATGCGACAACATCTCGTATATTGTCTGTTCCTGCCAAGATCATGACCAATCGTTCTAACCCGATTCCAACTCCACCATGAGGCGGCGTGCCATAACGGAAAGCTTCTAAGAAGAAACCAAAACGGCGTTTAGCTTCTTCTTTGCTCATGCCGATTGCTTCGAAAACCTGTTCTTGCAGCTGCTGATCATGAATACGAATAGAACCACTTAACAGCTCGTAACCATTCAAGACTAAATCATACGCTCTAGAATAACAATTCGCTTTATCATTCATCAATTTGTCTACATCTTCTAAGTTTGGTGATGTAAAAGGATGATGAGCAGCGACATAACGGCCTTCCTCTTCGCTATATTCAAACATCGGGAAGTTTGTTACCCATAAGAATCGATAAGTTTGTTGATCAATCAGATCCAGATCGTGTCCAAGCTTCACACGCAATGCGCCTAAAGCTGTTTGTGAAACTGTTTTTTTATCCGCAACGAACAACAACAGATCATTCTCTTCGACTTGAAGTTTCTGCTTCAAAGCGTCCTTTTCAGCATCACTGATCACTTTCGCAATGCTGCCAGAGAAGCCATCTTTTCCGTATTTCAAGAAAGAAAGTGCTTTGGCACCATAGATCCGAACGTGTTCTTGCAATTTGTCAAGTTGTTTACGTGAGAATCGATCGGCAGCATTTTTTACAACGATCGCATTGATCTCACCACCTTGTTCTAAGATATTTTTAAAGATGGTAAATTCTGTCTGTTCAAATATTTCATTTACTTGCTGCAATTCCATTCCAAAACGCAGATCTGGCTTGTCGCTGCCAAAGCGGCGCATACATTCGACATATGGGATCCGTTCAAAACCAGATAATTCGATTCCTTTTGTCTTTCTGAAAATTTCGCGCATCAGTCCTTCCACCATTGCGAAAACATCCTCTTCTTCAACAAAGCTCATCTCAATATCGATTTGTGTAAATTCTGGCTGACGGTCTGCTCGAAGATCCTCGTCACGGAAGCAGCGCGCTATTTGAAAGTATTTTTCTAATCCGCCAATCATTAACAACTGCTTATAAATCTGCGGAGACTGCGGCAAAGCATAAAATCCTCCTTTGGTAATACGGCTTGGAACCAAATAATCACGTGCGCCCTCAGGTGTAGATTTACATAAAATTGGTGTTTCAATTTCTAGAAAACCGCAATCCGACAAATAATTACGTGTGATCATTGTAACTTGATGACGCAATTTTAAATTCTTTTGTAAGCAAGGTCGACGCAGATCTAAATAACGATACTTTAAACGCGTATCTTCCAATGCATCAGTTTCATCTGCAATGATCAAAGGCGTCGTATCTGCCGTATTGATGATTTCAACGGAAGAAACCTTGATTTCAATATCGCCAGTCGGTAAATTCGGATTTTTATCTTGACGTTCTACAACGACTCCTTGTGCACATAATACATATTCGTTTCTTACATCAACGACCTGAGGTGAAATCGTTTCATCAAAGACCAACTGCGTGATTCCTTCACGATCGCGGAGATCGATAAAGACCAACGCACCAAAATTACGCCTTTTTGCAACCCATCCCTCTAATACGACTTGTTTGCCTGCATCCTGTAAACGCAGTTCCCCATTGTTATGTGTTTTTCTCATTATTCTTACTCCTATTCATGATGGTGACCGCATGTACAGCCACTTTCTTCTGCTTGATCTTCACCAAACAATCGGTCCATAACCGCTACGATATCTTCCATTGGAACAGTATGCTGTTTTTGTGTCTCAATTTCTTTGATTGTTACTTGTTTGGTTTCTAATTCTTTATCTCCTAAGAATACCGCCATTTTTGCGTGTTTTCGCTCAACGCTCTTAAACTGTGCTTTAAATGAACGGCCTAAATAGTCCATATCACAGCGATATCCATTGCTGCGCAGCTCTGTAACCATCTGTAATGCTGCAGTCTTTGCTTCAGCAGCAAGACAGAGCACATACACATCGAGTCCATTCTCTTCACTTAATTCAATACCTTCAGCCTCACAAGCAATCAACAGGCGTTCTAACCCCATTGCCCATCCGATGCCGCTCATTCCTTTAGGTCCGCCAAAGTATTCTACCAAACCATCATAGCGCCCGCCGGCAAACACAGTGGACTGTGCTCCCATTTCTTTATTCATCGATACTACTTCGAATACTGTATGCGTATAGTAATCTAATCCTCGTACCAAACGATCATCGATCTCATATGGAATACCAAGAGCATCTAATCCCTCAAGGACTGCTTTGAAATAGGCTTGTGATGCATCATTCAAATAATCGCTCATCTTTGGTGCACTTTTCATCACATCCAGATCATGATCGATCTTGCAATCCAAGATTCGAAGCGGATTTTGTTCATATCGCCGCTGGCAATCCGGACACATCGTTGTGATTGCATCTTTAAAATGTGCACGAAGTGCCTTTCGATAGGCATTGCGTGATTCATCATCGCCTAATGTATTGATCAGTACTTTTAGATCACTTAAACCTAATGCTGAAACAAAAGACCACCCTAAAGCAATTGCTTCAACATCGATCATTGGATCTTTGGCACCAAGAACTTCTACGCCAAACTGATTAAAAATGCGCATACGGCCTTTTTGTGGGCGTTCATGGCGAAATTGTGGACCAACATAATACATTTTTAGCGGCAGATCCGGCTGGCCATATAATTTATGTTCAACAAAGGAACGGACTACTCCAGCAGTACCTTCTGGCCGCAATGTGAGTGAAGTAGAACTATTTTCTAATTGAAAAGTATACATTTCTTTATTGACCATATCGCTGGAATCATTTCCACGTTTGAAAACATTTGTATGTTCAAAGATTGGTGTACGAATCTCTTCGTAATTATACACATAACAAAACTGACGGATCAATTCTTCCAGTCGATGCCATTTGCTAATATCCTGCGGCAAGATATCTTGTGTTCCTCTAGGTACTTGATAACTCATAATTTCCTCCTTTAAATAAAAAAAACGCCCTATCTAAGGACGTAATTGTACGCGGTACCACCTTAGTTCACATCAAAAGATGTGCCCTTCTCTCCATAACGCCGATCCCGCGATCATCCATTTCCTGATGATTCCTCCAAAGTGTCTGTTTTCATTCAAAGACAAAGTGTTGCACCAACCCACTCTTCTCTACGCTCTTTTTCATGAAACACTCTTTTTCAACAGATATACCTATAGTTTATTCATTGTTTTCTTCTTTGTCAATCATTTTTAAAAGATTGCTTAATACCATTCTCCAAAGACATTGTCCCAATCTGAAGAATGATGATCAAAAGAATCATATTGATCAGATACATCATACCAATCATTTAAGTGAAAAGGATTCAATTGAAACATACACGCTAAGACCACAACAACAAGAAGCAGTCCACCAAAAATTGATGAAAAGATAACTGCCAACGTTTTTCCAACACCAAAAGGCTTTCTGTGCAAGCCATCAGAAGATAGATCTTCCTTTTGGTTATCCACGATAGTCTGATCTATATCATCAGTTTTTTCCTCCATTTGTTCAGCTATATGATCTTTTTCAATTGAGTTCATCACATAACCGCAAAACGGGCAATGATCAAAGCCTTCGCTTTCTTTACCACAAAAAGCGCATTTCATTTTTTACCTCCTTTTAACGATTCGAATAATATTCTTCTAAAGAAAGAATTTGTTCATGAAGATAGTGCGCTAAAGGCACACCGACGTAGCGATAATGCCAAGGCTCATAAATATATTGCGTAATATCTTCTTTTCCTTCTGGATAACGAACAATCCAACCATATTGGTATGCGTGTTTTTCCATCCATTGTCCTAAAACACTTGTTTGTAGATCATCATGCAATTGATCATCATAACTAAGATCTAAAGCAAGTCCAAGTTCATGTTCGCTGGAACGTGGACGAGCACTATAGCTAGCTGCATCAGGATCTATTTCTAAATAACTATTAAATAACATTTCTTGGTAAGCTTGTGTGCGAAACGAACTGACAACATTGACTGCAATGCCATCTTGTTTTGCTGCAGCATACAATTGCTCCCATGCATCAGCTGCTTCTTTTCGTAGATAGTGAGCAGTGTTCGCATCATGATTGATCATCTGCAGATCATCTGGCTCCCAGCCATCCGGAAGAACATGAGAAGGATTTAATAAGAGCGTCAGATCTTCCGTATCCTTTTGTAAAAACAATTGTTCTCCTTGCTCATTATTTACTGTTTTATCTAGCACCTCTATTTCAATTTCCATCGTAGATTCATTACCGCTTTGATCATGGATCTTCACGATTCCTTTTTTGATCCCTGCTTTGCTCGTATCAATATCTGATAAAGAAATGGTTGATAATAGATCCATATCATATGCATCATAGACGGTTAACTGTAAATTTTCTTTTGTAAATGGCTTTCCTATTTGTGCCACATATGATTTAGTTCCATCGATCACAGGTGCAGTTGTATCTACGATTTCCACCACATAACGAACATACATTTCATCGTCGATTCCATAATCGAATGTATAAGTACCTAAATTTACTGGTTCATTCATATTCGTTAATAATTCAATATCTGCAGTGATGTCTTGATCATCTTTGGTTACTTTCAATTGACTTAAAAACTGATCGGAAATCTCTTGCAGCACCAATCCCTGTCTATATTCAATCGTTTCTCGGTATTGATCTCGAATCTGCTGGCCTTGGTACTCAATCTGTACATTTGAACCTGATAAGAAGAAGTATACAGCCGTCGCCAAAAAAAGGAGCGGTATTCCTAGTAAGATCATTTTATTTAATTTTACATTGTTCATTTTATCACTCCTAAGTAACATTCTAGCATAGAAATCCGTCCTCGTATATGAAAATAACCTCTGTCTACAAGACAGAGGTTAGCTTAGTCGTTTAAATTGCTGACATTATGATAAACGTTTTGAACATCGTCTACATCATCAAGCAAAGTTACTAAACGCTTGAATAAATCAAGGTCTTCCCCTTGCAATTCAACAGTATCATTTGCCAACATCGTATCTTCCATCACACGGAAAGTAACATCAGGAATCAGTTGTTCAATTGCTTCTTTCGCCTGAGATAAATGTTGCGGTTCTACGGTAATGGTCATGATACCATCTTCTACTTCAATATCTTTCAGATCGACTTCTGCCATGATCAGTGCATCCATCATCGCTTCTTCATCTTCATAATCAATGACGATCAAGCCCAGATGTTCATAATTGAAAGATACAGATCCTCCCACACCTAGTTTTGCGTGAGATTTATTAAAGCAAGCACGCAGATTTGCAATCGTGCGATTTGGATTATCAGTTAAGCAATCAATAATGATACTGCTTCCCCCGCCACTTCCAAATCCTTCATAACGAGCAGACGAATAATTCTCTGTATCATTGCTTTTCGCTTTTTCAATTGCGCGTTTGATGACATCTGCAGGGACATTATTTGCCTTTGCTCGTTCAATGGTCTTTTTCAGTGTCTGATTCATTTCCGGATCTGGTTCCCCGTTTTTTGCAGCTACTAATATTTCTTTGCTGTAACGAGAATAGATCTTTGCCTTCTGATTTGCCGTTTTCTGCATAGCAGCAGCACGAACTTCAAAATGTCTTCCCATTTTTCTTCACCTCGTAAATTGACTACACAAGTATATCACAAAGATAAAATCTCTTCAATCCCTCTTTCTCTTACAAAAAAATCCCAGATTGGATCACTGGGATAAATGATTCTTACTGAATGGTTGTTTGACGTGGAATGAAGACATAGCTTAATTCCATTTCTTTGCTTAACAGTTCATCTTCTTCATGCAGCATTTTTGTCAGCAACCGCATAGACATTGCTCCCATATCATAATCTGGTATCTTAAATGCAGATATTTGCGGACGTTGCATAGCATTGTATTTACTGTCTAATATACATACGAGTTCTGCATCTTCAGGGATGGAATATCCAGCTTCTTTTGTTGCGTTCAAAACGGCAATGGCCTGTGAATCACGATAAGCCATGATTACTTTTGCTGGTTTATGAGATTTATAGTAATCTGTCAAAAAAACATAAGATGACCGATATTCTTTTGGTATATTGATAAACTTTTCAAACTTCATTCCGTGCTCATCAAATGCTCTTTTCAGACCTTCTAAAATCTGATTGATCATAGACGGATTCTTTCGATCCTCCACCAAAGAAATATCTGTTTTTCCTGCAGCGATGCATTCACAGGCAAAATCATAAGCCAACGTTGCATAATCAATATAAACTGAACCAATCGTATCTTCAGACATGCGATTACCAATAACAACAATTGGCACATTGTAATGATTCAATGTATTCAATTCGTCCTGATCTAATTTATCATTAAAAATTACGACCCCATCCACTCTTGATTTGATGATGCTCTCAATAACATCTGTCATTTCATTGATGCCAGCAGAGGTTGAATGTAGCATTATGTTATATTTATAAATTTTTGCTGTATCTAACAAGCCATTTAAAATTCCGCCTGTATAGAAAAAGCTGGATTCAGGCATGACGATCGCAATTGTCGTTGTTTTTTGCAAAGCGAGCCCTTGTGCAATCGCATTTGGTTTATAACCAAGTTTTTCAATTGCTTCTTGTACCTTCACGCGTGTATCTTCCCGAACAACATCAGAACCGTTGATTACGCGTGATACAGTAGCTAAAGATACATCTGCCTCCTTGGCAACATCATAAATCGTGATACGCTTCATAACTGATCTCCTTTCCCTTTTCTATTCTTCATCATTTTCTTTATTCAAGATGCGCTTAATCCCATCATATGCACGATCAGCAACTTTCATCGTACCTTCTCTTAAACGCTGGGCGCCATCCTGAAAGCGTTCATCTTCTTTTATTACTTCAACTCTGTCATTTACTCTATTAACGAATGAAGAAATCTTTTCATTCTCCATCAATTTGTCAGCCCCAGCACGTACTCCGCTGGCAAGTAAATGACCACTGCCGATAATAAATTCTTTTCCGCTGCGTAATGTATTCTGAAAATCTTCATTTTGTGAAATTTCAATTGCCTTTTCTTTTGTTTGACCAAGTAATTGAATACATTCTGAGCGGAAACGAGCCAAATTTTCACTTAACTTCTCGCGCTCTGTATTTTCTTTCAACCATTTTGCAGTATCAGAAAACATTTTGCTCATCTTCGCGCGCGCTTCTTCGATCAAACGGCGATTTTCTTCATTTCCGTTCTCGCGAAGTTCTTCTAATTCATGCTGTACATCATCACATATGTTCTGTACTTCTGTCTTTGCTTCTTCCTTCCATTTTTCAAATTCCATCGCCGCTTACCTCCTGCTCAACTTCCATGGTATCTTTATTTTTCTTTTTAGATAAGACCCATTCCTTGATGCTTGAAGCGTTTTCAATGATCGTTACCAATGCACTTCGGACAGCATTGCGGCTTGCCTCATGTACAAGATCAACTGTCTCACTTAATTCATTTACCGTCTTTAATGGTTTTTCTAATTTCTGCAGATCAGCATCAACGGTATCTAAAGTTTTCTTTGTCTGCTTCACTAAAGTAATCGTATGACGAAGCAATACGATAAAATAGATCAAAAGCACAACAAGCACAACAGGAACTAATTTCCATGCTGTATCACTCAATAAAATGAGAAAGCTATCTAACGTCATATTTCACACCTCATTCTTTTATATCTTAGCATAACTTGTAAGTGGTTACAATCTATATTGAAAATTTTTCACTTTGTTTTTCAACTTATAAATATCCTTGCTGCTCATAAAAAGATATACAGCAGGTCCGCGCAGCGCTAAAGATTTTGCAGCAGCTTCATCTTCCTGAATCAACGTTGCTTTCTTACTGCGCGATACCAGATCATCGATCGTGACCGTTACACCCGGTTCACGTACTGCGTTTGCAGGAAAATCACAGACATACGCCTCATCAGCCATATCGAGTGCACTTGCAAAATCGTCTACAAAATAAGCAATTCGAGAATAACGATCCGGTTTGAAGATCGCAATCACTTTTTTATCTGGATATTTGATTCTTGCTGCTTCAATCATATAACGAACAGCCGTCGGGTGATGTGCATAGTCATCGATATAAATATTTTCCCCATTTTCTTCAATGATAAACCTACGTTGAACACCTGGGAAAGTTTTTAATGCAGTTTCTAAAGTGGCTGCATCAACATCAAACAATATACCTAAAGCAATGACCCCTATACTGTTATATAAAAGCGGATAACCGACAAATGGAAGATCAAAATGACCAAAAAATTTGCCTTGAAAGAAAATGTCAAATGCCATGCCATCTGCTCTTTGATCAACGTGATCGGCTCGTACATCATTGTTATCTGATAGACCATACGAATATGCCTTTATCGGATAAGTAAATGTCGGTAAATACGGATCATCACCAAAATAGACGATTCCTTTTTTTACTTGCTGAATGAAACTTTGGAATGCATCACAATAATCTTGAATATCGTGATAATAATCAACATGATCGAGTTCAATATTCGTGATGATCGCATAATCAGGATGATAAGCAAGAAAATGACGCTTAAATTCACAAGATTCCAGTATAAAATTTTCTGCGCCTGATGGCATTTCTCCATGGCCATCTCCAATAAGGAATCCGGTCGGAGACACATGGGACAACACATGTGCCAGCATGCCAGTTGTAGTGGTTTTTCCATGTGTACCTGCAACTGAAACCGATGTATAATGTGTCAATAGTTCGCCTAAAAAATCATTATACCAATAGGCTTTTACGCCCGGTGTTGACAAAGCTTTTTTTACTTCAGGATTGCTTTCATCAAAGGCAAGTCCAATAATGACAGTATCCCCCTCTTTAATGTTTTTTTCATCAAATGTTGTGATCGGAATACCTCTTTCTTCTAATGGCTTTTGTGTGAATATATATTTTTCGATATCGGACCCTGTTACTTCATCTCCACGATCTGCTACAATTTCAGCTAAAGAGGCCATGCCTGAACCTTTAATCCCGATAAAATGATACCGCATATCGTTCACTTCCTATTCTTTTTCTTGAAAAACCGTTTCTTCTTTCGCAGCAACTTCTTTGATTGGTGTCGATTCACCAAATAAAGAAATCTGTACTGGTTCACTATCGCTTACATCTTCATCTGCCAGCATCTCTTCCAATGATAAGATCGTTTCTTCTTCATCGTCATCTGCTTGGAAAGAAGATTCCACATGTAATGGGAGTTCTTGTTCCTTGCGTTCTTTGATCTGCGCCCTCGCATCCTTTTTAAAATCTTCCAGCTCATATTCCCCATACATAGGCGAAAGAACCGTGTTTAATGGGTTTTTTGTTTTCGATTTATGTAAATGAATAGCATCATGTACTTCTTTTGGGTTTTTCTCCGATTCATTCATATTACCAAAAATAGGTGAAAGAACTGGCTTAAATTCATACTCTGCAGGCGATTCATTTTTTGTTTCCTTGTGAACATAAACCGTTTCTTTTGCTTTTATCTCTTTTTCGTTTGTTTTTTCTACATCGACATTGATGCCAGTAAATGGTTTTTTATCCTCTTTCGGTTCTTCTTTTTCAACTTGAATGAGAGGTTCTTGCATATAACTAGATGCGTCTTTTTTTGGTAATTCGATATCGGTAATAATCCCTTCTTCGCTGACATCTTCCACATCTGTGTTAAAAATCAGTTTTCTTAGACTTTTCAGCATCGTGAAGTCCTCCTATTCATGTACCGACTGCAGAAATGCATCGATTTCAGCTTCTGTCTTTCGATTTTTTGATACAAAACGTCCAATTTCTTTTCCTTCTTTTAATGCAATGAAGCTAGGAATGCCCATGACACCAAAATCTGCACATACTTGCATCCATTCGTCACGATCAATATACCAAAAATGATAATCCGCATATTTTTCAATAAGCTTTGGTAAAAAAGGTTCAATGAATCGGCAATCTGGACACCAGTTAGCACTAAACACTAAAATGTTGACTTCTTCGTCGGTTTTTATCTGTTCCAACTGTTTTAATCCAGTCATCTCATTCATAAATTCCTTCATCATGGCTGCCCTCCTCATATTTTTTCCATACAGCTCGATATATTGGCTGTCCTGCATTCAAAAATCGTTTTTCATATTCTGTGATCACATCTTCTTCATGATTTTCACGTCGATAATCAACACTGAAATCGATCAGCTTCCATCCTGCCTCTTGAAATTGCAGCACAGAAAATTCAAACAAGGAAGAATTATCTGTTTTCATTTGCACTTCGCCATTTTTAGCAAGAATCTGCTCATATTGAGCCAAAAAAGATGGGCTGCTTAAACGTTTCTTATGTGCTCTTTTCTTTGGCCAAGGATCCGAAAAATTTAAATGAATCACATCGATTTCACCATCTGCAAACCACTGGGTCAGCTCTTGTGCATCTCCCCAGATAAACCGCATATGTGTGATATCATTTTCTAAATGATCAAACTTTCGCACAGCAATTCCTGACACACTAACATTTTTTTCAATTGCGATCCATCCGTCTTGCGGATATTGTTTCGCCATCAGATTCCAGTAATCACCTTTACCACAGCCAATTTCCAAATGTATTTTTTCTCCGTTTACAAGCGTACGCCAATTCCCTTTTTGTTCTGCAGGGGCTTTAACAACCACTTGTGATTCTGACAAATAATCTTCTGCCCAAGGCAGTTTTCGCATCCGCATGTAATTTCTCCTATTTAGCTAAGGATTCTAATGCGGCCGCATAGATGGCAACTGCTTTTAGAAGATCCTCGATCTTGACACCTTCATCGCGTTGATGCGGTCCACCAACGAAAGCGTTTGTTGTTTTTTCACTATTTGGAAATTCCGGCCCAAAAGCAACAAAATTTTCAAACTTACGAGCATACGTTCCCCCGCCGATCGTTTTTGCTGGAGAGAATTCATCTCCTGAATATTGACGGTACACATTCATCAGCGAAGTAACCAACGTTGAATTAGGGTCAACAAATAATGGCTTTGAATCGCTCTCCATCACTGGCTGAAGATCATATTGACGCTCTTTGCATGCATGTTCAAAACTTGACATGATCTTATCAACATCGGCATCATTTGGATAGCGAATGTCAATTGTAATGACGCATTCTCCATCTTCTTTCAAAGAAATCACACCTGTATTCATCGTCAAGAATCCCATATAGGCTCCAAACTGTTGAATTCCTAATGGTTTTCCCTGCCAATCACAAAGCATTTCATAAGTATTTCGTGCAAATGCATCATCATATGCAATTCCAACAAAATTTAATAAATGCAATGCGGCATTCACACCATAATATGGTTCTGCTGCATGTGAAAAGACACCATCGATATGCAAACATACGTGATCACCTTTCATTTTTGCATAACCTTCCAGTTGATTGCTTTTTAAATAGAATTCAAATTGTTCTTTTATTTTCTCATTAAAATATGGCATTTCAATTTCTGCTTTTCCAATAACGATATTCGGACGGGTACCGGCTTCCATAGAAATGATCTTTGTATTTGCTTTTCCTTTCAACAAAACATGAAGTCCGCCTTTTTCACCATAAGTAGCAGGGAAATCAGCATCAGGGACAAAACCACATGCAGGGATTTCACCATGATCCTTATAGTAATCCATACACTCCATGCCGCTTTCTTCGTCACATCCTAAAATCAACATGATCTTTTTATTTAAATTAACCTGATTATCCTTTAGCATTTTTAATGCGTAAAAACCAGCCATTGCTGGTCCTTTATCATCCAGCACACCACGGCCAAACAAATAGCCGTTTTCTTCAGTTAAAGCCAAAGGCTCTTTTGTCCAGCCTTCGCCAATTGGAACAATATCTAAATGGCCTAAAACGCCAACACTTTCCTCTCCTTCACCATAGGAAATAACGCCTGCATAGCCATCAACGTCTTTTGTTTCAAAACCATTTTTTTCTGCTAAGTCAAGAACATAATCTAATGCTTTGCGTGGCCCTTTTCCAAATGGAGCTCCTTCAGATGCTTCTTCTTTGTTTCTCAAGGATGGAATGCGAATCAACCCATCTAAATCACGAATCATCTCATCCTTATATTTTTCTGCTTCTTTTATCCAGTTAATCAACATAATCACCTCTTAACTATTCTATCATAAAGCATGCAAAAACCGTAGGTCTTTTTTCATTTTCTTTCATAGATAAAAACGCTTATACGCTGAGTTCTTTTCCTCAACATACAAGCGTTCTTATTTATTCTTCTTTATTTACCGCTTCGTTGTTTGTTTCATTTTTCACTTCGGAATGCTCGTTTTTTTCACGTTTTGGTTTTGGAAGCAGCGCTTTTGCACTGACATTGATACGACCTTTATTGTCAATCTCCATAACCTTTACTTCGATTTTATCACCGATCTTCAATACATCCTCCACACGGTCAACACGGTTGTGAGAAATTTTCGAAATATGAAGCAATCCATCTGTTCCCGGGAATAAAGTGACGAATGCACCGAATTTTTCAATGCGAGATACTGTAGCATCATAGATATCTCCTACTTTTGCTTCACGGACGATATCTTCGATCATTGCTGCAGCCTTATTGATTGCTTCCCGATCTGTATGATAGATCACCACTTGACCATTATCGTCAATATCGATCTTAACATTATCACATGCTTCAATGATCTGATTGATCATCTTTCCGCCTGGACCGATGACATCTTTGATCTTATCTGTCTGGATGAACATCACATGTGTCTTCGGCGCATAAGGACTTACATCTGGACGTGGTTCACTGATAGCAGTCATCATATTTGCCAAGATTTCTTTTCGTGCAACCTTTGCCTGGGCAAGTGCTTCTTCAAAAATTTCTTTTGTGATTCCTGTTACTTTTATATCCATCTGCAGTGCAGTGATGCCTTCTTCGGTACCTGCGACCTTAAAGTCCATATCTCCAAAATGGTCTTCCATACCTTGAATATCTGTTAAAACAGTATATTTTCCTGTTTTTTCATCCATGATCAGACCCATCGCAATACCTGCGACCGGCGCCTTGATCGGAACACCCGCTGCCATCAAAGACATTGTTCCAGCACAGATCGACGCCTGAGAAGAAGAACCGTTTGATTCCAGAACTTCAGCAACCGTACGAATTGTATAAGGGAACTCTTCTAAAGGCGGCAATACCTGCAATAACGCACGTTCTCCTAATGCACCATGTCCGATCTCACGTCGGCCCGGACTCCCCATACGTCCAGTTTCACCTACCGAGTATGGTGGGAAATTGTAATGATGCATGAAGCGCTTGCACTCAACCTCAGTCAAGTCATCAATGATCTGATTGTCATTGATTGCTCCTAACGTAGTTACGGAAAGAACCTGCGTCTCTCCACGTGTAAACATTGCACTGCCGTGAACTCTAGGCAAGAGCTCTACTTGTGAGTCTAACGGACGGATCTCGTTGATCTTTCGGCCATCCGGACGAATCTTATCTTCAACGATCAAACGACGAACTTCATCTGCTTCAATGGAATGACAAATTTCTTTTACTTGTTTAATTGCCGTGTTCTTCTCTTTTTCTGTTGCATATTCACGTGCTTCAAACAGATCCACTGCCTGCTGTGTTAATTCATCAATTTTTCCATAGCGTTCCAATTTTTTCTCAATTGAAACTGCATCTCGAATTGGCTGTTCGAATTGTGAGCGAACTTCAGCGTTTAATTGCTCATCAACCGTATACAGCGTGATCTCACGTTTTTCTTTACCTACAGCCGCAATGATTTCTTCTTGGAATTCACAAAGTTTTTTGATATGTTCATGTCCAAACATCAATGCGCCTAGCATATCTTCTTCACTGACTTCTTTCGCACCGGCTTCCACCATATTGATTGCATACTTGGTGCCAGCCACATTTAAAGATATATCACTTTGTTCAGCTTGCTCAACACTAGGGTTGATTACATATTCGCCATTGACACGTCCAACCTGCACGCCTGCGATTGGTCCATTAAAAGGAATATCAGAAATACATAATGCCAAAGAAGCACCTAACATTGCAGTCATTTCCGGTGTACAATCTTGATCGACAGAAAGTACTGTGTTGACAACTTGTACCTCATTACGGAACCCTTCAGCAAATAACGGACGGATCGGACGATCGATCATACGTGCCGTTAACGTTGCATGTTCACTTGGTCTTCCTTCCCGGCGCAAGAATCCTCCAGGAATCTTCCCTACTGAATACAGTTTTTCTTCAAAACTAACTGTTAATGGAAAAAAATCAATTCCTTCTTTTGGCTGATTGCTAGCAGTTGCCGTTGATAACACTGCTGTATCTTCATACCGAACCAATACAGAACCGCCTGCTTGCTTTGCAATCTCGCCTGTTTCTACTGTGATCACCCGACCACAGAAATCTAAACGAAATACCTGTTTAGCCATTTTTTCACCTCTTATTTTTCTCAATCTATCTTATAATAGCATACTTTAAAAAGGAACACAAAACAATAATTCATACATTTCCTCTGTAAAAAAGAAAAAGTCCTCAATCGGACTTTCCTTAACTATTTACGCAGACCTAAACGCTCAATCAAAGTTTTATAACGTTCCAGATCCTTGTTTTTCAAATATACCAACAGATTTCTACGACGAC
Organism: uncultured Erysipelotrichaceae bacterium; assembly: GCA_949296305.1. Classification (GTDB taxonomy): domain Bacteria; phylum Bacillota_I; class Bacilli_A; order Erysipelotrichales; family Erysipelotrichaceae; genus Merdibacter. Next base: position 17,218 of record CASFOT010000040.1, read on the forward strand.
CAACCATCTTCATCAGACCACGCTGAGAATGATAATCATGTTTATGTTCTTTGAAGTGTTCAGTCAAACGATTGATACGTGCTGTCAATACTGCGATCTGTACTTCAGGAGAACCTGTGTCACCTTCGAAGCGAGCATATTCTTTCATGATTGCTTGTTTTTCACTTTTTAATAACATCTTTTTTTCCTCCTATATTTTTGGTCCTTTTCCACCGAGATATCGTTCGAGGATAGCAGATCCCCAGTGAAAAAGCAATATGATTATATCACAAGATGCCAATAATGCAACTCTTTTCTAAAGAAAATCGATCAGGATCTCATGTAATAAAAATTTCCCCTTTTCTGTGGTACGTAAATACCCTTCTTCAATGATCAGATCATTTCCTAAATGCTTTTGTATAGCATCTTCAAATTGCTTCGTCAAAGGAATATGATAGCGTTGTTCAAAAGCATCTAACGAGATTCCGCGATTTAGGCGCAATCCCATCATAACCGTTTCAAACATCTGCTCTTCATCATTTAACTTTGTCCATTCTGGACATGGACCATCTTTGAGATAACAATTTAATGAACGAGTATTATCATAACGGCCAAGTGCTGTCTTGCCGCTGGCACCGCATCCGATTCCATAAAAATCTTCATACTGCCAGTATGTCAAGTTATGCCTGGAACAAGCACCATTTTTTGCAAAATTTGCAATTTCATATTGTTTAAATCCATGTTTTTCCAAACATTTGATTGCCTCTGCATACATTAGATACTCTATTTCATCATCTGCTTTTTGAACCCCTCTTTTTCCAAAAACAGAATTCTCTTCAATGGTCAAAGAGTATAGTGAAATATGCTGTATTGGCAACGACACAGCATGCAAGAGGTCTTTTTTCCACATAGCCAAGGTTTGTCCAGGTAATCCGTAGATAAGATCGATCGACAAACTTTGAATGCCAGCCGCAATCAATATTTTCAGTTTCTCTAGAATTTGATCTGAACGATGATGGCGATTCATCATCTTTAATAATTGATCATCAAAACTTTGTACCCCCATAGAAATTCGATTGACACCATGATAAGCACAAATCGACGCTATTTCAGCATCTAACAATTCTGGATTCACTTCCATTGTATATTCCATCGTCGTTTGATAGAAAGGATCAAAAATAGATAATAAAGCATCTAATTCTTGATAGGATAATGCATTAGGTGTTCCTCCACCGATATAAAGCGTTTGTAATGAACCGTTCATTTTTTCCATCGCTTCTTTTTTTAGCTGCGTCAGCCACGGCCCGATCAATGTTGTTTGATAAGTCGTACGTGCAAAATCACAGTAAGCACAGATAGAACGACAAAATGGCACATGCACATAAGCACTCTTTGTCATGAGATCCTCCTCAAGAAATTCCTTTTAAACAAGTATAAACATACATGATCACTTTTCGATTTGTCGCCTCACCATGAAAAATCTCATGATAATCCGCAGGAATTGGTGCTGCATGTATGGCGCTTCGAATACATTTTTCTACACGGCTTGATGTTGAATGACAACGTTTGGCAATCATTGAATAAATATTTTTCATAATAATTTGGCGACTGGTCGGTATGGTCACAACGATCAAACAAGCCATCTTTAAATAATGAAAACCATTTAGATGACTAGGAATCATCAATTTTAATAGTAATGCAGTAACATGTGTGTCTAAATCATTTTGGATCCGTTGCTGTTCCAACTCAAAGTGTTGCTGTTTGCATAAGGTCTCATACAATCGTCTTCCATCAAATGGTTCAAGCAAATACGCATCAATGGAATAACGTAACAACAATAAAACACTTTCCTCATGCAAGCATGAAAATGAAATGACCAAACGAATCCCATATTTAGATAATAATGGATAAATCGTGTCAAACCATCGTTGCCAACAAGTTTTGATTTGCGAAAATTGCAAATAAAGTACATTTATTTCATCTTTCGCTAATAAAAGGGGATCAATCAGCGCTTTTGAACTAAAGCCCTGAATGAGAAAGTCTTGCTTTTGGCGTTGAATCAAAATCAGTTGGGCAAGCAATTCATAATTCTGACTACAGATAAACACTTTGAGCATGAACTTTTCTATCCCCTTTCCTTCAAGTACATGTTCTAATGTCCAGCTATCGTCGTATAATAAAAGCGTTTCCCTATTTTTCTGCGCCAATACCATCCTTGTTTGACAAAATCCTCCATTGCCATTCGAGCTGTTTCATAACAAACATCCGCATATTCCTTATATTCTTGAATGGAATAATAAGCTTTTTGTTCTCGGTGCGTTACAAAAAATGCAATCTGTTGTTTTGAAAATTGAGGAAATCGATGTTCCAATTGTTCTTTTGTCATACGCAGATATTCATCACCATCACTTTTTAATAATAACAGACATTCCTCAAATTTCAACTCTGCCTGTGTCAGAAACAATAAAAACAAATAGGTCTTGTCACTAGATAAAAAAGCACTTTTATACAATATTTCATCTACGAAAAACATAGATTCCGCCATTGGTGCTTGCGGTATGACCAGCTGTTTCCATAAACGCACCATCTGCTGGTTGATCGATTCAGGCAACAGGGTCAAACAAAATAGGACCAACAAAAGATCACAGTATTTTTTTTGTAACTCTTGATAAAGAAACAAATCGGCATGATAAAAAGTTGAGTAGTGCTGTAATTCATGATCAATTGCCTGCATAGCTAATAATGGTGTTTTTTTATCACGATAATATAATTGCAAATATAACAAGAGAGCAAGCACTTCCTTTTGCCTTCTTATTACAAAAGGAGTAAAACACAAGTAATCATGTTTGTCCCTTAAAACTGCTCGGATGCTGTTTTCTTTTCGAACAGCTTCTAGTTCTTGCCAAATAGCTTCGGCAGCCAATGCGCCTTGTTGTTTGCAGAGTGCAGAATAAGATACATAATCATCTTCCATCAGCTTTGTTATTATCTTCATCAGATCACCTGTCTTTCAGAATACCACATTTCTGTGATGAAACTGTAAATTTCGTCAAAAATAGAAAAAAGCAGACATTTTATCTGCTTTTTTCTATATACCTAAAAGAAGCTGATTTTTCCATAGGATATTTAATCATCATCCATTGAAAGGACAGCCATAAATGCCTCTTGCGGGATATCTACGCTGCCAACTGATTTCATGCGTTTCTTTCCTTCTTTTTGTTTCTCTAACAACTTCTTCTTACGAGAAATGTCACCACCATAACATTTTGCTAAGACATTCTTTCGAAGTGATTTAATGTTGGTACGGGCAATGATCTTGCCGCCAATAGCAGCTTGAACCGGAATTTCAAACTGGTGCTTTGGAATGAGGTCTTTTAACTTTTGCGTCATCTGATTACCGCGATGATAAGCAAAATCACGGTGAACGATGATGCTGAGCGCATCGACAATCTCTCCATTCAACAAGATATCCATTTTAACTAGATTGCTTTGCTTATATTCCGAAAGATCATAATCTAATGAAGCGTAGCCTTTTGTACAAGATTTCAAACGATCAAAGAAATCAAAGATAATTTCTGCCAATGGCATTTCATAAATAATATTCATACGATTGGTATCGATTACCTGCATATCCAGATAGATGCCACGTTTTTTTTGACATAATTCCATCACAGCACCTACAAAATCATTAGGAACCATAATTTGAGCCTTGACGTAAGGTTCTTCAATATGATCCGTTTTTTGCGGTTCTGGTAAAAACGCAGGATTGTCAACTTGGATCATCGAACCATCAGTTAGATAAACGTGGTAGATGACCGATGGAGATGTAGCAATCAAATTGATATTATATTCCCGTTCGATTCGTTCTTGGATCACATCCATATGCAAAAGCCCTAAAAACCCACAACGAAATCCAAAACCTAAGGCTTGCGAAGTTTCTGGCTCAAACTGCAGAGAAGCGTCGTTCAGCTTCAATTTTTCCAACGCATCCCGTAAATCATTATATTTTGCGTTATCAATCGGATACAATCCACAATAAACCATCGGGTTCATCACACGGTATCCCGGTAATGCATGGTCTGCTGGGTCAGCAACAAGAGTGATGGTATCTCCTACATGTACATCACTGATATCTTTGATTGCTGCAGTAATCCATCCAACTTCACCGCAATGCAAGGTTTCTCTTTTTACTTCTTTTGGATTACGGATACCTACTTCCAGCACTTCATATTCAGCATGGCTTGCCATAAAACGTATGCGGTCTCCAACAGAGACACATCCTTCTTTCACACTGATAAAAGCAATGACGCCACGGTAAGAGTCATACAAGGAATCAAACACCAAGGCTTGTAACGGTGCATTCATATCCCCTTTCGGTGCAGGGATCTTCGCAACGATAGCTTCTAGAACATCTTCAACATTTAATCCACTTTTTGCAGAAATCATTGGAGCATCACTGCAGTCTATTCCAATGACATCTTCAATTTCTTTCTTTACCACCTCAGGTTGTGCGCTTGGTAAATCAATCTTGTTGATAACAGGAACAATTTCTAGGTCGTTATCCAATGCAAGATATACATTTGCCAAAGTTTGTGCTTCTATTCCTTGTGCGGCATCTACGACCAAAACAGCGCCTTCACAGGCAGCTAATGAGCGAGACACCTCATAACTAACGTCAACATGACCAGGTGTATCAATCAAATGAAAGAGATATTCTTCTCCATTTTTCGCTTGATATGTCAACTGTACTGCGTTTAATTTGATCGTGATCCCACGCTCTTGTTCCAGATCCATCGAATCTAAGATCTGTGCTTTCATTTCCCGTTTCTCGACTGTATTTGTCAATTCTAAGATCCGGTCTGCAAGCGTTGATTTCCCATGATCAATATGCGCAATGATAGAAAAATTACGAATATGACTCTGATCCATACGCTACCTCCTCAAAACAGAACAATTATAACAAATCTTTGTCTTCTTGCAAAGAAAAAGACAGAGATTTGAGCAGCTCTCCATCACCTAGACACCCCTTTCTAAAAGGGACAATGAACAAGAAACGAGCGGTTAAATCTGTTTTGTCTTTGATATCATGCTTCATCATCAAAAAATCTCGCCGCGATCGAAGAATGAAGATTCTTTCATATTTCTGCATTAGCGAGATTCTCGAATATCCTTGTTAAATATCAAAAGATGTATGCAGCCACTGTTTGCCGATCCCATTATAGAATGAACGTGCATCCGTTCGTTTTTTTCCTTCCAGCTGAATCTCATCGACCAACAAATAGCCGCCTTTAACCGCAATGGCCATGCCATTTTCGATCATGCCGACGAATTCACCTGCAGGATATTCATGTTCTTTTTCCATTTTCCGCACGCTATGCAATTTTACTTTCTTTCGATCATGCATGATATAGCCGACAGGAAATGGAATAAGTCCACGTGCATGATTATAGACATCCCGTATATCTTGATTCAAATCAATTTTTTCTTCCTCCGGCGTGATGGTATAAGCAAACGTGGCCTGCGCTTCATCTTGTTCGATAAAGACTGCAGTTCCATCGAATACTGAAGGAAGATGTGTGATCAACAGATCTGCACCAGCAACTGCCAATTTATCAAAAAGAGTACCAGCGGTATCTTTCTCATCGATCATAACTGAACATTGTGCCATTATTGCGCCTGCATCCATCCGTTTTTCCATCCGCATCATCGTCATACCTGTTACGGCATCTCCTTGAATGATTGCCTTATGAACAGGAGCTCCTCCACGCAGTTTTGGCAATAATGAAGCATGAAGATTGATTGCCCCAAAACGAGGATGTCTCAACAAAGGATCAGGCACAAATTGCCCATATGCACATGTTACGATCAGATCTGCATCTACATTCATGATCTGCATATATTCTTGTTTGATGTTTTGCGGCTGAAACAATGAAAGACCTTTCTCCAAAGCATAACTTTTCACCGCTGACATGGTCAATTGCTGTTTTCGACCGCTTTTACGATCCGGCTGTGTCACCACTAATGTGATTTCATAACCTTCTTCTACCAAACGTTCTAAGATCGTCTTTGCAATTGGTGGTGTCCCCATAAAAATAATCTTTTCTTTTTCCATATATTCACTTCCGATTTCTTAAAATATTATACACTTATACTAATAGTGCTGTAAAGAAATCTGTAACAGCCAATGTTCCGATACGAACACTGTCAACGATCATGTTGCTCATAAACAGAGCAAATGAAGATGCTTTATTTTCGTCGATCGTATAAAATGGATCTTCATCTTTCTGACTTTTCCATGGAAGACCTGCCTGTTGCTGCAATTCGAAATCTTCAATTTTATCATTCATATCTTGTACACTTACCTCTTTCAATGAGGATCCGATGATAATGATCATCGCAATCAATGCTGCATCAAACAAAAAACGTTTCATTTTCCCACCTCTATGCTAGATATTCACATATCCCTTTTGCTAATACTTGTATTGAATTCTCTACTTCTTCAAATGTATTGTTGTTTGTTCCGACCTCAACTAAGATCATGTGTTCGCTTATATGTTGATTGTAATACGCTTCTCTCGTCATCGTTTTTTTCATTATACCTGGTTGCAGCTGTTCAATATTGTCATATAATGTTTGTGCTAATGCTTGTGTTTCTTCACAACGTCCGCTCAATCCTCCAACGACAAACATCATCCGCGCATAGTTTTTTCCATTGATCGTAACAAAACTATTTGCTCTTGGTACGGCATCTCGATGAAAATCAATAATCAAATCAAATGGACCATAATTCACCAAAGCCTCATTAAGAAAGCTTGCTGAAATCTGATAACTATCATTATAATTTAATCCATTCTCCTTCATATATTCTGAAAAAGAATTGGTTTCAACGATAACCTCGAACCCATTTTGTTCTAAGATTTCGGCTAATTCCATAGCACCGTCCAAAACTGTTTTTCCTTTTAAATATTCTTCACTCTGATGCGTATCATAAATATAAATTCTTTTTGCTTCTTTTTTCTTATTTTTAACTTCAGGAACACTAACGGTTTCATCTGTTGTGGTAATTGTCTGCTCCACCACACTGTTCTTCGTCGTTTCTTGCTTCGCAGCAGAAAGAACATTTAATTGGCTTTTTAATGAAAAATTTTCTGTCCTCGTCTCTTGTTTCACAACAAATAAATTCAAGAAATGGCTTTGCTCGATCAATTGTTTCATCCCTTCAAAAAAAGGCGTATAAAACAAAAATAAGCCAAGCAAGATGAGCTTTAAAAAAATTTTGATCCGAACGCGCACACACTCACCTCCACAGGAAGTATATGTCTGCGCTTTCAACAAAATGCTCAAAATCGCTCACAATTTGGATGACAGGCACGATTGATTCCTGCAGCAATTATGGAGGACAGATGTAATAATTCCTCATCCATTGCTTTTGGTGTCACAACAAAATCTGCTTGACGTTCATAAAAAGAACGTATCCATTCTTCTTTTTCACCAACTGCTTCTTGCAAAATCGCATAAATGCTCGTAACCGTCGCAACGCCTAACGCAATGACTGGTACATGTACTGTCTTTTCGTTTAGCGCTCGGCGATGATTTCCTACTCCGCTGCCAGGTTGGATTCCTGTATTGCTGATTTGGATCACCCGATTGATTCGTTGAAGCTGACGGGTCGCCAATGCGTCAATCGCAAAAATCAGATCCGGTTGATATGCTGCGGCAACATGTTCAATGATCACGCTGCTTTCTAGTCCCGTTTGTCCCATAACACCCGGAGCTAAAACTGCGACATTTCGCATCCCTTGCAAATGATGCGTATCTGCATGTGCAAATAAATGAGCAGTCACCAAGATTTCCTTAGCCACACGAGGACCTAATGCATCACTGACAAAATCCCGATTACCCAAACCGACAACCAATATTTTCTGAATTTTTTTCATATTCTCCGTCATTTTTGTTAAACAATGATCGATTGATTCGATCAATTCCTTTCTTTGTTCAAGATCTTGAAGTTTTGAAAAAGAAATACTGATATAATCTCCGGGTTCTTTTTCTATCGGATTTTCCCTATCATGAACATGAATGTGGTTAATCGAAACGTATTTCCCTTGCTTTTTGACATGAGTATATCCTCTCGCATCCATCTGTTCTTCAACCATTTCATCTGCAAAATCAGTACGAATCATAGCATATTCTTTCTGCATAACGGATCACCTCATCTATAGTATGGCTTTTTTTTAGCTAATTATTGCTTTTTCAATTCAGGTTTGCTATAATTTACAAGCATTGAAAAGAAAACAGGAGGTGTACAACATGCCACAAATCAAATCACAGAAAAAACGTGTAAAGACAAACAACAAAAGACACTTAGCAGTGGTTTCTCAGAAGTCTGCTCTGAAAACAGCAATCAAAAAAGTATTGAATGCAGTAGAAGCAAACGATAAGGATGCTGCTGTTGCTGCATACAAAGAGGCATGCTCTAAGCTGGACAAGGCGGTTGTAAAAGGTCTGCACCATAAAAATTACGCAAACCGTCAGAAATCACGTTTGAGCAACGCTGTTAACAGCATCGAATAAAATTGCCGGATATCCGGCTTTTTCTTTTTATAAAAAGAAGCTCTGCAAATTTTGCGAAAAGAAAATCCAGATCAATAAGAAAAGAATCTTTGCTTTCTTTCTGCATATGTATGATGCCTCTTTTCGTATTATAAAAGCAGGAAGAAAACTATCCTGCTTATAAGAAAAAAATAAGAAAGTAAAAAATGTATATTGTGATGTATGATGAGTTAGACATAATGACATAATTATCATCTATTCTTATTTATGAGCTAGGATATCCTATTCCTAGTTTTTTTTATATACCATTTTGAATCAAATAAAGTTCAAAACCTAATTTTTTATCTATTTGACCACTTTTTATTCGCTGATCAAGCGATGCAAGCTGTTTTAATTGCCGTAAAAAAGAATCGCTTCGATAGGAACGGCATTGTCCCATTGCCATTTGGACACGATATGGATGTGCTGCTAATTCACTGACGATTGCCTGCTTTGTCAACCCTTGATCAATCAATACTTTTGTTTGGAACAAGAAGCGAAATTGAGCAGCCAAAGTAGCAATCAAATAGATGGGATCCATTTGTTGTGCATCTAGATCCTTCCATAAGCGCATTGCTTTTGTTAGATTTTTTTTCTGTAAAGCCTCTGCAAGATCAAATACATTGTCTTCCAGTGCACGAATCGTTAAATTACGGATTGTTTCAACATTGATCTTGTCTTGATAAAGTTTCAGTTTTGCTAACTCATTTTCAATGATTGCCATATCCAAGGGCATACGATCAATGAACAGACGTAAGGCATCTTCATCAATCTTTAATTTGCTTTGTGTGATCATTGAACGAATCGTCTCTGCTTTATCATATTCTCGTATTCGTGCGCATTCTATTACTTTACACTGCTTCATGAATTCTTTCACTATCTTCTTGCGTTGATCCAGCTTTGCACAAGCACAGCTCAAGATAAGGGTCGTAGAATCCAACGGGTCATTTAAATAAGCAGCAAGAGCCTTTAAATCATATCCAGTCGTATCTTTTGGTGATAGGAAAGTTGCATTTTGAATCAAGACGACTTTTCGATCACCGAAGAAAGGAATGCTTCCAGCATCTTCTAATATATACTTCAGATCGATTTGTTCAGCATCATAAATAGATACCTGATCCATGTCTACTTTTTCTTTTTCTGCGATCTGCTTTATTTTTTTTCGCATAGTTGCTGCTTCTTCTCCAAACAATAGATAGTTCATATTGATCACCTGTCTTCTATTATAACAAAATCTCCTCGTGCTGTGATCATGTATTTAAATAGTTGCGTGCTACGGATACAAATTGCTCCATTCTCAGCAGTGGAAAAATAAGGAATCTTTTCCCTCTCTAATGAGTCTAATACGGAAGCAGAAGGATGTCCGTAACGATTGTTTTCACCAACAGAGATCAATGCATATTGCGGATGCATCTCATGAAGAAATGATAAGGAAGAACTGCTGTCACTACCATGATGTCCTAATTTTAAAATATCACAAGGCAAGCCGTCATATGCCTCTAGCAATGTTTGTTCTGCTTCTATTCCTGCATCCCCCATAAACAAATAAAAGATATTGTCTCGACCAAACCAGTTTATGAGACTGTTCTCATTGGCATCACTGCCTTGATATTGAGCCAAAAGAGAATAAATCGAAAATGGTTCCTTGACACTTTCTTTTGCAGTTATCACTGTTTTTATATTTACGATTTCCTTTAGCTCTTCGTATCCGCCGCTATGATCATAATCATCATGTGTAATGATCAAAACATCAATGGTTTGGATCTGCTTATCTTTTAAGATTGGCCCTACGATGCTTTCTGGTATATTTTTATATAAGCTCCCTGCAATATCGATCATAACTACGCCCTGATGATGCGGCAGTACGATCAAAGCGCAGTCTCCTTGTCCGACATCAATGACCGTCACTTCAAAAAAAGGATCAAAATAAGGTTCGATCTTGCCAATGCCTAACAGGATGACCATAATGAGCAAGCACTTTCTTCGTGCGCTCACTAACCAGAAATAACTAACGATCAACCATGCAATGATCCAAAAAAAACTAGGTGCATAATGGTAAACGAATAAAGAAAGCAATTTTGCATATTCTTCAATACATTTACTTGCAGTGATAACAAATGGAATCGACTCATGATGGATCATGCCAAAAAGCATGCAAACATAGAGCAAACAATAAATTATGCGAAAAGGACGAAAGAATATCGTTTGCAGCCACTCAACCTCATGAAAATAACAAAGTTGAAATAAAACCAAGATTGGAAAAGCTTGCAACTTTCTCCTGCGATTTGTTCTGCTATTAAAAAAATAATTGATCAATCGAAATGCCACCGGCAAAACAAAAGTAAGTTCACGGACCAGATATCCTCGCACGCTTAAGATCAAAAAAATGCTTGCTCCAATTTGGTCTCCCTTCTTTTTAAAGAAAAGAGAAGAAATGCGAAAACACAACACGCGAAATAAAGAATCAAAATAACCAAAACACGTTCCCATCAGAATCAAGAACAAACAAGTAATGCCATTGGCTGTTCCATTCGATAATCTTCGACTCAACCGCTTGCTTATAAAATACGCTAAAGTGGCAATGTGCAGTCCGCTGGCACGCAAAAAATAACTGCTATCTTGTTCTGAAATACCAAACACCATCGAATTCAAAAACTCTTTATGTGCATCCTTTTGTTCCTGTATGGAACGATACAACCTGCTTTGCAAAGAGTCTCCTTTTTTGATGACATAATAATCTTTAGGCTGCATGCAAAAATAAATCGCTCGAGCAGCTAAATACTCTTTAAATGAAAATTGATTAAAGTTCTGGTTCGATTGAATTGTTTTCCAATCTCCTTTTAAATAGATGATATCTTCAAAGCTAACATTCTCTAATCCATAGATTACTACTTTTTCTTTTCCTGTATCCCCGATTACATATGATGGATGGATAGAGGATACTGAAATATAAGAAGAGGACGGCATGAAGACTTCTTTAGGCTGTGAAAGAAAAAGAAAGGACAGAAACATGATCATGATCATCAATTGCGTACAATATTGTTTACGACGAAGCCATAAACTGATGACTAATAACACGGTTCGCTGCCATAATAAAGGACAAAAGAGAAATAAACCATAAACAAAGGCACAGCTTAAAAGATCAAAATGATCATAACATGATCTCATCTTTGATCTGATCAAAGATCTTATCTCCTATTCCCTTTACTTCTTTTAACTCATCTAGTGTGGTAAAAGGTGTTTTCTGGCGATATTCGATTATTCGTTGGGCAATCGCTGGTCCAATGCCTGGTAATGTATCTAATTCCTCTAAGTCTGCACTATTGATTGATATTTTTTTCTTTTGCGTCTTCTTTGGGATTACTATAACACTTTCATTTGCAACGATCTGCGCAAGAGCAATTGAAGAAAGATCTGCATCCTTATTTGCCCCTCCTGCTTGTTCAATAATCTTTTCGATATTTGCATCCCATGCAACCTCATAAATCCCCGGCTGATTTACTTCACCTTTGATTTCTACGGTTTTTACCAAACGTACAAAATCCTGCGGACTCCATGTATTTGCAAATGATGGCAATAAGCTAAAAACAAAAGCTATGAGAACAGCTGCAGGAATCCATTTATTTTTCATCACGTCCCCCTTTCAACCGTTTTATACGAAAAAAATTGTGATTACATTAGTGAGCCTTTCATAAAAAAAGATATCTACTGCAAATCACAGTAAATATCCTTTGCCTTTTGACCAAAATGTAAATGATAGCGTATAAACTAATCTAATGAATCATCAAATGATTGAACACACGTAAGAAGATCCTCAAAACAATCAATTTTCGCATCATACTGATCTACTTTGCCAAAACCGTAGGAAGCGTAGATAAAAGGAACCTGAGCAAGCTGACAAGCTTCTTGATCTTTTTTTGTATCACCGATATAAACCGCCTTTTTAATGTGATTGCGTTCCATAACCAAAGCAATATTTTTCCCTTTTACCAAATTCGTACGCCCATACATTTCAAAATCAATGAAATACTGTCCGATAGGATGTGCAGAAAACATCGCTTGAACATAACCATCATCTGCATTGGTGACGATCATTAACGGATGTTCTTCAGAAAGTTTCTTGAGTGTTTCTGCAACTTTTGGATAAAGAGCACCTCCGTGTTTAGACAAATATTCATTTTCGTATCCCATACATTGTTTTACCAAATCATAACGTTCTTCTCGTTTTAATGTTGGAAACAATGCATCTGCAATTTCTTCAATTTCTAAACCCGTGATATTGATGATGTCTTGTTGCGTAAGATAATCTTTCCATCCTTTGACCCGATATAAATAATCATTGTAAGCATCGGTTACACCTTTCGTTGCATCCCACAATGTACCATCCATATCAAAGATCATGCATATCTTATTTTTTTCCATAGATTCTCCTTTTAAAAAACAGCCTGATCGACTGTTTTTATTTTAATTCCAAGATTTTTACATCATAAGGTTCTTCGACGTTTGAAATATGAACGATCTCATTTACCTTATGATCCATCAAAGCAACTGCCAAAGGTGTAATATTTGAAAGACGTCCGTTCATCGGATCCGCTTCGATCGATCCAACGATCGTGTATGTCTCTTCCGTATTATCGCTTAAATCAAGAATGGTTACCGTAGATCCTAATGTAACTGATTTCGAAGAAACAGCTTCTTTGTCTCCTTCGATGATAACCGCATTGGAAATCATATTCTCTAATTCACGAATACGGGCTTCTACTTGTGCCTGATGATCTCGTGCTGCATCATAATCCGCGTTTTCGCTCAAGTCACCTTGTGCACGTGCTTCCTGCAATTCGACGATAACTTCTTGACGAACGACATGAATCAGATTATCTTGTTCTTTCAATAATTCATCTAAACCTTCTCTGGTTACAAAAAACTTCTGTTCATTTTCCTGAGCCATTGTATCACTCCTATTCGCTCGGTATTATATCATGTTTTCAAGTAAATTCAAACAAGAATTTGTTTGGTTAAAAAATCAGTTTTAATTCTTTCTGAAGCTTTTGGTGTTCTTCATAAGTTGTACTGTAATACACTTTTCCAGTCTCTCCTTTTACACCGTTGATATCTGCGATGAAATAATAATAATCACTCGTCTGTGGATGAAGTACCGCATCGATCGCATCTTCTCCAGGATTGACGATCGGGCCGATCGGCAATCCATCATACAAATACGTGTTATACGGGGAATCGATGTCCGTACTTGATTCACAAGTACGCCAGCTATCCTTATCACTTCGATCAAGATCATCATAAAGTGCATAGCATACCGTCACTGTTGATTGAAGCGGCATATCGGCATTCAAACGGTTATAAAACACACCAGCGATCATCTTCATATCTTCACTGGTTGCAGATTCATATTGAACGATGCTTGCTAACGTGATTATCTCCTGTAAAGAATAATCGCTTGCTTTCATATCTGTTTCATATTTTTGATAAATATCAGCAAACTGATCCAAGAAAGTACGCGTCACATCATCTGCCGTTGCTGTCTTATTAAAAGCGTATGTTTCCGGAAAAAGATATCCTTCTAATTTAACACGATATTCTTTATTGTCCAGCGCTTTTGTATCAATAAAATCATACGTTTCTGCTAATGTTTCAATATAGGAAGAATCGTTCCAAAGTTTCAACAACTCGTCCTGGTCGATTCCTAGCTGTTCTTCAATTAACTCCGCATAGTCTTTTGCCCAACGCCCTTCCGGAAATGTAATCAGGACCTGATCTCTTTGAGCCAGTGAAGAATCGTTCATGATTCGTAAGATCTCGTCTGTTGACATCTGATCATTTAAAATAAACGATCCCGCCTTATATTGCGTGAGATTCGATAATTTGGCATGGATCAAAGCAAACGAACGATTCTTAATAAGATGTTCTTCCTGCAGACGATTCAAAACACTGCCAAAAGACTCTCCATCTTCAACAACAAATACGATGTCTTCTTTTTTATCGTTTACAGCAGATAATTCATTGATGTAATAGGCATAGCAGAAACCGATAAAAACAACGATTGCTACCGCTACCGATAGTAATATCTTCCGCTTTTTACTCAGTTTCTTCATCATCCGCAAACGCTCCTATTACTTCTTCAATCATCGACCATTCCTCGTCTGTTTCAACTGGTAATAAGTTCCCGTCATCGTCGTATGCAGATGCAAATACCTCTCCATCCTCTTTTGAAGGATCCTCAAAAACAACATATTTACGTTGATATTCATCACTTTCAAAAGTAAATAATATAGTCATTTGCTTCTCATTTCCATTTTCATCCACTACGTACAAACTGTTTGAATCCAGCATATGTATCCTCCTAATTCATAGAAAGGGGCTGTCTTAGCCCCTGTTTGAATAATCCAAATAGCTTTGAAGTATTTGAACTGCTGCCATCTGATCAATGACTTTCTTTCTTTTTTTTCGGGAGACATCCCCCTCCAGCAAGAGCCGATTTGCGGCTACCGTCGTCAAACGTTCATCCCATAAGACGACTTTAATTCCGATATCTTCAAAACGTTTTGAAAAAGCAATTGAGATTTCTCCACGTTCACCAACATCTCCGTTCATATGTTTTGGCAAACCTAATACGATCATATCTGCTTTTTCTCTATCAATGATATCTTTAGCCTGCTGAAAAGCATCTGCATAATCATCACTTTGAAAGCGTACGGTCGTCAAAGCTCTGGCAATCATCCCAAGTGGATCACTGATGCTGATGCCTAACGTCTTGCTGCCAAGATCAAATCCTAGTATTCTATTCATTTTCCTCCAAATAAGCTCTTACAAGCTCTTCAATGATTTCATAGCGCTCTACACTTTGAATAATAGTACGAGCATTCTTATGGGAAGAAATATAAGCAGGGTCATTTGATATCAAATAACCAGCTAATTGATTCACTGAATTATATCCTCTTTCTTCAAGTGCTTCCTGAACCAGACGAAGTACGTGTTTGATAGTATCTCGTCTTAGATCCTCCGAACGAAACGACATAGTTTCTGTAATGTCCTTCATACTATTACCTCCTATCCTGTATATAGCATCATTTTACCTTATTTTTGATCAAATGGAAAGAGTTTCAGTCAGCATATTTTCAACAACAGAAAGCGCTTCATCCAATTTCTGAAGATCTTTTCCACCTGCTTGCGCCAGATCCGGCTTGCCGCCGCCATTTCCGCCACAGATCACTGCTGCTTGTTTTACCAAATCACCACAACGTACTCCATTAGCAACTGCGCCTTTGCCAGCGCCTGCAACAAATACGAGTTTATCTCCATTAACACATGCAAAGAATACAACGCTGTTTTCCTTTTGAGCCTTGATATTTGATGCGATATCTTTCAATGCTTTGGCATCCATCTGATCAAATCGTTCGATGAGAACCTCTCCTTTGCCGCAAGGTTTCAGTTGGTTGACCAGATCATTCGCTTTCAACGCAAAGATCTGCTCATTCAGCTGTGCACATCGTTTATTTGCCGAAGCAAGTTCCGTTGATAATTGAACGACTTTTTGTTCTACATTTGAAATACCATTCATTTTCAAAGCATGCGCAATATGGAGCAATGTCTTCTGATTCTCTGCAAATTCCTGATAAGCAGCATATCCTGTTTTTGCCGTGATACGGCGAACACCAGAGCCGATGCTTTCTTCCGATACGATCTTGCAAAGACCAATCTGATTCGTGTTATCTACGTGACAGCCACCGCAGAATTCACAAGAAACTTCACCCATTGTAACAACACGGACGATATCGCCGTATTTTTCATCAAACAGTGCAGTTGCATTGCGTTTTTTTGCTTCTTCGATCGGCAGTTCTTCCTTCGTTACGGGGTAACATCCAGTGATATACTGATTAACCAGTGCTTCGATCTCCATAAGCTGCTCTTCACTGATTTTTTCGAAATGAGTAAAATCAAATCGCAGATAATCAGGGCAATTATAAGAACCTGCCTGTGCGATATGTGTACCGATGACTTGTTTCAAAGCGCTTTGCAGAAGATGCGTACAAGAATGATTTGCTGTTGTTTGGTTTCGTTTTTTAATATCAACTGCTAAAGAAACGCTATCCCCTACACGCAAAGTTCCTTTTTCCATCACTACATGATGCAGCGGCTGTCCATGTGGTGCTTTATGAACTTCATTGACTGATGCGGTCGTATTTTCATTTTGGATCGTTCCGCAATCTCCGATCTGACCACCGCTTTCTGCATAAAAACAAGTCGTATCAAAGATAACGCTGCCTTCTCCATCAATTTCATCTACATGAACACCATCTTTGAACAAAGCAATGACTTTTCCAGTACAGCTCAATCGATCATAACCGACAAATGTACTCTTTTCAGTAAAATTCATCAGATCTGCTGCTTGTGAACTCATTGAATTTACATCTCCGCGTGCAGCACGAGCTCGTTCTTTTTGTAAACGCATTTCCTCATTAAATTCATCATGGTCTACTTTTAAACCATTTTCTTCAGCGATTTCTGCAGTCAACTCATAAGGAAATCCATATGTATCATATAAACGGAAGACAACCTTTCCGCTCAGCGTTCCATTTTCTGCTTTCTGCATCTCTTCATTCAATAAACGTTCGCCGTTTGCCAATGTTTTATGGAACGTTTCCTCTTCAATGCGCACTAAATTTTCGTTGTATGCAACTTTTTCTAAAAGATATGGATAGAAATCTTTCATCTCATCTGCAACGACCTGAACGAGCTGATACATAAATGGTTTGTCGATTCCAAGCTTGATTCCATAACGCACGGCACGGCGCAATACTCTGCGCAAAACATAACCCCTGCCATTGTTTGAAAAGTTCGCTCCATCGCTCAATGCGAAAGTAACTGTACGAATATGATCAGCAATTACCCGGTATGCCATCTTATATTCGCCTTCATACGGATACTTCGCTAATTTTTCAGTAGCATGGATGATCGGTAAAAACAGATCTGTATCAAAATTTGTTTCTCCGCCTTGGATCAAAGACACCAATCGTTCTAACCCCATACCAGTATCAATATTTTTCTGAGGCAGTTCTTTATATTCTTTACGTGAAATGGCTGGATTACAGTCATATTGTGAGAAGACGACATTCCAAACTTCGATATATCGATCATTTTCCAATTCCTCAAAGAATAGACGTTCTCCTAATCCCTGAGGATCATATGCTTCGCCTCGATCATAGAAAATCTCAGAATCTGGACCGCCAGGTCCTTCACCAATCTCCCAAAAATTGTCGCTTGTACGAAGGATATGCGATGGATCTACCCCACATTCTTGCGTCCATACGCGATAAGCCTCATCATCATCTGTATAAACAGAGATATATAGTTTTTCTTTCGGAAATCCGATCCATTTGGGATCTGTTAAAAATTCCCATGCAAAATGGATAGCTTCTGTCTTAAAGTAATCGCCAATGGAAAAATTCCCCAGCATTTCGAAAAAAGTATGGTGACGAGCAGTCTTTCCAACATTTTCGATGTCATTCGTTCGAATTGATTTTTGTGCATTTGCTATTCGATTACATTTAGGCTTTTCAGTTCCATCAAAATATTTTTTCAAAGCTGCTACACCTGCATTAATCCATAATAACGTTGGATCATTATGCGGAACCAAAGAAGCGCCTGGTTCGATCATATGACCTTGTTGTGCAAAATAATCAAGAAACATTTGTCGAACTTGATTTCCAGTTAATTGTTTCATCATTTTTCCTCCTAACAATAAAAAAACGTCCCCTGCTCCAGGAACGTAATTGATACGCGGTACCATCCTAGTTCATCGATTGATGCCCTCAATGTCGTTATTTCGCTGACCAGCGTTTGACTCCAAAGTAGCTGTTCCCAATGATCATCAGAAAGCTTTCACCAACCGCTTCTTCTCTATGCTGCCTGAACAAAGGTACTTTTCTTTTTCATCGCCAAGTTATTGAACACTGATAATATTATCACATGTGTCTGAAAGAAGCAAATGGTTCATGCTTTTTTCAATGAAAAAGAGCACTGAATCAGTGCTCCATGCAATCACATACCTTTCGATATGCACGTTGTGCCTTGCGTGACATCCGTTTTTGATTTTTATGCATGACATGTGCCATTTCTTCTAGCTCTTCTTCATTTGTGTAGCCAAGATAAGCACCCATCACCAAACCGACGCCTAAGGCAATGATACATTTATTCATTCTTATCAACTCCTTACTGTTAGTATGCAAGTTTTCGATAAAAATATACACGAATCAAAATACGGGCGGCTTAGTTAGGATGATCGGAGGAAATTGTGGCGTTTCATCGAAAAAACGATCTAGCTGCTCTGTTAATGAAGTATATCGTTTTCCATGCTCTTTTTTTCCTAGTGCTTTTTCAAATAAAGAACGATCGCCGATCAACACCAAACTGCTTTTTGCTCGTGTTACTGCCGTATACAGCAAACGTCGATTTAACATAAAATGATAATCACTAACAATCGGCAAGAGAACGATCGGATATTCATTCCCTTGTGACTTATGAATAGAGATGCAATAGGCATGTGTTAAATAATATAAAGTCTCATTTTCATATTCGACGATTTGGTCATCAAAAGCTACTACGATGACAGGTCCTTGTAATCCATCTTCAATTTCTATGATTTCTCCTATATCGCCATTGTATACTGCATCTTCTCGCATATTACGTAATTGCAAAACTTTATCTCCCTCACGAAATATCTTTCCAGCAATACTTTTTTCTTTCTTAAAAGCATCCGCTGGATTCAATAATTCCTGAAGATCCTTGTTAAGAAGATCGATACCGAAAGCACCCTGATATTTTGGTGCCAACACTTGCACATCTTTAGCCTCATACCCTTTATCTAACGCATTTTTCACAATATCGATGATACCCTTTCGCAGCTGTGCCGGCATGCAATCGATAAAAGAAACATCTCCATCAAAAACAAGCGGTTCTTCCTCACGGATTTGCGCTGCTAAAGCAGCGATGCCGCTTCCATCTGCTTGACGGTAAATGTGTTGCAATGAATACAATGGAAAACGTTTTGATTGGATCAGATCATATAACACACGGCCGCTAGAAACACTCGGTAACTGATCATAATCCCCAATGATGAGCAATTTTGTATTTGCTGGTATCGCTTTTAACAGTTGAGCGAAAAGACGGTTGTCTACCATTGAAAATTCATCTACTATGACCGCATCACAACGCAAAGGATCTTTTTCATCAACAAGAAACGTATTTGTTTCCAGGTCCCATTTCAATAAGGAATGAATCGTAGAAGCTGGATATGAGCTTAACTCGCTCAAGCGCTTGCTGGCTCTGCCGGTCGGTGCTGCTAAAATAATTTCTGCGTTTGGATATAGACGCTGATAAAGTGTCAACACACCACGAATCGTCGTTGTTTTTCCAGTACCAGGTCCACCATTCAAAATCAAAAAGGAATGCTTGAAAAAGCCGATCATCGCTTCGATCTGCCGCTCATCATAACGAATATGAAACTCTTCTTCCATAGCTTTGATCAAAGAAAGCAGCATCTCTTCATCTGGAGATTCTTGTTCTTCGCATAACTGTTTTAATTTTCTTGCAATTGTTATTTCCGCATCAAATTCTTTATGTTCGTATAGTTTCTCATTCCACTCCACAACATGACCTTGAACACATAGTTCTCGTAAAACCTCTTCGACATTCATCTGATCAAGAAAACGACGATCTGCCGTTTCCAAAAAGGAATCTTTTGGAAAGTAGGTAGAACCATGCTGAAAACAAAGTTGTTTTAAAAAATACAATAAATTTGCTTGATCATGACGCTCTTGCAAATCATCAATTGCAAAGCTTTGTGCAAATTTCTCACAGCTTCGTAATGAAAAACCTTCAATTTCAAAAAACGGCCGATATGGATCTTGCTTAAGCACATCTATAAAATCATCACCGTAAACATCTTCTAAACGTGCGATTTGTTTATTGCTGAAACCATTCGCCGTTAAACGAACATAATCATCGTCAAAAAGGGATGCATTACGCAATCCTTGTAAAATAATTTGTTTTTTCTTCTCATTGATTCCCTCCACTTGATCTAAAACATTTGCATTTTTACGAATATCTTCGATCAAATGATTGCCTAATGATTCAACTAAACGTTTTGCCGTTGATTTTCCTATTCCAGGAAAATATGAACTACTGATAAAACGAATCAATAGATCGGTATCATCTGATAAGATTCGTTCATATGAACAAATCTGAAATTGCAATCCATATTTTGGATGTTCAACAAAGCTGCCTTGTAAACGATAAAGTGCTCCGCGTTCCAATTGTTTTAAATACCCTACGCCGATAAAGTGTCCATGTGTGTCATCATTGCATTCGAATCGTGCAACTACGTAATGATTATTCGGATTTTCAAATAAAATAAATACACACTTGGCTTTATATTCAATTTGCTGTTCAGCCATATTTATGAATCCTTCTTGACAGATGAATTCAACGTATAGGTCTGTGCAGTTCTTAGAATTTTTTCATTCATGTCTTCCCCCTGAATAAAGGTATTTTCAATGACACCGCCGCCCAAACATTCTTCTCCTTGATAGAATACGGCTTCCTGCCCACAAGTAACTGCAGACACTTTCTGCGGATATTTCACGTAGGCTGTCGTTTCATCGATGAAATGAAGAATGACTGGATGGTCCTGCTGACGATAACGAAATTTTGCGGTGCATTCGTAATCTCCCTGCGGTTTTACATTTGGAAACCAATTGATCCCGCCTACCAAACAACTATCTGTCATTAACCAATCATTTTCATTTTTATTACAAACATATAGTTTATTCTTTAAAACATCCTTCCCAACAACAAACCAAGGTCCCATATTTCCACCAATGCCAAGACCTTTACGCTGACCGATCGTATAGTAAAGCACACCAACATGTTCGCCGACGATTTCACCAGTATGGATATCCACAATATCGCCTTCTTTGCTAGGAAGATAATTCTGCAGGAATTGACGAAAATTTCGTTCACCAATAAAACAGATCCCGGTCGAATCTTTTTTTGAAGATACTGAATCTAATTGCAAATCACGTGCAATCGCACGGACTTCATTCTTTTCTAAATTGCCAATTGGAAATAATGTATGTGCTAATGCTTCTTTTGGCATCTGACATAAGAAATAGGTCTGATCCTTATTTCTATCTTTTCCACGCAATAAATGAGCATAACCGTCACAATCCTCCATTTGAGCATAGTGACCAGTAGCCACCGTATCAAAGCCTTGTTTCTTCGCATAGTCAAAAAAAGCTTTAAACTTTATGTGCTTATTACATAGGATATCTGGATTCGGTGTCCGGCCACGTTGGTATTCAGATAAAAAAACAGAAAAAACATCATCCCAATATTCTTTCACAAAGTCGACACGCAATAAAGGTAAACCTAATTTATCAGCAACTTTCATTGCGTCTGCATAATCTTGTTCTTGAGGACAAACATCATCTTGAATGGTTGGATTTCCTAAAATATCATTATTGGCAAATGAATCCCAATTCCGCATAAACGCACATGTTACATCATATCCCTGTTCTTTCAAGCAATAAGCTGCAACGGCAGAGTCCACTCCGCCCGATAATCCTAATAATACCTTCATTCAAAACACCCTTTCCATCGTAAGACCCATTATACACGAAAACCAAAAAAAAAGCGATCACAAATGATCGCGAAAGAGACCGGCAACGTGCTATCTTCGCAGGGGCGAGCCCAACTATTGTCGCCGCTGGAGTGCTTAACTTCTGTGTTCGGT
>CASFOT010000041.1 GCA_949296305.1 uncultured Erysipelotrichaceae bacterium
GGATCACTCTATATGATTGCGAAGAGAATAAAGAAAATGTAAATAAAGCAATGAACAGTGCTTATCGCATCGTAAAACAAAATTATTTGCTTGAAGTTACTTTTAAAACCTCCTGATGTTTGGTATAATGGTGGCAGAAGGTGATAATATGGCACAAGATTATATCGTAATTCAGCCACAAAGAGAAATCGGAATCGTAGCGCTGAATAAATCGGTTTTTACAACGATTGCAAAAATAGCAGTCGACGAAGAAGATTCGATTGTTTTAAATGAAGGCGGCAGTTTGTTCAAGTATCCAATCAGCTGCAAGTTGGTAGACAACAAGATGGTATTAACGATCGAAGTGAAAGTAAAATATACAGTAAACGTTAGTGATGCCTGCAGTAAGCTGCAGAAAAAGATCTTTGAAAGCATATCGCATATGAGTGAATATACACCTGATAAAATTGATGTTCGGGTCGTGGGCTTTATCTTTTAAGAAATCCTAGCGGATTTCTTTTTTACTATCAGGGAGGAACGATATGCCAGTAACATTAGAGAATTGTTTGGTCGTTGGGATCTCTTCTAGAGCTCTGTTTGATTTAGGAAAAGAAAATGAAATTTTTGAAAAGGATGGATTGGATGCTTACCGAGCCTATCAGATCGATCATGAAGACGATGTGTTGTTGCCGGGAAGCGGATTTTCATTGGTAAAAGCGTTATTACATTTAAATGAATTGAGCAATTCTCATTTGGTAGAAGTCCTCATTCTTTCACGTAATGGAGCAGAAACAAGTTTACGCATCTTTCATTCGATTGAACATTATGGTTTAGATATTACCAGAGCGGTCTTGAGCGGCGGAGAGAGCATTGCTAATTATTTAGAAGCGTTTGGGGTAGATTTGTTTTTGTCAGCGGATGAAGAAGATGTACAATCGGCTATTGATGCAGGCTTCGCGGCTGGGATCATATACCCGCATGCAGAACAATACCCTTTTGACCAGTTAAAAGAGATTCGAATTGCTTTCGATGGTGATGCCGTTTTGTTTTCAGATGAATCAGAACGTATTTATCAACAGCAAGGCTTAGAGGCATTTGTAGAATATGAACGTGCAAATGCAAAAAAACCGCTGCCAAAAGGGCCATTCGCAAATTTGTTAAAAACATTGTCAAAATTGCAGGAAAGCTTTCCATCAGGAAAAGTACCAATCAAAACTGCTTTAGTGACAGCACGCAATGCTCCGGCACAGGAGCGTGTGATCCGTACATTACGAGCATGGAATGTACGAATAGATGAAGCGTTTTTCTTAGGAGGTATTCCCAAGAAGAATGTATTAGAAAAATTCGGCGCGCACATTTATTTTGATGATCAGGATGTACATGCATCAAAAGCGAGCGAAGTTGTGCCTAGTGCACGCGTACCTTATAAAACCAGGACAGATATGGGAGGAAAAGAGAATGGAAATGAACCGGCATAAGATGAGAGAGGTTGCAATGACCTCATTGTATCAACATTTGCTTCTTGGAAAAGACATTCGTGAATGTGTTTATGAAAATTGTGAAAGCAATACGATCGATCCGTTTCTATATACGATTACAATGGACACCATTCGTTTTAAAGATGTCTATATTGAAAAAATCACTGAAAAACTTCACAGTGATTGGTCATTTGACCGTTTAGGTTATATTGAACAGGCGATTCTTCTGATGGCTTGTTGTGAACTTGATCTTGAACTGGTGCCAAAGGCAATCGTTATTGATGAAGCAGTCAATTTGGCAAAAAAATATTGTGATGAGGATGCCTATAAATTGATCAACGGTGTGTTAGATCAGCTATAAGATGAACGAAACGATCTATCCGATCAGCAGCATTGTCAAGTACATAAAAAGTAATTTAGAGCAAAATCCTTATTTAAACGGCATCCTGATCCAAGGGGAGATCTCTAATTTAAAGAAACATCGCAGCGGACACTGGTATTTCACGTTAAAAGATGCACAAGCACGACTGTCTTGCGTGATGTTTTCTACTTATGCATTACGGTGCAAAGCAAAAGTTGAGGATGGCAGCAAAGTAATTGTCAAAGGTTCTATATCCATGTATGAACAGCAAGGCAGTGTGCAATGTTATGTAACGGGCATTCGTAATGACGGCCTTGGCGATCTTCATCTTCGATATGAGGAGCTAAAGAAAAAGCTGTTTGCTGAAGGATGGTTTGATGAATCTCATAAACAGGAAATACCACCATATGCAAGTAACATCGGAATCATTTCAGCAAAAGAGGGCGCAGCTTTGCAAGATGTACTGACAACGATTCACAAACGCTGGCCAATTGCTAAACTTACTTTATATCCTGCTTTTGTCCAAGGAGAGCAGGCTTCCAGATCCATTATCAATGCTTTGCAGCAGGCGGATCAACAGATGCATGATTGTCTGTTGCTGGTGCGTGGAGGTGGCAGCATTGAAGATCTATGGGGTTTTAATAGTGAAGAATTAGTACATTGTATCTACCATTTGAAGACGCCGATCATCAGTGGTGTTGGTCATGAAAGTGATACGACGCTCGTTGATTATGTATGTGATGTACGTTCACCTACTCCGACAGGAGCAGCGCAAAGAGCAACTGCCGATCGGCAGGAAGTGGCTAAACTCCTGCAAGGTAATCAGCAGCTGCTCATCTCACTAATGAAGAGACACATAGAGGAACATCGGCAACAACTAGCATTTCGCTCTCATTCCAAACATTTACAAGATCCGCTTGGATATGTCAAAGATCTGCGAATGCATCTAGCTTATCTTACAGCACAATTTGAACATTATGGTGAAACGGTTTTAAATAAACGGGAACAGCTTCGTTATCAAAAAGATATGATCTTACAGGCAATGAACCGTCAGGTATTTATACAAAAGCAATTTTGTGTTCAAAATCGAAATAAACTCAATGATTCGATCAATGCATATCTTTTGGAACAGAAAAAACGATTTCAACGCTCGCTGACCTTGCTAGAGGCTTATAGTCCTTTAGCTGTATTACGGCGAGGTTATACACTGGTGGAACAAGAAGGAAATTATAAGAAGAGTGCTCAAGAATTGCAAAGAGATCAAGAAGTCATCATCCATTTTCATGATGGTAAATGGCATGCAAAACTAATCGAAAAGGAGGAATCTCATGGCCGAGAAGGAGACGTTTAAGCAATCCATGCAGCGATTGGATGATATCATTGCTTTATTAGACAAGAATGAAATTGAACTAGAGGAAGCAATCCATTTGTTTGAAGAAGGATTGCATCTGATCAAGAATTGTGACAAGCAATTGACAAACTTTGAGTCAAGAATGCAGGAATTGCTTACAAAAGAAGGGGAGGAAATGGAAAATGAAGAAGTTTGAAGAATATTTAGCTTCTCTTCAGGCAGATTTTCATGATTCTCGTACAAAAGAGGCGATGTTTTATTCATTGTTAGCCGGCGGGAAACGGGTACGTCCCAGGTTGTTATTCGAATTGTTGAAAGGGTATGGTATTGCAGAAGAAGCTGGTTACCCGTGTGGAGCCGCTATAGAAATGATCCACACATATTCTTTGATTCATGATGATTTGCCAGCCATGGACGATGATACTTTGCGCCGAGGCAGAAAGACCTGTCATATTGCTTTTGACGAGGCGACAGCAATCTTAGCAGGTGATGCGTTATTGACACAGGCATTTCAAATTGTTTTGCGCTGCTCCTGCAGTGCAGAAGCAAAAGTAAAGCTGGTTGAATTATTAAGTGTCCATGCAGGCATCGATGGGATGATATTGGGACAAACATACGATATTGAAGCTGAAAATGCTGTTCATCAGACGATTGAGCAGTTGGAACAGATCCATCGCCACAAAACTGGGAAACTGCTCATTTTACCATTGCTTTGTGCAGCAGTTATCAGCAATCACGATGAAGATATTGAATTGTTACGTTTGATCGGAGAAAAAATTGGGCTGTCTTTCCAAATACAAGATGATATCATGGATGTGACAGTTGCTCAATCTCAGCTTGGTAAATCAACGAGCGATGAAAAAAATCATAAAGCAACATATGTGACTTTATTAGGAATCGAGGAAGCACAAATGCTTTGTGACCGTTATTATGATGAAGCAATGATGCTGATGAATGATCTTCACGCACAAACAGACGGTTTGATTGCTTTTTTGAAGGAGCTGAAAACACGTCGTAATTAAAGATAGAAGGAGTGTTGAAAATGCATCTCTATGATATACGCAGTCCACAAGATATCAAACATCTGACGATCGAGGAATTAAACGAATTAGCAGAAGAGATCCGCCGTTTTTTGATTGATTCCATATCTAAGACAGGTGGTCATTTATCGAGTAATTTAGGGATCGTTGAATTGACCATTGCACTTCATTATGTTTTTAACAGTCCGCAAGATCGCATTCTTTTTGATGTCGGACATCAAAGTTATGTACATAAGATTTTGACAGGACGTTCGCGTCGTTTTTCAACGCTGCGTCAATATAAAGGATTATCTGGCTTTCAGA
This sequence comes from uncultured Erysipelotrichaceae bacterium, assembly GCA_949296305.1. Lineage (GTDB taxonomy): Bacteria > Bacillota_I > Bacilli_A > Erysipelotrichales > Erysipelotrichaceae > Merdibacter. The sequence goes on from CASFOT010000041.1 coordinate 4,513, forward strand.
AACGTTATGAAAGCGAATATGATTGCTGGGAAGCTGGCCATTCATCAACCTCTCTCTCTGCAGCTTTGGGCATTGCAATTGCCCGAGATCTTAATGGGGAAAACTATCAGGTGATCCCTGTCATTGGAGATGGGGCCATGGCAAGCGGTATGTCTATGGAGGCTCTGAATCAAATTGGGGGCGAACAGCGAAATATGATCATTATCTTTAATGATAATTCTATGTCGATCTCACAAAATGTAGGAGCAATGGATATTGCTTTTACAAAGCTGAGAACAAGCCGTCCGTATACGACATTAAAAAGTGACCTTGAACAAGGTCTGTCTGGAACAAAAGTTGGCCGTACGGTATTAAAAGGAATGAAAAATGTCAAGAATGTAATTAAAGATAGTATGGTGGATACTTCTATCTTTGGAGAATTTAATCTAGATTATATCGGACCGATCAATGGACATGATCTTTCTTCAATGATCAAAGTATTCCAAACGGTAAAAAATCATCGCGGACCCATCGTTATCCATGTATTGACGAAAAAAGGAAAAGGATATTCTTTTGCAGAAAATGACAAAGAAGGTAGTTGGCATGGTGTTTCTCAATTTGATCCAAAAAGCGGACAGCCATTAGCCAAATTACCATTCGGTCATTGCAGCTGGAGCGAAGTGATCTCTTCGATCCTTTGTGATCTAGCTCGAAAAGATCGAGATATTGTAACTATTACACCTGCAATGAAAAGCGGTTCAAAGTTAAGTAATTTCGCCAGGGAATTTCCAAATCGTTTCTTTGATTGCGGTATTGCAGAGGAACATGCAATGACATTTGCAGCTGGACTTGCAATCAACGGGAAACGGCCTTTTATCGCTATTTATTCTTCGTTTTTACAGCGTGCTTATGATCAGATCAATCATGATGTAGCTCGAATGGATCTGCCAGTGGTCATCGGTATCGATCGAAGCGGGCTTGTAGGGGAAGATGGTGCTACGCATCATGGCGTTTTTGATATCTCACTATTGCATGCGGTTCCGAACCTGATCCTTTCACAACCTAAAGACGCTTCAGAAGCTAAGGCACTGCTTACAACGGCCTTTCAGCAAAAACATCCATTTTGTATACGATATCCTCGTGGAAGCATTTCGTTTACATGTGATCCTTTGATCCAAGCTCCTATTGGTACATGGACACGTTGGAAACAACAAGCTTCAGTAAAAGTGCGTGTAATCACCTATGGCAGCGATGTCGATCGTGTGATTTCAAAAACAAAAGCAAATGAATTGCCTGTGGAAGTAATCAATGCACGTTATTTTAAACCGATGGATGAAACGATATTGCAAGAGATCCTTCTTGAAGACATTCCAATCATCGTTTACGAAGGAGATATGCTTGATGGTGGATTATCCAGTGCAATATTGCAATATGCAAATGATCATATAATCAGCAAACATCTGTTCCGAATGGGAATTGCAGATCATTTTGTTGAACAAGGCAGCAACGCATTGTTACGAAAAGCAGAAAAAATTGATATCAATACATTATTTCAAAAAATTGAGGAGCTGTTGTCATGCGATTAGATCAATGGCTGACCAAAACACATTTTTCTTCTCGCAGCAAAGCACAAGATGCCATTCGAGAAGGAAGGATACGCGTGAATGGTGAAATTATATTGAAAAACAGTGTGGATATCAAGGAAGATGATAAGATCGATGTTCTTGAAAAAGAAGATGAATTTGTTTCGCGTGCAGGAAAAAAGATGTTTGATGTATTGGATGCATTTCAGATCGATCTGAAAAATCGATGTGTTTTAGATGTTGGTGCAAGCACAGGAGGATTTAGTGATGTATGTTTAAAACGGCATGCCCGTATGGTATATGCTTTAGATGTAGGACATGATCAGCTCCATGAAAAGTTGCGCAATGACACGCGCTGTATCAACATGGAAGGCCACAGTATCCGTGATCTGACACTGGACTGGTTTTCAGAACAGATTGATTTTATCTGTATGGATGTATCTTTTTTATCCTGCATAACCGCTTTACACAGTTTGCATGCCTGCTTTCCAGAGGTTGAAACGCTCGTATTAGTAAAACCGCAGTTCGAAGCTGGACCGCAATATCTCAATAAACATGGTGTCATCAAAGATGATAATGTATTGATTCGTGTGCTTCGTCATGTTGTTGAAGAGGCAATCAGTATGGGATATTGTGTCCGACATCTGAAAGAAAGTTCGATCAGCGGTCGAGATGGCAATCGTGAGTTCTTAATGCATTTAACACCAGAAAAGCGAATCATCCATTACGATTATCGTTCGATCATTAAACGATAATCGTACATTCTTTATGTTCAAAAACAATGATATACTATGTTTGATAACGGTGATGGAGGTGAATTAGATGTTAACACATCTCTATGTAAAAAATTTTGTACTGATCGATCAGGTCAATTTAGATTTTAATGATAAAATGAGTGTACTGACAGGTGAAACTGGCGCTGGAAAATCTTTATTGATCGATGCAATTGGATTGTTATGCGGAGAACGTGCTTCTGCGACTTATGTTAAAAAAGGGTGCGATAAAGCTGTGGTGGAAGGCGTTTTTGACATCTCCGATAATTCTATTGCGAATCGTCTCTTAGAAGAACAAGGATTTGACCTAGAGGGTGAAGATCTCATTATCTCTAGAGAAATTACTGCGCTTGGAAAAAGTACAATACGGGTTGCACAGCGTAGTTGTACAGCCGCATTTTTACGTGAATTGATGAGCTCGATTGTAGATATTCACTCGCAGCATGATAATCAATATTTGCTGCAGCCACGTTATCATTTATCACTATTGGATCGTTTTTGTGAGGATGAACAATTGCTCGAAAAAGTAAAAGCAGCTTATCAAGCTCTTCATTCGTTGGAAAAGGAAGTCGAAGCTGCATTAAAAGAAGATTTTAATCAGGATAATCTGGATGATCTAACGGCTGCGTATAATGAAATTGTAGATGCAAAACTAAAGGAGGATGAATTAGCTGAACTTGAAGATGAAGTAAAATTGATGAATCGCTTTGAGACCATTCAGAAACAAGCAGCATATGCTCTAGAAGCCCTTGATGGAGAGCAGGGAAGTAATCCAACTTTATATAGTGCCATACGTGCTTTAGAAAGCATTCAAGATATACAGCCATATCAATCAATTCATACTTCATTATATGATGCGTACTATCAGATTGAAGAATTGATCTCTTCTTTGCGAAAGGCATTGGAAAACAGTGATTACGATGAAGAAAGGCTCAATATGATCCAAGAGCGAATTTTTCTTTATCATCGTCTGTACCGCAAGTATGGCGGTTCATATGAAGCAATCATGCAGCAGAAAGAAATGATCGAAACAAAAATCGATCGAATCTTGCATCGACAAGATTTTTTAGAACGAAAAGAGCAAGAATTGAATGAAAAAAGACAGATCTTTGAAGCTGTCAGTGAGCAATTGCATCAGCTTCGCTCACAGAAAGCGGTCATATTAGAAGAACAAGTGAATCAGCAGTTGAACGATCTGTTATTATCGAATGCCCGTTTTCACATTGCCATCAAAGAAGGAAAAGCTTCATCAGTTGGTATAGATGAAGTTGAATTTCAAGTTTCTATGAACCGTCAAGATCGTTTTACACCATTGCAGAAGACTGCTTCTGGGGGCGAGCTGTCTCGATTGATGCTAGGTCTGAAATGTATATTTACGAGATTGCAGGGCATTTCAACAGTCATATTTGATGAAATTGATACCGGAGTCAGCGGCGCTGTCGCTTTAGCTATTGGACGAAAGATGCAGCTGCTAAGTGAAGATATTCAAGTTTTCTGTGTAACACATCTCGCACAGGTTGCAGCAAGCGCAGATCATCATTTACTGGTATCCAAACAAGATGACCAACATGTAACAACGACTTCTATTCAATTATTAAACGAAGAAGAGCGTATTCATGAATTAGCTGCTATTGCATCCAGTTCACAAAGTGAAGCGTCTTTATCCGCTGCTCGTGAATTACGTCAAACAGCTCGCAGGTAATTTTTACATTGATTATCTGAATCGAACAATAGCCAAAATACCTCGTAGGAGGTGTTTTTTTATGCGGATGAAACGGGCTTTGGTTCTCAGTGTGCTTTTGTTTTTTTCACCGATCACCGTTTATGCACAAGATGAATTGATCCTTGGCGGAAATAGTGTCGGCATTGAGATCCAATATGATGGTGTTTATGTAAGTGGTACCTATCCGATCAATGATCAAATTGATCCAGCAGATACCTTCTTGCCTGGTGATATAATTAAGACGATCGAAAATCAGCCAATTCATGATTTATCGTCATTTTATGCAGTTTTGAAAGAATATACAGATCCGATCAATGTGCTGGATGTTACCATTCAGCGAAATCACTCGTTGATCGATACAACGATGAAGACTGCTTATGATCATAACCGTCATAGCATGAGCTGTGGCTTGTATATTAAAGAGAAGATGAGCGGTGTAGGAACAATGACCTTTTATGACCCAAGCACGAAGCGTTTTGCTGCATTAGGCCATGCGATCGAACAAGTTGATGAGGAGCCGATTGGTAATTTATATGATGCGCAGATCATTGATTACACAAAAGCAACGACAGCTGCTACTGGTGAAAAGAAAGCAGATATCCAATATGATGAAGTTATTGGGATCATTGATCAAAATACACCGATAGGTATTTATGGCGATTACCAAATAATTCCTTCAGAGACACGATCACTGCCTTGGGCAGATGCTGATGAAGTGAAGTTAGGCAAGGCAAGCATTTATACGGTCTTAGAAGATCAAACGATCGAAAGCTATGAGATCATGATCACAAAATTAAATGCACATACTCAGGATGATATGAAAGGAATTGCTTTTCAAGTAATTGATGAACGATTATTAGACCAAACAGGAGGTATCATCCAAGGAATGAGCGGTTCTCCAATCGTACAAAACGGTAAGATCATTGGAGCAGTGACACATGTCGTTACTGCCTCGCCAGAGAATGGTTATGGCGTTTTTGTTGAATATATGCTTCATCATACACGTTCGTCTTAATTCGACGAAAATCGACGAATTACTGATTTTCTGGAGTGAAAATAGCAGAATTGGTCGATTATTCTTCATTATCCAGAATGAATATATACATTTTCATCCTTGTTCGACATCTTTCGCAAACCTCTCTTCTATAATGAAACTTGAGGAGTTGGAAAAAAATGGAAAATAAGCTGCAAATATTCTTAGTAGATGATAGTCAGGAAATGCTTCAAAAAATGAAGACAAGTTTAAATAACAGCCATCTTTTTGAAGTGATCGGCACTGCAAACAATGGGGAACAATGCCTGCATGCGCTCAATGGCCAATCTATCGATGTATTGATCTTAGACTTGATCATGCCGGGTGTTGATGGGATGGAAGTTTTGTCAAACTTAAAAAAACATAGTATTCATACCCGGCATATCTTGTGCACGACACCGATCTTAAATGATTTTATCATTTCACAAATTCAACAATACGAAGTTGATTACATATTGATGAAACCTTTCGAACTGCAATCGTTGGAACAACGCTTACGCATCATTTGCGGTTTTCAAGCGAAAGTAAATACCAAAGATGCTATGATCCAAGTGAATTTGGATGAACAAGAACAACAGCGTCTTCAAAAACTAGAATTAGAAAGTGAAATAACTTCATTGTTGCATGAAGTTGGCATTCCTGCACATATCAAAGGATATATGTATCTGCGAACAGCAATTTTAGAAACATATCTAAATGTAGATTTTTTAGGACAGATTACTAAAGTGCTATATCCAGAAATTGCTAGAAAATATGAAACGACGGCTAGCAGGGTTGAACGAGCAATTCGTCATGCGATAGAAGTTGCATGGAACCGCGGCAATATTGATGCAATCGATGATATTTTTGGTTACACCATTTCTGCATCCAAAGCAAAACCAACCAATTCAGAATTTATTGCAATGATTGCTGATAAACTTCGACTAGAACATCGATTAAAAAACAAGAAAGTATTTGTGCCGCAGTATCGCTAACTCAATTGATTATGCTATAATAATGCCATTCATAAAAAGGGAGGAATCTGAATGGCAGGACGCGTGATCTTTCATGTTGATATCAATGCCTATTTTGCAAGTGCGGAACTTCTAAAAAACTCTGCTTTGATTGGTCAACCTGTTGCTGTTGCCGGGCTGTCACGAAGAAGTGTTGTCTCTACTGCAAGTTATGAAGCTAGAGCTTATGGTGTACATAGCGCCATGCCATTACACGAAGCGTTAAAACGCTGTCCGGATCTGATTGTTGTCACAGGTGATTACAAATGGTATGAGGAATTAAGCAACCGTTTCTTTGATTATCTGAGAAGATATACCCCATTAGTAGAACCTGCAAGCATTGATGAAGCTTATATGGATGTTACGGAGCCCATTAAAAAGTATCATCGTCCGCTGGATCTAGCATGGCAGATCCAGCAAGGACTGTTAGACGAGTTGCGTTTACCAGTCAGCATTGGGGTCGCTCCAAATAAGTTCCTAGCTAAAATGGCAAGTGATATGCGGAAGCCTATGGGAATCACGATTCTACGTAAACAAGAAATAGCAAAGAAACTATGGCCCCTTGGTATTGAAGAGATGTATGGAATCGGAAAAAAAAGTGTGCCACAATTACAAGCGGCCGGAATTCTGACGATTAAAGATATGGCGGATATCAAAAATGAAGCATCTATTTTACGGATATTAGGCAAACATGCTTTTTCACTTATCCAAAATGCTCGAGGCAATGGAAGTAACCAGTTAAGTTTTACGACTAGCGTCCAGTCTTTATCACAATCTACTACTATGGATGAAGATGTCAAAGATTATGAAGAGATGAGCGTTGTTTTAAAACGTTTGGCTAAACAATTGTCACAACGTGCAAAAAGAGAAGAGCTAAAAGGAAGGCTGATCTCAACCAGCATTCGATATAGTGATTTTCGCAATGTGATCCGCAGTACTTCTTTATCTGAATATACGAATGATGATCGCACAATCTACGAGCATGCGATGATGTTATTTGACCACAACTATAATGGTGATCCAGTTCGTCATCTAGGTATTCACCTGGGTTCTTTAAAAGACAAAAAAGACTTGGTAACGCAATACAGCGTTTTCGAGCAGCCAGCGATCAATTCGATTGAAGCAGTTATCGACCGGCTGAATGATCTATTACCGGATGCTCATTTAACGACTGCAGCGCATATTCAAAAGAAAAAGTCGAAAGAAGCATAATTTCATCGAACGATACTTGTAGTATCGTTTTTTCTATTTGCATATAGTGCAGTGAGGTGATTTGATTGAAAAAAAGATACGGACGTCATTCTTTTATTCATAAATATCGTCATGTATATTTATTTATAACTATCTTGGTTATGTGTGGCTTCCTGATGGGATGTTTTGGTTCAAATTTGATTGGATCCTCTGATGTTGAGGCGCTTTCAAGCCTGTTGACGATCTTACCAGAAAATGTGGAACAATACCCATTTTTCATCAATCAGTTTTTCTTTGGAATTCTTTTGATCATCGTTGTATTTATATTTGGCACCAGTTTGGTGGGAATCCCTATTATCAGTTTTATCGTTTTTACAAAAGGGGTACAGATCGGTTTTTCTTGTGCTTTGTTTATTTGCTCATATCAATTGAAAGGATTGATCGGTATTTTTCTGACACTTGTCCCACAAGTGATATTTGACCTTTTAGCGTTATATTTGATCAGTGCAAGTGCGATACAATGTTCAATGTATATTTGTTACAGTACGACAAATCGGGAACGCTTGGATCTAAAAAAGCTGATGAATTCATTGTTGAATGATATTTTTCTCTGCTTTTTATTCGTATTGATCGGTTCCTATCTCAAAGCAACACTTGGAATTGAATGTATTAAGTTGTTTAATCTGATGTAAAAATGTATAATGATGTCATGGAAAAAAATTATACATATGACTATATTGCAGGCAGCAATATTTATTTATGGCAGCGAAAAGATATGTTTCGAATTAACACTGATACTGCACAGCTTGCTCATTTCATGCAGATCAAAAAGGGAGATCGTGTCCTGGATATCGGCACTAACAATGGAGCGTTGTTGTTATATGCCAATCAGTTCGAACCTTCCTTCTTATGCGGCATAGATATTCAGGAAGAAGCTTGCCAATTAGCAGAAAAAAATTTAAAGGAACACGGGATCACAAATGCCAAGATCATCTGTTCCGATTTTACTCAAGCAGCCTTTGAAGGTTTTGATGTGGTAATCAGCAATCCGCCTTTTTTTCAAATGGGCAGTCACGGAGAAATTGAAAAAAATCCTCGTTCGGTTGCTAGACATGAAATTTTTCTTCCTTTACCGCAATTGCTTCAAGGTGTACGTCGAGCACTAAAAGAGAATGGCCGATTGTATATGGTCCATCGCAGTGAACGAATCGTTGATATAATTGAAGAATGCCGTAAGAATCATTTAGAGATCAAAACGATGCAGTTCGTCTTCGATGAACGAAAACCGCTTGCTGTCAG
>CASFOT010000042.1 GCA_949296305.1 uncultured Erysipelotrichaceae bacterium
AAGTGGGGATTATCAACCATTTTTCAGGTAATTTTATATAAATGATGGCTTAAGATTGCCTGTTTTCTCTTTAAAAGTGGAGATTAAAAAAGACCGTATGACAAAGTCTGCTCAAAGAGCGACTTTGTCAACGGTCTGAAACCTGCTTTCCAGCAGGCTTGTATGATCGTTAATGTTTTGCCATGCGCTGATCACCGAGATAAAACAGCGCTAACGTATCCGGACCAGTATGAGAACCGATGACCGGACCGATAAAATGAATCAGATAATCGTGAATGCCATAGGCTTCCTCTACCATCGATGCTAATTGCTTTGCATCTTTTTCACAGTCTGCATGACAGATCATAAAGATGTCATTTTCATCTTTCCGGCTGCCCATTTGCTCGCCCATAAGCTCTACCAGTGCATGCAACCCTTTCTTACGTCCATGGCTTTTTCCGGTGGGGATCAGCTTGCCTTCATCATTCATCTGGATCAATGGTTTGATGGAAAGCATGCTGCCGACAACAGCGGTAGAACGGGAGATTCTTCCACCTCGCATCAGATGAAAGAGATCGTCAGCGACCACGACATGACAGATATTCAAACGATTGTTCATTACCCATTCATGCACTTCTTCAAAAGAAGCGCCATTTTCCTTTAATTTTACTGCTTTGTATAATAACAGTCCTTGTCCAAGTGATGCACATAACGTATCGATCACTTCAATATGATAGCCTTCTTCCCGAAGTTCTTGTGCAGCCAATGCACAACTGTTGTACGTACCGCTTAATCCGGAAGAAAAAGATAAGCAAAGCACATCGTTTCCTTGTTTCAGCTGTTGTAAAAAATGCTCTTTCGCATCCATTGGAGAGATTTGAGAAGTCGTTGGCATGGCACCTTTTCGCATTTGCGCATAAAAGTCTTCATCTTTTTGAAGATTTTTTTCTCCATAAGTTACTCCATCCATCGTGTAATTCAGATACATGATTGGAATATGATGCTCCTCATAAAATGAGGGTGGTAAATCGGCCATGTTATCACTCATGATGACATAGTTTTTCTCCATAGTTTCACCTTCCTGTTGATCAAGATCTTATGCAGGTCTCTTGTAGAGATTATAGTATGAAACATGCAGAGAGACAACCTACATTTTTGTCACTTTGTATTTATTTTAGAAGGAGCACAATCGTTTACTTTCAAGAGGTGCGTAGTATAATGAGGATAAAGATGTAGTCTGTTTTATGCGGAAAGATACGTGGATAAGTGAAGGGAGAAAATAGAATGAAAATAATCGTTGTCGGAGGAGTAGCCGGTGGTGCATCTGCAGCTGCGAGGATTCGCCGATTAGATGAACAAGCGGAGATCATCATGTTTGAAAGAGGCCGCCATGTTTCCTTTTCAAATTGCAGCCTGCCTTATCATCTGAGCGAAACAGTAAAAGAAAGCGATTCGTTGGTACTGATGACACCAGAAAAATTCAAACAGCAGCATCATATCGATGTGCGTGTCTGCAGTGAAGTGACTGCCATCCATCGTCAGGAAAAAAAGGTAGTTGTTTATGATGAAAAAACAAAGAACCAATATGAAGAAAGCTATGATAAGCTGATCTTGGCGCCTGGCGCAGAACCGATCCTGCCAAAAAACATTGCAGGAATCGGGCAAGATCATGTGTATGTGGTACGTAATGTAACGGACATTGAACGATTAAAATGGGCCGTAGATCATATGGAAGGAAATTGGATTGCTGTGGTTGGTGGCGGCTTTATTGGAGTTGAAACGGCAGAAAATTTAATATTGGCCGGAAAATCTGTCACGTTGATCGAAGGAAGTTCTCAGATCTTGCCGCCTTTTGATGCGGATCTGGTGCAGATCCTGCACAAAGAGCTAGATGATCATGGAGTTGAGCTGTATCTTGATGCGATGCTGACTGCCATTGAGCCTGGACAGATCCATATTCGCAAAAAAGAGCAGGAAATGATCTTGCTTGCGGATATCGTAGTAATGGCGATCGGTGTAGCGCCTTGTACAGCGCTGGCAGTGGATGCCGGCTTGCGCATTGGCAAGACCAAGGGCATATGGGTAAATCACAATTTTCAGACAAGTGATCCGGACATTTATGCGATCGGAGATGCGATCGAAGGATACCATGCGTTGACACATATGCCTTCACGGTTAGCCTTGGCAGGTCCCGCTCAGCGTCAAGCAAGAGCAGCTGCAGATCATATCTATGGCCGTCAGCATCAGGAACATGGTTTCATCGGTTCTAGCTGTATTCGTGTGTTTGAACAGAATGCGGCATGCACAGGGCTCAGCGTAAAAGCAGCAAAAGCAGCTGGTTATTCATGTGATAGTGTTTTGCTGTTTGCAAATGATAAAGTTTCATTGATGCCGGATATGCATTATATGGCATTTAAATTAGTGTTTGAAGTGCCGACAGGAAAGATCTTGGGTGCCCAAGCCATTGGCAAAGGAGACGCAGATAAACGCATTGATGTGATAGCAGCAATGATCACCATGCATGCAACCTTAGAGAATTTGAAAGAACTTGAACTTTGTTATGCTCCGCCATTCTCCACTGCCAAAGATATCGTAAATATGGCAGCTCTCGTTGGGTTGAACATCCTTTACGGCGAATATCGGCAAGTACATGTAGAAGATGTTCGTTCATTGGTAGAAAACGATGCATACATCGTTGATGTACGAGAGGAAAATGAATATATGGCTGGGCATTTACGCAATGCACATAACATTCCGCTTTCTCAGTTACGTGCACGCATGAATGAGATTCCTAAAGACCGAGAGGTTTATCTGCATTGCCGTTCTGCACAGCGCAGTTATTATGCGCTGTGTGTGTTACGAGGAAATGGATTTGATCGTGTGACCAATATCAGCGGTTCGTTCTTAGGCATCTGCTTATACGAATATTATCAAGATAAGAGTGAAGGCAGGAAGCCGATCGTCACTGCTTATCAGTTTGATTGAAGGACACAGGTAATCAATCGCGAATGAAAATATTTTCAGTAAATAAATTGTGAAAAAATGAAAAGAAACATGTTGACTTTTTTCAGTGGAAGCGTTATCCTTTAATCAACAACAAAAAGCAAAGAACGGGATCCGAAATAAAGCATTTGCCGTAGAGAGCCATCGGCTGGTGAAAGATGGTGCAGATATTTACTTCTACTCACCCGGGAGCTGTGACTTGAACGCAAAAGGCTAGTGAGGGTCATCGGGAGTCTCGACCGTTATCAAAGAGATCATATTCGATAGTGATATGAAAGAGTGGGTGAATTATATTCACCAAATGAAGTGGTACCGCGGAAGGATCAGACTTTCGTCTTCATAAAGAAGATGAAAGTCTTTTTTATTCCTGAGATGGATTCTAATGAGGAGGAAAATACGGATGAAAGGATTTGAAAAGTATCGCCGCCAATATTTTATGCCACCAGAGCCTTGTTATGAATGGACAAAAAAAGAATACATTGAGAAGGCGCCAACCTGGTGCAGTGTCGATCTGCGTGATGGGAATCAATCATTGATCATTCCAATGAGTTTGGAAGAAAAAATAGAATTCTTCAAATTATTGGTCAAAGTTGGTTTCAAAGAGATCGAAATCGGGTTTCCAGCAGCTTCCCAGACGGAGTTTGAATTTACTAGAACATTGATCGAAGAAAATCTTATTCCGGATGATGTGACCATTCAGGTGCTGACACAAGCTCGTGAGCATATCATCAAACGAACGTTTGAAGCGGTGAAGGGCGCAAAGAGAGAAAATGTCATCGTACATTTGTATAATTCGACATCAAAGGCCCAGCGGGAACAAGTGTTCCGTAAATCGAAGGAAGAGATCAAGCAGATCGCAGTCGATGGGGCAAAGCTGTTACAGGAACTGAGCGATCAAGATGGCGGCGGTTATCGTTTTGAATATTCACCGGAAAGTTTTACCGGTACCGAAGTAGAATATGCATTGGATGTATGCAATGCCGTGCTGGATGTATGGAAACCAACGCCAGATCATAAAGTGATCATCAATTTGCCGGTAACGGTAGAAATGAGCATGCCGCATGTGTATGCCAGCCAGATCGAATATATGTGCAAACATATGAATGACCGTGAAAATGTCATTGTTTCGCTTCATCCGCATAATGATCGTGGATGCGGAGTTGCAGACAGCGAGATGGGTGTCCTGGCAGGTGCAGACCGTATTGAAGGAACCTTATTTGGAAACGGAGAACGCACTGGAAATGTAGATATCATCACCTTAGCGATGAATATGTATTCTATGGGCGTAGATCCAGAATTAGATTTTAGCGATATGCCATCCATCGTCGATATATATGAACGAGTGACCAGAATGAAGGTCGGCTACCGCCAGCCATATGCAGGACAATTGGTGTTTGCTGCATTCAGCGGTTCCCATCAAGATGCGATTGCAAAAGGCATGCATTATCGTGAAGATCAAAAGGAAGAGCAATGGACAGTGCCCTATCTTCCGATCGATCCAAGAGATGTCGGCCGTGTATATGAGACAGATGTCATCCGCATCAATTCGCAATCTGGAAAAGGCGGAGTGGCTTATATGATGGAAGAATACTATGGATATGAACTGCCGCTCGATATGCGCGAGGAAATTGGCTATTTTATGAAAGATGTCAGTGACCATCAGCACAAAGAATTGCTGCCGAATGAAGTCAAAGATCTGTTTGAAAAAGAATATCGTAATGTCAATGCCCCTTATACGATGGAAGATTTCCATTTTGCCAGAGACGGCGGCGAATTTATCTGTACGCTTCGTGTAGTGACTGATGGAGAACTTAAAAACATCGTTGGAAATGGAAATGGACGCTTGGATGCTGTAAGCAATGCCTTGCGGAATAATACAAATGTCAAATTCGATATCATGGATTACAAAGAACACGCTTTGACCAAAGGTTCTACATCGAAAGCCGTTTCTTATGTAAAGATCAAAGATTGCCGTGGATTAGATCAATGGGGTGTCGGTATCCATGAAGATATCATCACATCAAGCGTGATGGCGTTGTTCTCTGCACTGAACCGTGCACTGATCCAACGCCGCGCACAGGAAAAGGAAGGAAGGAATTGATACGATGGGAATGACGATGACACAAAAGATCCTGGCTGCACACGCGGGCCTGGATCATGTAGAAGCGGGACAGCTGATCGAAGCAAAATTAGATATGGTGCTGGGGAATGACATCACTTCTCCAGTAGCAATCAAAGAATTTGAAAAATATGGGTTTGAACAAGTATTCGATCCAGGGCGCATAGCGCTGGTCATGGATCACTTTGCACCGAATAAAGATATCAAAGCAGCGCAGCAATGCAAAGAATGCAGAACATTTGCTTATGCAAAGAACATCAAACATTTCTATGATGTAGGAGAGATGGGCATCGAACATGCGCTGCTGCCAGAAAAGGGAATCGTTGCGCCAGGAGAATGCATCATCGGTGCAGATTCTCATACATGCACGTATGGTGCATTAGGGGCATTTTCTACCGGTGTTGGCAGCACGGACATGGCTGCCGGCATGGCCACAGGAAAATGCTGGTTCAAAGTGCCTGAAGCGATCCGCTTCGTGTTGACCGGAAAGATGGCACCGAACGTCAGCGGCAAAGATGTGATCCTGCATATCATTGGAAAGATCGGTGTGGATGGTGCATTGTATCAATCGATGGAATTTGTAGGGGAAGGCGTAGCTAATCTGACGATGGATGATCGTTTAACCATTTGCAATATGGCGATTGAAGCTGGCGCTAAAAATGGAATCTTTGAAGTGGATGATGTGACAAGAGCATATGTCAATGGCCGGGTACAGCGTTCCTTCGACGAATATCATGCTGATCCGGATGCAGAATATGCTGACACATATGAAATTGATCTGAGCGAGATCAAACCGACCGTTGCATTCCCGCATCTGCCGGAAAATACAAAGACCGTCGATGAGATCATTGAAGCGATCAAGATCGACCAGGTAGTCATCGGTTCTTGTACGAATGGCCGTATTTCCGATATGAAAACAGCTGCTGAAATATTAAAAGGAAAACATGTGGCGAAAGGGGTTCGTTGTATCATTATCCCAGCTACCCAAAGCATCTATAAAGAATGCATCAAACGCGGTTATATGGACATCTTCATCGATGCAGGATGTGTGGTATCCACCCCTACCTGCGGTCCTTGCCTGGGCGGTTATATGGGTATTTTGGCACAAGGAGAACGCTGTGTGGCTACAACGAATCGAAACTTTGTCGGCCGCATGGGTCATGTGGAATCAGAAGTATATTTAGCTAGCCCGGCAACAGCCGCAGCGAGTGCGGTAGCTGGTGTGATCAAAGGCGCAGCTATAGAGGGAGGAGAAGCAGCATGAAAGTAAAAGGACAAACACATATTTATCCAGATAATGTAGATACAGATGTAATCATCCCTGCGCGCTATCTGAATACGAGCGATCCGAAAGAATTAGCAAGTCATTGCATGTGCGATATCGATGCCGATTTCGTTAAAAAAGTAAAACAGGGAGATGTCATGGTCGCAGGTTGGAACTTTGGCTGTGGTTCTTCCCGTGAACATGCACCGATCGCAATCAAAGAAAGCGGCATTAGCTGTGTCATTGCAAAGTCATTTGCACGAATTTTTTATCGCAATGCGATCAATATCGGGTTACCGATCTTAGAATGCGAATCTGCCAGCAATGCCATTGAAGCAGGGGATGAAATTGAAATAGATTTTGATAATGGAATGATCCATAATCTGACAAAAAAAGAAACGTATCAAGCGGTGCCATTTCCACCGTTCATTCAAAAGATCATGAAGAGCAATGGATTGATGAACGCAATCCGTGAGGGGGAATAAGAATGGAAAAACGAATTGCGATCATCGAAGGAGACGGCATCGGTCCGGAAATCATGGCAGAAGCAGTGAAGGTGCTCCGCTGTATCGAACAGCTGTATGGGCATTCATTTACGTATGTACCGGTTTGTGCAGGCGGCTGTGCGATCGATCGTTTTGGCACTTCGCTGCCAAAGGAGAGCCTGCAAGCTTGTTTGGACAGTGACTCTGTATTGCTAGCTGCTGTCGGCGGACCAAAATGGGATGGGGTCGACCCATCGATCCGTCCAGAGAAGGCATTGTTATCCATTCGTAAAGAATTGGGCCTGTATGCCAATTTGCGGCCTGCAAAGATCTTCTCTCAGTTAAAAGACGCATCACCTTTAAAACCATCGATCGTTGAAAAAGGAATCGATTTCATGGTCGTCCGCGAGCTGATCGGCGGTGTATACTTTGGGGCGAAAAAGACGGAGGAAGTCGATGGCGAACTGTATGCCAGTGATAACATGTGCTATTATGAACATGAGATCCGCCGTATCGCACATACGGCATTCCAGACGGCACGCAAACGCCATTCCCGTGTGGTTTCAGTCGATAAAGCGAACGTATTAGATACGAGCCGGTTATGGCGAAAGATCGTTCATGAGGTGGCTGAAGAATATCCTGATGTGCAATGCGCAGATATGCTGGTCGATAATGCGGCGATGCAGATCGTAAAAGATCCTGCACAGTTTGATGTGGTAGTGACCGAAAATATGTTTGGCGATATCTTGAGCGATGAAGCAAGCATGATCACAGGCAGCATCGGTTTGATTCCAAGTGCTTCTCTTGGTGAAAGCAAACGCGGCATGTATGAACCGATCCATGGTTCTGCACCGGATATTGCTGGTCAAAACATTGCTAATCCGATCGGGATGATCTTGTCTGCCGGGCTCATGTTGAAATATGCATTTGATCTAGATGAAGAACAAAAACTGATCGAAGAAGCGGTAGAACAAGTGTTGATAGACGGGTATCGCTGCAGCGACATCATGGAAGAAGGAAAGAAAAAACTTACTTGCAGCGAAATGGGTGATCAGATCGTTGAGACGATGCAAAAAATCAAAGGTTAAAAAACGGGAATTCCCGTTTTTTTTAATGATCCGCTTGACAAAGAAGCCCTGCTATCCGTTATAGTGATAAAGGAAGAGGAGGTCTTATCATGCGAAGAGGAGAGATTTCGGCTTATGTAGAAAAGCTGACTCTTTCATCGTCCTGGATCCGATTATTTTTCATTCTCTTGGGGGCAGCAATCTGCTCTTTCGGCATCCATAATATCCATCAGCGGACAGGAATTACAGAAGGCGGCATCATCGGTGCCATGTTGTTGGTAGAACATTGGCTGGGTGCATCCCCTGCTTATATCACACCGGTATTAGATGCTGTATGTTATTTGATGGCGTATCGATATTTGGGCATTCGATTCATACAGATCTCGGTCGTATCGACGATCAGCGTATCTTTCTTTTATAAGGTGTGGGAATGTTTTCCGCCCATGCTTCCTGATCTGAGCGATCATCCGATTCTTGCGGCAATCAGCGGCGGCATGTTTGTCGGGATCGGGATCGGCCTGATCGTTCGCCAAGGCGGTTCTGGAGGCGGAGATGATGCGTTAGCACTTGTTATTGCCCGGGTGACCCATTGGCGTATTTCGCGTTGTTATCTGTTCACGGATCTTACTGTGCTGTTGCTGTCACTTAGTTATATTCCTTTTACACGGATCGTGTATTCCTTGATCACTGTGACGATTTCATCTTATCTGATCGATTTTGTGCTGTCTTTTCAATGGCCGGCATTGCTGCAGAGAAAATAGATGATTTTTGTGATGGAATCGTACAGAAAATGCGCAAGAAAGCTTGATTTTCTGCACGAAACACTGTAAAATACAATAGCTATCGTCTGATAGCGTGCGTGGGAGAACGAGCAACCGTTCATCAACCACTGCATAAGACAACAAATATAGGAGGTGTGTCTTGTGAGCAAGAAAGTTGCAAAAATCTGTAAACTGCAGTTCCCTGCAGGTGGAGCTAGACCGGGACCGGCTTTGGCTTCTGCTGGTATCAACATGCCACAGTTCTGTACAGCATTCAACGATGCTACCAAAGACCGTGCAGGTGACTTGGTTCCAGTAATCATCACAGCATATGAAGACAAATCATTTGACTTCGTATTGAAAACGACACCGGCTGCTATTCTGTTGAAGAAAGCTGCTAAGATTCAAAAAGCTAGTGCAAACCAGAAAGAAATTGCTGGTACGATCACAGTGGATCAGTTAAAAGAGATCGCTGAGTACAAAATGCCAGACCTGAATGCTAATGATGTGGAAGGTGCTATGCGTATCATCGCTGGTACAGCTCGCAACATGGGTATCAAGGTTGAAGGCTTCGAAATGTAAGAAAGGACGAGTGAACGAAAATGGCAAAAGTAGGAAAGAGATTTGCTGAAGCTGCTAAATTGGTTGACCGTTCGAAAACTTATTCAATCGAAGAAGCAGTTGCATTGGCAAAACAGACAAGTACAGTAAAATTTGACGCATCTGTGGAAGTATCCTTCCGTTTGAACGTTGACCCACGTCATGCTGATCAGCAGATCCGTGGTGCGATGGTTCTGCCAAACGGTACAGGTAAGACACAGAAAGTTTGTGTGATCACACAGGGCGCGAAAGAGCAGGAAGCAAAAGATGCTGGTGCTGATTATGTCGGCGGCAGCGAATTGCTTGACCAGATCTCTAAAGGATGGTTCGATTTCGATATCATCGTTGCTACACCAGATATGATGGGTCAGCTTGGTAAGCTGGGTCGTCTGTTAGGTCCTAAAGGTTTGATGCCGAACCCTAAGACTGGTACAGTTACGATGGATGTTGCTAAAGCAATCGAAGACATCAAAAAAGGTAAAGTAGAATATCGTGTTGATAAAGAAGGTAACATCAACCTGATGATCGGAAAAACAAGCTTTGAAGATCAGGCATTGGTTGAAAACTTCAAAGCAATCTACTCAACGATTGCAAAAGCACGTCCAGCTGCTGTAAAGGGTACTTATATCAAGAACTTGGTTGTCAGCACAACAATGGGTCCTGGTATCCGTGTAGCTGTAGAGAAGTAATTGACATTTTGTAAATAGATGTTAAAATAACAAAGGTTATCAATATACCAAAGACAGTAACGGCCGAGTGCTTAATCATGTTACCGAGGTAGAAAGATGGATGAAACTTTCAAACCCGCATACTGTCTTGGTGTGCGGGTTTTTATCACTCTTGCGGTATATTTGATATAGAAAAACAGGAGGTGTAGGAAATGAATCAGGCAATCATCGATGCAAAGAAAACATTAGTAAATGAAATTGCTGATAAGATGAAAAATGCTGAGTCAACTGTTGTTGTTGAATATCGTGGTTTGACAGTAGCAGAAATGACAGAGCTGCGCCGTAACCTGCGTGCCGAAGAAGTAGAATTCAAAGTCTACAAAAATGCGATGTCACAGCGTGCTGCTGAAAGCATCGGCGCTGATGGCTTGAAAGAAGCTTTGGTTGGTCCAAATGCGCTCGCATTCGGTAAAGACGCAGTTGCACCTGCTCGTGTATTGGCGAAATTTGCTAAAAAGCATGAAGCGCTGGTATTGAAGAGCGGTATCGTCGAGGGTAAGGTTGTAGATGTAGAGACAATCAAGAAATTGTCAAGTCTGCCTAACAAAGAGGGCATGATCTCTATGTTCTTAGGATGTCTGCAGTCACCAATCATCAAATTTGCTTGTGCTGTTAAAGCAGTTGCAGAAAGCAAAGAAGGTTCAGCAGAAGCTGCTGAATAAGTAAAATAATCACAGGAGGAAAATGAACATGGCAAAGTTAACACATGAGGACATTTTAGCTTATCTTGAAGAAGCTACTATTCTTGAACTGAACGACTTAGTAAGTGCAATCGAAGAAAAATTTGGCGTAACTGCTGCTGCACCAGTTGCTGCTGCTCCAGTTGCAGAAGCTGCAGAAGCTGCTGGACCAAGTGAAGTAACTGTAACATTGACAGATGTTGGTGGAACAAAAGTTGCTGTTATCAAAGCAGTACGTGAAATCACTGGTTTAGGTCTGGTTGACGCTAAGGGATTGGTTGACAAAGCTCCAAGCGTAATCAAAGAAAACATCAAACCAGAAGAAGCAGAAGAAATCAAGAAGAAATTGATGGATGCTGGTGCTTCTGTTGAAATTAAGTAATTTAAGCACAGATCTGATTTGAAACATGACAAAAAGCACTGCTTTTTGTTTACTAAAAGGACGGTGATCGTTATGAATCATTATTTCACAGATAATCGTCATTTAGCACAAAACCGGAAAGAAATCACTTTCCGGTTTTCGTGTTTTACTTACCGTTTTATCACAGACAATGGCGTTTTTTGCAAAGACCATGTGGATATGGGTTCACAGGTCTTGATCGAGACGATTCATCGTGAAAAACAGCTTGGCGAACGGGTGCTGGATCTGGGCTGCGGCTATGGTGCGATCGGCATCGTGCTTGCCAAATTATTTCCTGAGAGCACATGGACATTGGCAGAAGTAAACCCACGTTCACTAGAACTTGCAAAAGAAAATGCAGCGCTGAATGACGTAAAAGCTTTCTGTGTATATTCAGATGTATATTCAGGAGTGGAAGGGAATACTTTTACTGATATCATCACCAACCCGCCGATCCGTGCCGGAAAGGAAATTGTCAATCAGATGCTGGATGGTGCATATGCGCATTTAGCAGATGGCGGTCGGTTATGGGTTGTCATACGCAAACAGCAAGGAGCACCTAGTGCAAAGAAGCGCATACAGGAACGATTCGGGAATTGCGAGATCTTAGAACGTTCTAAAGGATACTATATCCTTTTCGCAAAGAAGCTTGACAAATTGACAGTAGATTGATATTATAATAAATTGCAAAATACTAAAATGATAAAATGGCATGATTGACTCATTTTAGTTTAAAAGTATAAAAAAGAAAGGATGGCGTACATGGACCAAAAGACACCTTATCGTATCGTCGCTTCCGGTAAAAAGGCAGAGCGCAGGGACTATTCAAAGGTAAGCGGAAACCTGGAACTGCCGAACTTGGTAGAGATCCAGACAGACTCTTTTGAATGGTTCAAAAACGATGGAATCGCAGAAGTATTCAATGAAATTTATCCGATTCAGAACTATGGAGGAAATATCCGTCTGAAATTTTTAGGATATGAGTTTGAAGAACCAAAATACAATGCAGAAGATTCAATGTATCGGGAATGCAATTATGCTGCACCGTTAAAAGCAAAGATGGAACTGGAGATCACAGATACGGCAACTGGAGAAGTCATGCGTAAAGAGGAAGAAGTTTTCTTAGGCGATTTCCCTTTGATGACTGAAACAGGTACTTTCATTATTAACGGAGCGGAACGTGTTATCGTTTCGCAGATTGTGCGTTCTCCAGGAGCATACTTTTCTACTGGGTATGAGGAGAAAACAGGAAAGACAAGCTATAACTGCGAATTGATTCCAAGCCGCGGTACATGGCTGGAATTCATGACCGAACTGAAAAAGAGCTCATTGGGCCGTCAGTTATCAGTCAGCATCGACCGAAAGAGAAAGATTCTTTCTAGTATCCTATTCAAAGCAATCGGTATGTCTGTCGATCTGCTGCCGAGCGAAGATCCTTTAGATACGACACAAATGGAAACATTCCTTCGTTCTATGGGAAGAGAATGGCCAAAGGATATTGCGATCGATGATGAAAATCGTGAGTACATGAACTTGTATTTATTGATGTATACTGCATTCTTTGGAAAATATGAAGAAGTGGAACATACGCTGTTAAGCGATAAAGTAAAGACAACACAGGAAGCATTGCTGTCGATTTATGAAAACCAGCGCAGTGATGAAATTCCAACTTTGGACGGCTCTATCACATTGATGAATGCGAAATTCTTTGATCCGCGCCGTTATGACCTGACAAAAGCAGGACGTTTTAAGCTGGGCAAAAAACTAAGTGCAGTGGCACGTACGTATATGACGACGCTTGCGCAGGATGTCGTTGATGCCGATGGCAAAGTGTTCATGGAAAGCGGTACGTATATCAAACGTGATGAGCGTAATGCATTGCGTGAAGTGCTGTCAAAAGGTGTCTACGTGACAGCATTCCCATTCAACCCATTATTCAACCATCCAGACGTTGTAGAAGTGCCTACGACTTATGGCAGCGGATTGATCGGGCGTGTGCTTGCTCATGATGTAGAATTAAATGATCGTATGCTTTATGAAGGAAGCATCTTGAGCGAATCAGATGTAGAAGAAATCGCAAAAGAATTTGATAAGATCAGCGTACAGGCAGGAATCATTGCGAAAAAAGTTGCTTTGAATAAAGAAAATGTTGCCACTGTTTTAAATTATGGTCAGCGCATGTATGCATTGGCACGTCTGACAGATGGTGAAGGAAATGATGTCGTTGACGCCGATGGCGATCTGTATGTCGACGGATATACTCCGCGTGTAAAACCGGATGCATTAGATCCAGATACAGTAGAAGAAATCAGCGCACATGTAATGAATGGCGAATCCATCGATGCTTGGCTGGTTGGTGCTGCTGTACAGGAAATCTTTGTACGCAGCGAAGATCAAACACTGATCAAGATCATTGGTAATGACCCATTTGCAAATAAACACACCATTACTATTTCCGACATGTATGCGTTCTATTCTTATAACTTGAATATCATGGAAGGCATCGGAGAGACCGATGATATCGATATGTTAGGGAACCGTCGTATCCGTACGGTCGGCGAACTGATCCAGAACCAGTTCCGCATCGGCTTGAGCCGTATGGAACGTGTAGTAAAAGAACGTATGTCCATTGCGGAAATTGCTACATTAACACCAAAGAAATTAACAAATATCCGTCCATTGACGGCAGCGATCAAAGAGTTCTTCTCTAGTTCTCAGCTGTCACAGTTCATGGATCAACAAAACCCATTGGCAGAATTGACAAATAAGCGTCGTATCTCTGCATTAGGTCCAGGTGGTCTGACTCGTGATCGTGCAGGCTTTGAAGTACGTGACGTTCACAGTTCACACTATGGCCGTATTTGTCCGATCGAGACACCAGAAGGACCAAACATCGGTTTGATCTCTAATATGACGACATATGGCAAGATCAACGAATATGGGTTCATCCAGACACCATACCGTATCGTTAATCCGGATGGAACGGTGCAAGAAAAAGCAATCTATCTCTCTGCAGATGAAGAAGCAGACTACGTGATCGCACAGGCCAACGAGGTGCGCGACGGCCGTTTGGTCAACGAACACGTCGTAGCACGTAAAAACGGTGATACGATCATTGCACGCCGTGAAGAAGTAGAACTAGCCGACGTTTCTCCAAAACAGATCGTCTCTGTAGCGACTGCCTGCGTACCATTCTTGGAAAATGACGATGCCTCCCGTGCCTTGATGGGTGCGAACATGCAGCGTCAGGCAGTTCCGCTGTTGATGCCGCATTCTCCATATGTTGGTACTGGTATCGAATATAAGATCGCAAAAGATTCCGGTGTCGGCATTGTCGCAAAAGAAGACGGTATCGTAGAATATGTGGATTCTCAGCGCATCATCGTACGTGATGATGAAGGTGAAGCACATGAATACCGTATGCGTAAGTTCCAGCGCTCCAATGCGGGAACCAGCATTAACCAGCGCCCGATCGTCAAAAAACACGAACGGGTAGAAAAAGGCGACATCTTAGCAGATGGACCTTCTATGGAAAACGGAGAGCTTGCATTAGGACAAAACGTAACGATTGCATACATGACTTGGTATGGTTACAACTACGAGGATGCCATCATCATGAGCGAGCGTTTGGTACGTGATGATGTGTATACGTCGATCCATATCGAGGAATATGATATCGACTGCCGTGAAACGAAGCTCGGTCCGGAAGAAATTACGCGTGATATTCCAAACGTGAGTGAAAATGCACGTCGTAATCTGGACAGCCGCGGTATCGTCATGATCGGTGCGGAAGTACAGGAAGGCGATATCTTGGTTGGTAAAGTAACGCCAAAAGGTCAAAGCGAGATCTCTCCAGAAGAAAAACTGCTGTTAGCGATCTTCTCTGAGAAAGCACGTGAAGTTCGTGATAATTCATTGAAAGTACCGCATGGCGGTGCAGGTATCGTTCATTCGATCCGTGTATTCAAACGTGAAGATGGACATGATCTGCCTCCGGGAGTAAAAGAGACTGTTAAAGTTTATATCGTTCAGAAACGTAAGATCTCTGAAGGTGATAAGATGGCCGGACGTCATGGTAACAAAGGTGTCATCTCAAAGATCCTGCCAGTAGAAGATATGCCATACATGCCAGATGGAACACCAGTGGATATCATGTTGAACCCAGTCGGTGTGCCTTCACGTATGAATATCGGACAGGTATTGGAGATCCACTTAGGTTATGCGGCCAAGAAATTAGGCGTGAAATTCGCTACACCGGTATTTGACGGTATTTCCAATGAAGAATTAAGTGCAATCATGCAGGAAGCAAGCATGACAAAAGATGGCAAACAGGTACTTTACGATGGACGTACCGGAGAAGCGTTTGATGAACGTATTTCCGTTGGTGTCATGTATATGATCAAGCTGGCGCACATGGTTGATGATAAGCTGCATGCCCGTGCAACAGGACCTTACTCATTAGTAACGCAGCAGCCATTAGGCGGTAAAGCACAAAATGGTGGTCAGCGTTTCGGTGAAATGGAGGTATGGGCACTTGAAGCTTATGGTGCAGCTCATACATTGCAAGAAATCTTAACGGTAAAATCAGATGATATCCAAGGCCGTACGAAGACATATGAAGCGATCATCAAAGGAAAAGATATTCCAGAACCAGGTGTTCCAGAATCTTTCCGCGTATTGATGCACGAGCTACAAGCATTAGCCATCGATGTTCGTTTGTTGGATGAAGACGGACAGGAAGTGGATCTAACGAAAGAAGACAATGAAGCAAGCGTTCTTCCAAAGATCGATCTGCCGAAAATGCAAGAAGAAGCAGCTGCTCCTGCAGAAGACAAACCGGCAGACATGGATGAAGAAGATGATTTTGCCGATGAAGATGAAGGCTTTAATGATAACGACGATTTTGACGAAGCAGAAGACGAAGAAGAAAAGGAGGCGTAGTAGATTATGAGCATCAATAATTTTGCCTCGATTCAGGTAAGCTTGGCATCTCCAGAACGTATTCATGAATGGAGCCATGGAGAAGTCAAAAAACCAGAAACGATCAATTACCGTTCTCAAAAACCAGAACGTGACGGATTGTTCTGTGAACGTATTTTTGGCCCTAGCAAAGACTGGGAATGTTATTGCGGAAAATATAAAAAAGTACGTTATAAAGGTGTCATCTGTGACCGTTGCGGAGTAGAGATCACAAAATCTACCGTACGCCGTGAACGCATGGGACACATTGAATTGGCCGCTCCAGTAGCACACATCTGGTATCTGCGTGGAATTCCTTCCCGTATGGCTTTGTTGCTGGATGTCACGCCAAAACAATTGGAAGAAGTTGTATACTTCGTGTCTTGGATCGTAACGGATCCTCGTGATACGAAATTGGAATACAAGCAGGTATTATCTGAAAAGGAATACCGCGAAAATATGGCCATTTATGGACCAGGCAGCTTTGTTGCACAAACAGGTGCAGAAGCTGCATTGACCCTGTTAAAAGACGTGGATCTTGAAAAAGAATACAAGAGCGTCAAAGAAGCAATGGAAAATGCACAGGGCGAAAAACATAAAAAATTAGTAAAACGTTTAGATACGATCGAAGCTTTCCGTCATTCTGGAAATAAACCGGAGTGGATGGTACTTACCGTGATTCCGGTCATACCGCCTGATCTGCGACCAATGTTACAGCTGGACGGTGGACGCTTTGCGACAAGTGACCTCAACGATCTCTATCGCCGTGTTATCACTCGTAACAACCGTTTGAAAAAATTACTGGAACTGGGAACACCAGCGATCATCGTGCAGAACGAAAAACGTATGTTGCAGGAAGCGGTTGATGCTTTGATCGATAACGGCCGCCGTTCAAAACCGATCACAGGTGCTGGAGGCCGTGCGTTGAAGTCATTGTCTCACTCCCTGAAAGGTAAACAAGGACGTTTCCGTCAGAACCTGTTAGGTAAACGTGTTGACTTCTCTGGCCGTTCCGTTATTGCCGTAGGGCCAGATCTGAAAATGTATCAGTGTGGTATTCCGCGTGAAATGGCTATTCAGCTGTTCAAACCGTTCGTGATCAATGAGATTGTAAACCG
Source organism: uncultured Erysipelotrichaceae bacterium (assembly GCA_949296305.1). Classification (GTDB taxonomy): domain Bacteria; phylum Bacillota_I; class Bacilli_A; order Erysipelotrichales; family Erysipelotrichaceae; genus Merdibacter. Next base: position 17,164 of record CASFOT010000042.1, read on the forward strand.
TGAAATCGCTTCAAATCCAAAAACAGCAGAGAAACTGATCGACCGTCAAGATCCGCGTATCTGGGACATCGTTGAGTCTGTTATTGATGGTTATCCGATCTTGATGAACCGTGCTCCTACACTTCACCGCTTAGGTATCCAGGCTTTTATTCCTAAATTAGTAGAAGGACGTGCGATGCGTCTGCATCCATTGGTATGTACTGCGTTCAACGCGGACTTCGACGGTGACCAGATGGCTGTGCATGTTCCGTTAAGCGAAGAAGCCAGAGCAGAAGCATTGGTAATGATGCTGGGTTCCAATAACATCCTTGGTCCAAAAGATGGTAAACCAATCGTTACGCCAGGTCAGGATATGGTCATGGGTAATTTCTACCTGACCATGGAAGAAACAGCCGAGGAATTCCGTGCAGAAGCACAGCGTTATTTAGATGTTGACTGTGAAGATGAAGCAGCAATGTGGAATCGCTTTGCGGATAATGAAGCCCATGTATATGGAAGCATCGATGAGATCATGATGGCTTATCAGACAAAACAGATCCATCTGCATTCTCGTATTGCCATTCCGGCAAGAAATTTAGGCAAAACAAGCTTCAGTGAGGAACAGATGAAGAAATACCTGATGACAACGGTCGGTAAGGTCATCTTCAACAATATGTTCCCGGAAGATTTCCCATATCTGAATGAAGTCAGTGCGGCAAACTTTAAAGCAACACCGGATAAATTCTTCTTGAACATGGGGGAAAATATCCAGGAAGCAATCGCTAATCTGCCAATTACACCAGCATTCAAGAAAAAAGACCTCGGAAAGATCATCGGTGAGATCTTTAAACGTTACTCTACGGAGAAGACTTCCCATATCTTGGATGAGATCAAAGACCTTGGTTTCTATTATTCAACTGTTGCAGGCGTAACCGTATCATTAGCCGATATCGAAGTTGCGCCAAACAAAGAAGAACATGTCAACTATGGTAAAGAAAAAGCCGAAGAACTCAAACGTTTGCAGCGCAAAGGTAAGCTGACGATGCAAGAGTGGGAGCGTCACTTGAACAAACTGTGGGCAGATGTCAAAGATGACATTGCTGCTGAGCTGCTGAGCTCATTGCCACGCAAGAACCCAATCAACATGATGGCTCGTTCTGGTGCCCGTGGTAATACGTCAAACTTTACACAGTTAGCTGGTATGCGCGGTCTGATGGCAAAACCGTCTCAGTCAAAATCAGCAAAAGGCGAATATGTACCAAGCATCATCGAAGTTCCGATCTACTCATGTTTCCGTGAAGGTCTGAATGTGTCTGAGTTCTTTATCTCTACACACGGTGTACGTAAAGGTTTGACCGATACAGCCTTGAAAACAGCAGAGTCTGGTTATTTGACACGTCGTCTGGTTGATGTTGCACAAGATGTGATCATTAAAGAAGATGACTGTGGAACTGATAAAGGATATTGGGTCGAAGCAATCATTGACCGCAAGACAAACTCCATGATCGAGTCTTTGTATGACCGTCTGGTTGGACGTTATGCAAAACAAGACGTCATTGATCCAAATACTGGCGAATTGATCGTTGCCAGCGATGAATTCATCACAGATGATATCGCAAAACAGATCGAAGATGCTGGTGTTGAAGGTATGTATATCCGTTCAGCATTTACATGTAAATCTATCTATGGTATCTGCCGTAAATGTTATGGACGCAATATGGCTACAGGCAAAGATGTTGAAGTTGGTGAAGCCGTTGGTATCATGGCAGCACAGTCTATTGGTGAACCAGGTACGCAGCTGACTATGCGTACATTCCACACTGGTGGTGTTGCCAGCGCGGATGGTGGAGATATCACACAAGGTCTTCCACGTGTCGAGGAGCTGTTTGAAGCTCGTTGTCCAAAAGGTGTTGCTGTTTTAGCACAGATCAGCGGTGAGATCACTTCAGTTGAATCTTTGGAAAATACGCCAGGATTTGAAGTTACGATTACCAATGATGTAGAAAGCAAAGTACACAAGATCAATCCATCACAAGCTATTCGTCAGTGGATCAAGCCAGGTGTGAAGATCGAAGCTGGTGACAAGATCACTGAAGGTCCAGTTGATCCAAAAGAATTGTTAAAGGTAGCGGGTGTTCGTCAGGTACAAAACTACATCTTAAAAGAGGTTAAGAAAGTATACCAGTCACAAGGTATCGAAATCAGCGATAAGCATATTGAAGTAATGATTCGTCAGATGCTGCGTAAAGTCGTTGTCGTAGACGGCGGAGATACTTCATTGAGCGCAGGTGTACAGATTTCATTGATCAATGCAAACCGTATTAACCGCGATGCGTTATTAAGCGGAAAAGCGCCGGCAAAGATCAAACCAGTATTGCTGGGTATTTCCCGTGCATCTGTTGAAACAGATTCCTTCTTGTCAGCTGCTTCATTCCAGGAAACAACTAAAGTACTGACTGATGCAGCAATCAAAGGCAAAGTTGACCATTTGATTGGATTAAAGGAAAATGTCATTATCGGTAAACTGATTCCAGCTGGTACTGGATGTGAAGGTGATCGTCCAATGAATCATATCATTGAACAAAAAGCTGCAGAACTGAAAGCAATTCGTGAAGAGCGCAATCGTCGAGATGAAGATGATGAAACATTCATGAGTTATGCAGGTGAAACAATGGAAACATCATTTGTTCAACCACTCAGCAGTGATGCAATCAATGAAGCAGTTGCAGAAGATGATCTAACGATCACAGAAATGTAATAAACGAAAGGGAGAGTTTCTCCCTTCAGACTGTTGACAAAGGTGTCGACAGTCTATTTTTTATATGATAGAATGAAACAGGCAAAAAGATTCCTATTTTACCCAAAAACATATGATTCTTTTTGCCTTTTATAATGCTTAAATTGGTATAATAAAAGCGGGTAAAATAGGAGTGACCTGATATGGCAATGACAAGAAGAAACAATAAAAATGATCACATTATTTTAGGCACGATAGAAGAACTGGTACCACAGGATCATGATGTCCGAATGCTGGAAAGCTGCATTGACTGGAATTTTATCTACCCTTTTGTAGAGAATCTTTACAGTGATGTTGGCAGACCGAGCATAGATCCTGTGGTGCTTTTTAAAATGATCTTCATCAATATTATTTTCGGAATAGGCTCTATGAGAAAGACCTGCAGAGAAATACAGGTCAACCTTGCATATCGCTGGTTTCTGGGAATCTCCATGGATGAAAAGGTACCAAATTATTCAACCTGGAGCCAAAATTATATCCGTAGATATAGTGACAGCGAAGTATTTGAAAAAATCTTTGATCATATATTGAAGCAGGCAATCTCTTATGGTTTTGTAGATATGGATACCGTATATGGAGATTCCACGCATCAAAAGGCAAATGCGAATAAAAACAAGTATACAGACGAAGAAGTTGAAATCATGAAGAAGATCTATGAAAATGATCTGCTGGAGGAAATAAACAAAGATCGCGAGGAACATGGAAAGAAACCGATTCAAAAAAACGAAAAAGAAGAAATGAATTATGATGAGGAAACGGGAAAATTAAAACGAGACATAGAAACAAAACATATAAAAATTAGTAAAACGGATCCGGAAAGCGGATGTTTCCATAAAGGGGAAAAGGAAAAATGTTTTGCGTATTCACATCAAACGTTTTGTGATAGGAACGGATTTGTGCTGGCAAGCGTATGTGTTGCGGGAAACATACATGATAGTGTATCTTTCTTTTCTGCATATAAAGTATTAAAAGAAAAATATACGGATCAAATAAAAAACATATGTTTGGATGCAGGATATATAACACCGGCAATATGCAAGACGATATTAGAAAATGGACAAAAAATGTATGCGCCTTATAAAAGACCAATGACGAAGCAGGGGTATTACAAGAAATACGAGTATGTATATGATGAAGAATATGACTGTTATCTGTGTCCGAATAATAAAGTGTTGTCATACAGCACGACAAACAAGCTTGGATATAAAGAATACAAATCAGATCCAAAAGAATGTGAGAATTGTCCACTAAGAGAAAGATGCACATCATCAAAGAGCTTCCAGAAAGTAGTGACACGACATGTATGGGAGGAATACCGGGAAGAAGTAATGGATGAGATACGGCATACATTAAAGTGGAAGGAAATCTATCCTAGGCGAAAAGAAAGCATAGAGAGAGTATTCGCAGACTGTAAAGAACATCATACGTTGAGATATACCAGGTTAAGAGGATTAGAAAAAAATCAGCATCAGTCGCTGATGATTTTTGCGTGTCATAATCTAAAAAGAATGTCCAAATGGAGATGGAAAAGCATCTATAAAACTACACAACATTACGTAAAAAACATAATTATTAGATATTTTAAGGAAAAAGAAAAGCGATACTTACTTTATAAGTACCACTTTGTCAACAGTCTGAAGGGAGAGTTTCTCCCTTTTTTTATGTAAATTATTGAACGAATGACAAAAAATGGTTGTAGTATTCAATTGCAAATACTTATGTTATAATTACACTGCACTAATGTGGAATTTTCAAAAAGGGAAAGAAAACAAAGAAAGGAGACAGTTATTAATGAAGAAGGTATTAGTAGCATTTATGTGTGTGTTTGCTCTGGTCATTGGGTGTGTTTGGGGCAATACAATGATGGCAAATGGTGATTCATCAATAGCTGTCGGTGCAACATTGTCTGAAGATCATGTATTCACTGGAATTGATGAACACGGTCAAATATTTATCATGGATCGTGAAGAAATGGAAGCACAAACGGCACAAGAGCAAAAAGAAAGCAAAAGCATGGAAGGCATCAGTGTTGGCGGAGTCAACGATATTCAATATGGTATCGTAAATTTTAGGACAAAATCATCTGCTACTCAAAATACCAGTTATGTTGATGCATATACGGGAGAATCAGGATATACCAACGGCTATTATGGTGCAGATGCAGCTTTTTTAGGTTATGAAAATGGCAAAGTGAAATTTATGTTAGCTGGAGTTGTTGGTTTGGTAAACGGCAGTGATGTACAGGTGCTGGATGGCGAAGCCGGCGATTGGTATGTTAGCTTTTATCGTTGTGAACAAGGCGTATTAAAACATTATATCAGAACAAGTGTGTATAGTACGGGTTATTCCAGTGCCTATACAGTCGGAGAAATACAACCCTACATGAAAAACAATGTAGTGTACTTTAGTTATGATGGTCACTATTTTTATACTGATTATAATAAAATGCTAGATGATTATCGCGCAGAGACAAGAAAGAATTCGATCAACCCAGATGACCCTTATTATAATTATTATCAGTTCGTTTCGAATCGTTCAAAAACAACGTTTACAGCACAAGATATCAATAATTATGTAAAGTATTATTTAGGAAGCAAGTATACTTCTTCAGGAACGAAAATGTATGAATTAGGTAAATATTATATTCAATATCAAAATGAATATGGTGCGAATGCACTTTCTGTATTTGGCGTTTCTGCAAATGAAAGTGCATTTGGAACAAGCTCTATTGCTCAGACAAAGAACAACCTGTTTGGACATAATGCGGTAGACTCTGATCCTGGATTAGCTAATGGTTATTCTTCGCCACAAAATAGTATAAAAGATCATGCTAAATATTATGTAAATTTATGGTATTCAACACCTAAATATTCGACTTATCATGGCTCATTCTTAGGTGATAAAGCTAGTGGTATGTCAAGTTATGCATCAGACCCTTATTGGGGAGAAAAAGCAGCTCATTGGGCTTGGAGCTTAGACTTTTATACAAAAGATAAAACGGATGTAGGTAATGAAACCTTAGTATTCAAAGATTATGGTGCAGTAAATGTACGTAAAGAGCCATCAACAACATCAACCGTTTTATATACAACGCCAGCAAGCGGCAATATGTCTTTTATCTTATTAGAGGAAGTAAAAGGTACAACTGTATCCGGATCTAATGTGTGGTATAAGATCCAGTTAGATACGCCTCTAAATAGCAGTCGTACAGCTATTGATTACAGCGGTGATGGCTATGACTTTGAAAAGAGCTATGGTTATATCCATTCTTCATTATTATCTAAAGGTGTTGTAGGAACAGATTCAGGAGATTCAGGAGATAAAGACGATGTTATAGATGATGATTATAATAAGGGTGATGTCAATAATGATGGCAAAATTAGTTCTATGGATTATGTTTTAGTAAAAAATCACATATTAAATATCAAAAAGTTGTCTGGTAAAGAGGCAACAGCAGCTGATGTGAACAGTGATGGCAAAATTAGTTCTATGGATTATGTTTTGATAAAAAATCACATACTTGGAATATCAACCATTAAATAATAAGGAGCGATTAAATTGAATAAGTTTTTAAATAAATTAACTATCCTATTTATGATTTCATTACTATTTGTACCAATAGTTGCTATTGCAAAAACGGTAAAACCCGGGGAGACATTTACGGTTACTGTGGGCTGTGGTGCGATTGAAGGCAGTGTAAAAGCAAGTGGAAATAACGCGACAATAATTTCAAGTGATAATTGGTGTGATCGTGGAAAAACTGTTAGTGCGTCTGCAAAAGCGGGTGCAGCGGGAACTGCTTCTATTACATTTACTACGGTTGACGCAACAAATACGGATACGATGACTGATGCTAGCGGTTTGTCATTAGGAGACGGCAGTGTTACTGTTGCAACGTCTTCAAGCAACAGCTCAAATAGTGGCTCATCATCAAGCAACCAATCACAGAGTTCACAACAGAATACGCAAACAAATTTGCAGCAAGGTTCTCAAGCAACAGAAACTGATACTACGTCTAAATCAAATGATGCTTCTTTAGCATCTCTTCAGATTTCTGATGGTACTTTGTCTCCTGCATTTAAGTCTGGAACAACAAATTATGAGTTAAGTCTTCCTTCTGATGCAGAAAGCATCAAAATAGAAGCAAAAGCGAATGATTCAAAAGCAAGTGTTTCAGGTGCGGGTGAGATATCTTTGAAACAAGGGAATAATAAAATTGAAATTATCGTTACAGCAGAAGATGGCACGACAAAAACATATACGATCAATGCATATGTAGAAGAAAAGCCTGAAGTGTATTTGA
>CASFOT010000043.1 GCA_949296305.1 uncultured Erysipelotrichaceae bacterium
TTTGCCATGCGTTCATCTTCATCAGTAATGCCATGTAAATTCAATACCGGGATCTTTGTTCCGCCATTTACACGTACGGCATACTGATCATTAGTATTATTACCTGTATACTGAATATAAAGCGCACCGCCTTTTTCGACATTCGTAGAAACCAGTTCCGGGATCGTGATCACATTGCGTCCTACATTCAAATTAAATGTTCTGGATAGCTGATCGGATTCGCTGTGCTGCTGTGTCACGACCAGCTGCAGCTTTGATCTGCTGCCGCGTGTCCCATTGTTTGTCCCTACATAAATGACAATTTCATCATTGGCTTGTGCACTGATGCCTAACGGCTGCCAAGCATTCAGACCAGACAGTTTTAAAGCACTGTCATAAGAAGCACTGATCGATGCAGAAACATTCAATACATCATTTAATGTATTCTGTTCTTCATACAGTTTTCTGGCTGCATCTAACTCGGCCTGTAAAGCAGCACGCTGTGGATGATAATCACCGTTGATCTTTGTATCGATCCGTTCTTGCAGCTGTTCAAAATCGGTTTCCGTTATTTCCTTATTCAAGGAAAGGTACAGATCATCCGCATATAATGCACGAATATCGTCCGCCAAAGAATCGTATTCATAAAGTCTTAATTCAGCTACCTGAATTCGATAGGCTCTATAATAACTTACCTGAAGACCAAATTGTACTTTATCTGCTTCAATTGGTTTTGCCAATGTAATTTCATAATAAGCTCTTCCATTGCTGTCTGTTTTTCTTTGAAGACTCAATCCTTCTGCTTTTACTTTTACGCCATTTTTCCAATAATAAACAGCAGCATTCGTATAATAAGTAGAATCATCCGGCGCTGCCAAAGCAAACCGATCCATCAAAAAGCTTTGATCGAGCTGTACGGTCAAGCCCTAGCCTTCATTTCCATTGTGATAAGCAACCGCATCATCCCAATCATTGATCTGATAATAAGAAGAGAAATCATTGTCGGCAATACCTAACTCACTTACCGAGCTTCCTTCGTCCAATGCACTGTGATACATCGATGTGCCTGCTCTTCTGGTAATGCTGACGATATGTTTGCTCAATTCTCCTTCTTCACCGGCTTCATTGATAATGCGGTATTGTGAGAATTGTACCGGCTTGTGGTTTTTGTCGCAATCGATGCTTCCAAAGATGCAGGACCTTCCCCATATGTATTCACTGCAGTCACATAGATCACATATGCTGTTTCATCTTCCAGATCATACAACGTATGATTGGTGCTTGTAATATCAGTAACTTTTGTAAACTGAGCATCTCCCTGTTTTTTGTAATATAAATTATAGCTGTCTGCTGCATTATCTTTCGGTGCATTCCAAACAGCTTTGATCATCCGATAATCACTGCTCAATTTCAAAGAATCCGGTGCATCCGGAATCGAATCATATCTTGGTGTCGCTTTATAGGTCTGTTCATAACCGCTCTTCCAATCACCATTTACCGATTGCACAGCAATGGTATAGGTCTTCTTGTTTTCCAATGATTTGTTTCGAAAATTCGTAATTTCTAATGAAGTTCCTTTTACGTTGATTGTTTCAGTATAGCCATCCAGTGCGATCAATACTTGATAACCGGTAATGTTATTTACTTTTTTCCAAGATACATTGATCGTTTTATTTCCGGCGTCTACAGCAAGCACTTCAGGAATATCTAAAGCCGGTGCCGGAATGAAATTTTCCATATTGTTGACAAATTCCACGCTGGAGATTTCTGCCAATGCTGCATCTTTCTTCGTCATGGAAGTAATCGTGATCGTCACTTTTTTCACAGCGATCTGTCCATCCAGTTTAATCATCAGCTGTCCATTCGAATCGATCGTTGCTGTACCGATCACATCCGCTGATCTTTTCAATCGTGTTTGCCCAATTGCAACAATTCCCGTTTTTTCCTGACCCTGATCCATATAGGTGATTTCTACCGTACCGGTATCGATCTGATTATCTTTCGGTGTCTGAAGCACCAATCCCGCTACCGTCAAGCTTTCTTCTTTCGTGTTTATTTCTAAAGAAAATTCAACCGGATTTGATGTACTGATCACTGCATTTTCAGCCGCCGGGCTCAGTGTTATAGAACCGGTTCCTGCCAAAAGGTCGTTCATGTTTCCTTGTTGGATCGTATGATCAGCTGCCGTTCCTTGAATGATGCTTGGAATGATTGCAGAAACGACTTTCCCTGTTTTAACGCTCTCTGATAATTCATCTGCAAACAGCATGCGTACCGCTTTCTCAAGATCCAACAAATCGATCTTTCCATTGCCATCGATATCACAGGATGCATCATAAGCATCGTCTTCCAGCAGATCTGTGATGGCATACACATCTTCCTTATTGACAATGCCATCTTTATTCAGATCTCCATATGGCATATATCCGATGCCATCAACTGCTGAATCATCCACTGCGATCGCAATGCTGTAATTATAACCTGTTTCGATTTCGATCGTCTGTTCATAAGCTGCATATCCTGCAGATTCAACACGCAGCACATAACTGCCTGCAGCCAGATCTTCAAAAGCAGCTGTCACTTCTGATGTCTGTGCATCCATCTCAACGATCTGTTCTAAACCTGTATCCTGTAAATAGATCTTAAACTGATGTTCATTTTCCCACAGCGGTGCGTGCTGCATCTTCACTTTCAGCGTGCTGGCATACGTAACACTTCCGCTTGGACTGCTTTCTGGATCCCCTTGTGTCTGATTCGTTTGTGATTCATCCAAAAACAGCTCTGTTCCATCTGCTTCATCACTGATCATTTCTTGTTGAATTTCATCAGTTTCGTTCATTTCCCCTTGTTCACTAAGTGCCTCTTGTTCTGTAAAGTTTTCGGCTTTCAGCGTGAACATGCCGTTTGAAAGGGCAAGCTGTACAGCTAAAACGCCGCACAGTACTCTGGCAATTCTTTTCTTCATCCTCTATATTCCTCCTGTTTTTATCAGCAGAATTTCGCATTCCCCGCTCGACAAAACATTCTATATAGACAATATGAAATGACGGAGGTGGTACAAAAAAAGTAACCATCCTTAATTTGTTGAAACGTGGATTTACCATTATACTTTGATTAGAAAAAATTCATAGTATTGTGGGATTACCGCAAACAAATAAGG
>CASFOT010000044.1 GCA_949296305.1 uncultured Erysipelotrichaceae bacterium
CTGCTGATCTTATCTCTCAAGCAGAACATGATCCGCTTGCCTGCAGTATATTGCTGACGGTCGATGAAGATCTTGCAAATGCTGTTCAAGAAGAGCTGAAACGGCAAAGTGCGCTGCTGGAACGAAAAGAAATCATTGAAAAGAGCTTGGCTGCTTATGGTACGTTGATGATCTGCAAAGATATCGAACAATGCATCGAAATCAGCAATCAGATCGCACCAGAACATTTAGAGTTGATGATCGAAGATGCAAAAGAGCATTTGGATCAAGTATATAATGCCGGAAGTGTCTTTTTAGGCTATATCACTTGTGAAAGCATCGGTGATTATTTTGGCGGCACCAATCATGTGCTTCCAACCAATGGTACCGCTCGGTTTGCTTCCGCATTAAGCTGTGATGATTTTGTCAAACGAAGCTGTTATCTGCATTACAGCAAACAAGCTCTTCAGCGAGATGGCGCAAAGATCATGAATATTGCCACTCATGAAGGGTTAGGCGGTCATGCCAATGCGGTGAAAGTGAGGTTAGACAATGAGTGAAAAAGCAGAATATCAAGCAATGAAAGAAAGGGAAGGCATCTTATTGAATGCCAATGAAAGCAGTGTGAACCTTCCCATTGCGATTCGTAAAGAAATTGCTGAAAAGATCATGGAACTCGATTTTCATCGCTACCCGGAAGATGAAGCTAGTGCTTTGTGTGCAGCATATGCAGAATATGCAGGAGTACATGCAGATCAAGTGATTGCCGGTAATGGTTCTGATGAAATGTTGGGACTTTTGATTTCCATGTTCATCCACAAAGGTGAAAAACTTTATACGCTGACACCAGATTTTTCGATGTATGACTATTATGTGAGCATGCATGAGGGTGAAATCGTCCGTTTTCCACGGGAGCCAAAGGCAGAATTTGATGTGGAATCTTTTATTGCAAAAGGTAAAGAAGAAGATGTACAGATGGTCTTGTTTTCCAATCCGAATAATCCGACCGGGCAGATCATTTCCAAAAAGGATCTATGCCGCATCGTAGAGGCATTTGATTGTCCGGTGGTGATCGATGAAGCATATGGAGAATTTATGGGCGATACGATGGTCGATCAGATCGATCGTTATGAGAATCTCTTCGTAACACGCACATTATCAAAAGCATTTGCTTTTGCAGCAGGACGCTGCGGTTTTCTCATCGGCAATAAAAAAGCCATGCAGCAGCTTCGTCCTCATAAAGTGCCTTATAATGTGAACAGCATGACACAGTGTGCTGCATTGGCCGTTCTCGCTCATAAAGAAGAGCTGTTGAGCCAATGTGAATTGATCAAACAAGAAAGAGAACAGATGATCAAAGAATGTTTGGAACTGAACGGGGATAGGTTAACATTATATCCATCTTTTGCAAATTTCCTTTACGGACGTTCACCGCAAAAACAGCAATTATTGGAAATGTTTGAACAGCAGGGGATCACGATCCGCAATTATGCTGATGACACTTTCCGGATCACGGTGGGTACGACAAAAGAAAATCAAAATGTATTAAATATTCTTCATGCATTTGAGGAGGGAACAAAATGAAGCGATGTGCACAGCTGAAAAGAGAAACAAAAGAAACGCAGATCGAAGCAAGCCTCTTGCTGGATGGAAATGGCATAAGCGATATAGCAACGGGCGTTGGGTTCTTTGATCATATGCTGACATTATTTGCTTTTCATGCCGGCATTGATCTGTGTGTGCATGCAAATGGTGATCTGGATGTATGTGATCATCATCTGATCGAAGATACAGGCATCGTCTTAGGTGATCTGCTGAAAGAAGCCTTAGGTGATAAACGAGGGATTGCTCGTTATGGGAATGCGCGTGTGCCGATGGATGAAACACTGTGCAGTGTTGATCTGGATTTCAGCGGCCGCAGTTATCTGGTTTGCAACTGCACGCTGAAACGTGATCAGATCGGTCAATTTTCATGTGAGATGCTGCCAGAATTTTTGAGAGCTGTTGCTGATCATGCGAATCTGACATTGCATGTCAATGTGCTTTATGGAGAAAATGACCATCATAAGGTTGAAGCTGTATTCAAAGCATTGGGCCGTGCTGTAAAAGAAGCAGTATCGATTGTCAGCGATGAACTGCCTTCTACAAAAGGAGTGTTAGAATGATTGCGATCATCGATTATGGAATGGGAAATTTGCATAGTGTCAGCAATGCGCTTTCTTCTTTAGGATTGCCTTATCGCATCAGCAATGATCCTGCAGTATTAGAACAAGCGGATGGATTGATCTTGCCGGGCGTCGGAGCATTTCCGGATTGTATGAAGAATTTACAAGAATCAGGTCTTGTGGAAGTGATACTCGAACAAGTAAGGAATCAGAAACCATTATTAGGCATCTGCCTGGGCATGCAGGTATTATTTGAAAAAAGTTATGAAGTAGAAGAAACTAAAGGACTAGGACTGCTTCAAGGAGAAATCCGATTGATGAAAGATCCGAATGTAAAAATTCCGCATATCGGATGGAATCGATTGGAGCTCACACAAGAAGATCTTCTGCTTGCAAAAGATGAGCAATCATTTGTCTATTATGTGCATTCTTTTTATGCACAAGACTATAAAGAAGAAGATCTGATCGCGTATTCAAACTATGGGAATTTAAAAATCCCTGGTTATGTACGCCATGGTCATGTATTTGGCATGCAGTATCACCCAGAGAAAAGCGGAAAAGCTGGATTACGCATGTTAAGCCGTTTTGGTGCGTTATGTGAAGGAAAGGGGCAAGGACAATGATCATTCTTCCTGCAATCGATATTATAGGCGGACAGCCGGTACGTTTATATCAAGGTGATTATGACCAGAAAGAAGTGGTTGGTGACAGTGTCCTGCAATTGGCTTCACGTTTTGTAAATGAAGGAGCTAGCTATCTGCATCTGGTCGATCTCGACGGCGCAAAAGCTGGAAAGCGAATCAACGATGCCATCATTGTTGAAACCGCAAAACAACTGTCTGTTCCCGTTGAAGTTGGCGGCGGCATCCGGTCGATCGATGATATCGTGTATTATATTGAACATGGTGTTGACCGGGTCATCTTAGGAACCAGTGCCATGGAAGATGAAGCGATGCTGAAAGAAGCAGTCAATCGTTTTGGCAGACATATTGCGGTAGGCATTGATTGTAAAGATGGTTATGTATATGGCCGCGGATGGCTGCAAGGAAGCACATTGTACTATATCGATTTTGCAAAACATCTGCAGGATCTTGGTGTAGAGACCGTAATTGTAACAGATATTTCAAAAGATGGTACCTTGCAAGGGCCCAATGTTGAAATGCTTCAAAAATTGAAAGAACAAGTGCAGCTGCAGATCGTTGCCAGCGGCGGTATTCGTGATATCGAAGATATTCGGAAACTGAAGGCCATGGATCTGTATGGCGCGATCACTGGTAAAGCAATGGTGCATGGAACGTTGGATCTAAAAGAAGCCATTGCGTTATGCAAGGAGGGATAAAGTGTTTACGAAACGAATCATTCCTTGTCTGGATGTAAAAGAAGGAAAAGTAGTCAAAGGGATCAATTTTGTCGGCTTGAAAGAAGTCGGTGATCCGGTAGCTTTGGCAAAACAATATTATGAACAAGGGGCAGATGAGATCGTCTTTTTGGATATCAGTGCAACGAATGAAGGAAGAAAGACGATGGCAGATGTAGCAAAACGGGTTGCGAAAGAAATTTTTATTCCTTTTACGATCGGCGGCGGCATTCAAAGCATCGAAGATATTCAAACACTGTTAAGAAGTGGTGCAGATAAAGTCTCATTGAATTCTGCAGCAATCAAAAATCCGCAGCTGATCAAAGAAGGGGCAAAGATCTTTGGAAGCCAGTGCATCGTTTCTGCCATAGATGCAAAAAAACGAGCAGATGGCAGCGGTTGGAACGTTTATATCAATGGCGGGCGGAAAGATACCGGCATTGATCTGATCGAATGGGTAAAAGAAGTGACTGCGCTTGGTGCCGGAGAGATTTTATTGACCAGCATGGATGCAGATGGCACACGCAACGGTTTTGATCTGGAGATGCTTCATGCAGTCAATGCGATCATCGATGTACCATTGATCGCTTCCGGTGGCTGTGGAACGATCGAACATATTGCACAGGTTCTTGAAAGTGATGCAGCAGATGCTGCATTAGCAGCCAGTATTTTCCATTATGGTGATCATAGTGTAAAAGAAGTAAAGGAATATCTTAAAGAAAAAGGGATTCCGGTGCGCATGGAGGTAGATGAATGATTGATCAGAATTTACTTGCAAAGATCGATTTTGATAAGCAGGGAGGATTAGTGCCTGCTATCGTTCAAGATGCACAGAATGGGCAAGTGCTGATGCTGGCATATATGTCCAAAGAAAGCTTGCAGATGACCATAGAGAAAGGCTTGGCATGTTATTACTCACGCAGCCGGCAATCTTTGTGGCTAAAAGGAGAAACCAGCGGCCACTATCAGCATGTATGCAAGATTGATGTAGATTGTGATGAAGATACGATCTTATTGAGTGTGATACAAGAAGGAGCTGCCTGTCATACAGGGGCACGCAGCTGTTTCTTCCAAACGCTCTATACGAAGGAGGATACTCATGAAAAATGAATTAGAAACACTGTATGAAACGATCGTTGATCGTAAGATCCATGCAGAAGAAGGCAGCTACACTGCTTACTTATTTAATAAAGGAACAGAGAAGATCTTAAAAAAAGTGGGAGAAGAAAGCAGTGAAGTGATCATTGCTTCCATGAAAGAAAATAATAATGAAGAAATCGTAAATGAAATTGGAGATCTGATCTATCACTTATTTGTGCTGATGGCAGACAAAGATATTACTTTGGACGCAGTAAATGAAGAATTGGCACGACGCAGCAAAAAAACAGGAAATTTAAAACCTGAACGTAGAAAGATCGAAAACTATTAGTTGAAGAATCTGTATCTGACTTATTTGGGATACAGATTTTTAATCCAAACATCAGGCGACAGTGACTGAAACCATACAGCTTATTTGCAATAAAAGAGGATAGAGAGAAAATTTTAGCATATAAAAAACAGTTAACATGCAAAGCAATTGGATTTATAATTAAAGTAGATCAGATAGGGAGAAAAGAGTATGGAAAAAGAAAAAGTAGGGTTATATTTAATGGCAAATATGAAATATTTCCCAGGTGATAAACTTCCGTTAATTCGCGAGAAATTAGAAAATTTAGATGATGAACGTTATTTGACGGTTTTTAGCGTCGAGTTGAAGGATCCGACAACAATGTTATTAGTTTCAGTTTTTTTAGGCGGTTTAGGCATAGATCGTTTTATGATGGGCGATATTGGATTAGGGGTTTTGAAGCTGTTTACATTTGGCTTGTGCGGCATTTTGACTATTATTGATTGGTTTACGATTATGAAAAGAACAAAAGAAAGCAATTATCTGCAATTGATGATGGCAATTTAAAAGTGATGATCCATCACTTTTTTCATATGAAAATCGATATCAAAAACATTTTTATTATTTTAGCTGCTTTATTTTTATATCAATTGTTTGATATTAGCTGTATAGTTCGTTTGTTTTTTCACGTTCCATGTCCTGCCTGTGGAATGTTTCGAGCCTGGAAATCAATTTTTCATTTCAATTTGCAAGAAGCTTTATATTACCATCCGTTATTTTTTTTTAGGGCCAGCTGTTGTTTTGCTTATATGCGTCGATTTTAATAAAAAAGTGAAGACAGCCTTATGTATAAGTCTTGCGTGTTTATTTGCTTGTACGTATGTTATCCGTTTTATTTTTTTCACGATTCCTTGAGCGATAGAATGATAGGTTTGATTTAATAAATATGGTGTGATGCAAAAAAGGATGGCTGCAGTTTTAGCGGAAAAAGAAAATCGATGAAGCTGATACAGACCTAGTGAAACTGAAACGAGCTGATGCAAGTGAACAGTCGCTGTAATGGGAACTTTCATTCATGGCGATGGGATTGCTCATTATGTATAGCAGTATAAGCTATATATGACAGAGAAACTGTATTTGAATAAGGATCCTTCTAGAATTATCACTATATGAGAATAGGAGCAAAGGATGGAAGAAGTATGTGCCTATTATCATTTATGATTTGACAAAATAAATTTCAGAGCATATCATTACCTTATTCATGAATTGAGGGAGCGTAATGAAAAAAACAGGGATCGTTTTAGGAATTTATACGATTGTAATTTTATTAGGATCATTTTTGTTAAAGGAGCAGGATTTCTTTGTCACGGCAATCAATTTGATCACAGGTGTCGTGATGATCGGTGTGGTCTTTTATTTGATGCCCGGAGCGCTTCGTGTAAGCAGCACGAAAGAATGGAAGAAAGATGATGAACAACTAAAGGCTGCTTTAGAGAAACAGCAGGATCGAAAACGAACTATGAGCTGGAAAGAAGTCGGCATTGCATTGTATGTCATGATACCTTGGGCAATTGCTGCTTTGATATTTGGATAAGAAGATGTGTCTGACGCATCTTTTTTCTTTCTTTTTTGTTTGAATATCATTATAATAATAAAGCAAGCGAGGGATGACTGATGAAATTGATCGTAGGACTGGGTAATCCAGGAAGAGAATATGAACATACACGCCATAATGCCGGCTTTGAGACAATGGATGAAATTGCAAAGAATGTATCAGCTTCGATCACACAGAAAAAATTTAAAGCACTGGTCGATAAAGTGAATATTCATGGAGAAAGCGTTTTGTTGATGAAACCACAAACGTATATGAATAACAGCGGAGAAGCGCTGCGTGCTGCCATGGATTTTTATCATATCGAAGCAAAAGATCTGATCGTTATTTATGATGATCTTGATCTTCCGGTAGGAAAGCTCCGTCTTCGTCAAAAAGGAAGTGCTGGCGGACATAACGGGATCAAAAGCATCATCGCTCATATCAAGACACAGGAATTTGACCGCATCCGTGTCGGGATCGACAAAGATGCACGAATTCCGACAGTTGATTGGGTGTTAGGTAAGATTCGCAAAGAAGATGAAGAAGATTATCGTTCTTCCATTGAACAAGCAGCCAACGCAGCGGTGTATGCTATCGAGCATTCATTTGCAGAAGCGATGAATCAATTTAACAAGAGGTGATCGTCATAAAAACATTACTTCATTTATTACAAGAGAACCCGGCAGTCCAAAGCTTATGTGCAGGAAAGAGCGAACTTGGCAATCTGTCGTTGAGCGAAGAAGCGTTATTATTAGCTTCATGGTTTGCGAAACAGCCAAGAACGCTTCTGGTAGTTAAAAATAACAGTTATACGGCACAGCGTCTGTATGAGCGGATCGCACCGCTCGTCAATGATCAAGCGCTGCTTTTTGTCATGGAAGAATCACTGCGTGTAGAAGCGATCGCGTCTTCTCCGCAGGCCAAGGCAGAACAGCTCGAAGTAATGGCTAAGCTTTTACAGCAGAAAGATCCTGTGATCTTGATCGTCAATACGGCTGCTTTCATGCGTTTTTTGCCATCTCCGAAACAATTCGAACAGCACTGTTTTCATCTGCATATCGATGATGAAATTGAGTATGAAGTCTTAAAAGAACGTCTTCAGCACAGCGGTTATACGAAAGTCAGCCGTGTCGATCAGCCGCTTTGTTATGCAGCGCGCGGCGGGATCATCGATGTGTATTCCATGAATTATGAACATCCTATCCGCATCGAATTTTTTGATAATATCATCGACAGCATCCGTTTTTTTGATGAAGGAAATCAGCGTACGATCCAGCAAGTAAATGAGATCCAGCTGATACCGGCAAATGATTTGTTGTTAAATGAGGAACAGTTAAATGAAATCAGCAAAGCAGTAAAAGAAGCTTATGAGCAACAACAGCATCGTTTGGATGAAGTCAGCCGTCTGCAGCTTTCTCAATTATTAGAAGATGATCGGCTCGCATTAGAAAGCCATCTGCCGGATACGCGTTTATATCCTTATATGGCTTGGCTGTCTGAACATTATGGAATCAGCAATTACTGCCCGGATGCACGTATCGTTTTTTCTAGCGGTGAAGAAGTGCGTGATACACGCCGCCGGATCCAAGAAGAAACGATCAGTTATGTACAGGAAATGGTACAGGAAGGACGCATGCTTTCAAAGTTTACATTATTTTTAGATGAAGAACAAAGCATTGCGAATCATCCAGTTACGACCATTGATCTGTTCTTACATATCAGTCATCCGATCAGTTCACAGATCGTGACGATCCCGCAAAGCGAATTATCATTCACTAAGCGGTTAGAGACTATTGCGGCAGAGGCAAAGACCAATGCGGTCGTCCTTTGTGTAAATAAAAATAATGCGCACACAGTAAAAGAAGGGTTGGAAAATGAACAGCTTGCTTATACCGATGGAGAAGCAGATTGGAAAAAACCAGGTATTTATGTCTGTGATCTGCCTTTTGTGGAAGGGTTTCAGTGTTTAAACGAGCATATTCTTGTTTATACGCAAAAGGAATTGTTTCCAAAAGAAAAGAAATTGACACGTTATCATGCAAAGTTTAAAGAAGCGAATGTTTTAAATGATTACATGGAGCTCAATGTGGGTGACTATGTCGTTCATTCTCAGCATGGCGTTGGCAAATATATGGGCATTATTACCCGGGAAAACGACAGAGTCCATCAAGATTATCTGCGTATCATTTATCGCGGAAATGATGAGCTGCTGGTTCCATTGTCACAGTTCCGTTTGATTCGGCGTTACGTTACAAAAGAAGGCGTCGGCATCAAATTAAATAAATTAGGCAGCAATGAATGGGAAAAAACACGTCGGAAAGTTAGTGAAAAAGTAGAAGAACTGGCAGGACGGTTAGTAGAGCTGTATGCGCTGCGCAGCGAAAATATCGGCTATGCATATTCAAAAGATACGCCGATGCAGAAAGAGTTTGAAGATCGATTTGAATACGAGCTGACCAGAGATCAGGAAGAAGCGGTAGCAGAAATCAAACAGGATATGGAAAGCAATCGGCCGATGGACCGACTGTTATGCGGAGATGTCGGCTTTGGAAAGACGGAAGTTGCTGTACGTGCAGCGTTTAAAGCAGTTATTGATAATAAGCAGGTCGCTTTCCTGTGTCCTACGACGATCTTATCCATGCAGCATTATCAGACCTTTATCGAACGTTTTCATGATTATCCTGTCCGCATCGAAGTGATCAATCGATTTGTTTCTAAAGCAAAACAAACACGGATCTTGCAAGGATTAAAAGATGGAACGATCGATATCGTTATTGGTACGCATCGGTTGTTATCCAAAGATATCGCTTGGAAAGATCTTGGATTTTTGGTCATCGATGAGGAACAGCGCTTTGGTGTTGAACATAAAGAACGCATCAAAGAATTGAAAAACGGCATCGATGTCTTATCTTTAAGCGCAACGCCGATTCCAAGAACCTTACAGATGTCATTGGTTGGCATTCGCTCATTGTCACAGCTGAATACGCCGCCGAGCAATCGCCATCCGGTTCAGACATATGTCATCGAACATAATGACGGAATGATCAAGGAGATCATTCAAAGAGAACTATCCCGAGGCGGGCAAGTGTTCTATCTTTACAATCGAATCGAACAGATTTATCAAGTCGCAAATGAATTGAAAAAAGTATTTCCGGATGTCGGGATCGGGGTAGCACATGGCCAGATGGATCGTGAAGAGATCGAAGATGTCATGTTAGCTTTCCATGAAAATCAATACCAAGTGCTCGTTTGTACGACCATCATCGAAACTGGCATCGATATCCCGAATGCAAATACGATCTTGATCGAAGATGCCGATCGGTTTGGCCTTTCCCAGCTGTATCAGATTCGTGGACGAGTAGGCAGAAGCCATCGCGTGGCTTATGCGTATCTCATGTATCGTCCAAAGAAACAGTTAAATGAGACGGCAGTCAAACGATTGAAATCTATTCGTGAATTTACGCAATTAGGAAGCGGTTATAAGATTGCTATGCGCGATCTGACCATTCGTGGTGCCGGAGATCTATTAGGGCCACAGCAGGCAGGTTTTATCGACAGCGTCGGCATCGATATGTATATGGAAATGCTTCATGATGCTATTGCGCGACATCGCGGCCTCAAAGTGGAAGAAGAAACAACGATGAAGAGCGTTCCATTGCAAGTGGATGCTTATATTCCAAAACAGTTTGCGCCAGAAGACGGCGATAAACTTTCGCTATATCAGCGGATAGAAAAAGTAAGGACCAGCAGTGCATTACAAGCATTGGTCGAAGAAGTCAACGATCTTTATGGCCGTTTACCAACGGAAGTCCGCTTGTTGTTTGAAAAGAAACAGCTAGATATCCTCACTAATGAAGTGTGTGTGGAAGACTTTAAAGAAACAGCTAGGGATCTGAAGATCATCTTTACCAAAGAGTGGAGCAGTCAGATCGATGGCGTTCGGCTGTTTGAACGAATGAATCAATTGTCCCGTTCGATCGCTCTTCGTTATCGGGATGGACGCATCATCCTAAGTATTCCAAAAGGAAAAAAACAATTAGAATTATCCGTTGCTGCATTGACTGAAAGCTTGCAGATCGGACAATCGGTATAAATTCAAAGCAAATGCCCATACTATCTTCGAAAGCACTTATAACGGAGGGATTCTATGAAAGCGACCGGAATAGTCAGAAGATTAGATGATTTGGGAAGACTAGTCATACCAAAGGAAATGCGTCGTCAATACCGTTTAAAAGAAGGAGATTCCATTGAGTTTTTTACAGAAGATGATAAGATTATTATTGAAAAACACAATGTTTTTTCTCGAAATATGGATGAAATTGAATCTATGTATGAGATTCTTTCAAAAATGGGTGAGAACAAAGTCTTGTTCTTACATGAAGAATGGCTGAACAAACATCAGTTACAGATCAGTGACATATTTTTGAAACGAGCGAATGTGCATCGAAACATACAATTTAAAGATGAAAGAGTCTTTATGGATTCTACAGAACGCTATCAAGGCTGTGTGTTTCCGATCATCGTTTTTGGTGATTGGTATGGTGCATTCGTCTTGTTAGAAAATGAACAGAAAGAAAATGAGACGCAAAGAAAGATTGCTGAAGCATTTGCGATGTTGTTGATCAAGCAACAGGAACATTAAGAGAAGAAAGGTAAGAT
Source organism: uncultured Erysipelotrichaceae bacterium (assembly GCA_949296305.1). Lineage (GTDB taxonomy): Bacteria > Bacillota_I > Bacilli_A > Erysipelotrichales > Erysipelotrichaceae > Merdibacter. Next base: position 11,142 of record CASFOT010000044.1, read on the forward strand.
GCATGCAGATAGATCATGTATCAAAGGGGAGAAACATGCGATTAGACAAATATTTAAAAACCGCTCGGATCTTAAAGAGACGAACAGTGTCCAAAGAATTGGCGGATCAGCAGCGTGTGTATGTCAATGGACGAATCGCAAAACCAAGCACAGAAGTGAAACCAGGCGATGAGGTCCGTATTCTATTTGGGTATCGAGAATTGACCGTGCGTGTATTACAGACACCAAAGCAAGTATCAAAAAGTGATGCTGCCTTGATGTTCGAAGTGATGGACGAAAAAAGAATTGAAACTGAGCAGGTACGATAAAAAACGGCTGTACTGTTTGTAATGCAGTATAGCCGTTTTTTCATTGAATATATTTTTCAGGGATGATTGCTAATGGTGCAATATCTGGAATGTCATCATCATCTTCATGCAAGGCAACTAGCCCGTCGGCTTCTAAGAAAACACCATCCCCTTTTTCTAATTGATATGGTAGATAAAGATCATCGGCATACACACTGTCAAAACAAAGTTCAACTACAGGTTCTTCCTCGTAGAAAGGGCGATCTTCTGCCAGTGCAAAGATGATGCGTTGTTCGTCGATCGATTGGATGGTTGCTTTGATAAATTGATATCCTTCTGTTTCCGATGATCGCTTAACATCCTGTTGTCTGCTTGTTTCCCAATCCGTTTGGGTAATGGATACGCTTTGATAAGGGTAATAAGCCTGTGCAGCGATATGATCGCTTTCTTGATTTTGAATAGTGACTTGGATACCGATATCGCTGTCTCCGCATAGCAATACGTGATTTGCCAAGGTGATGTTTAAGATAGCTAGAAGATCCTTGCCAAAATTGAACTGACCAGAAGATAAGAAAGCATCAGAAGAAACTAACTGTTGTGCTAAATGATCATCTAAAGAAATTGTGATCGTTTCATATTGGTCATCTATTGTGATCGAATCCGTTGTCAGAAAAGAGGAAGCGTTG
>CASFOT010000045.1 GCA_949296305.1 uncultured Erysipelotrichaceae bacterium
GATCACAGATTTGATGATGATGCCGGAAATTACTTCTGACAGCAAACAATTAGCAAAGCTGGGACGCGAGCAGGCAGAATTGACACAGGTCGTAGAAGTATATACGGAGTATAAACAAACAGCAGAAGCTTTAGAACAAGCAAAATCGCTGCTGAATGAAGATGATAAAGAATTGCGGGAAATGGCGAAAATGGAAATTGAAGAATTAGAGCCGAAGCAAGAACAGCTGCTTGCTCGTTTGGAGATCTTATTGATTCCAAAAGATCCAAATGATTCTCATAATGCTTTTGTAGAAATTCGTGGTGCAGCTGGCGGCGATGAAGGAAATATCTTTGCTGGTGATTTATATCGAATGTATGTTAAATATGCAGAATCGAAAGGCTGGCGTGTAGAAACGATCGAAATTGATGAGAGCGAAGCAGGAGGCTTTGCTTTGGTTTCTTGCAAGATCAGCGGTGAAGGTGTTTACGGACGTTTGAAGTTTGAATCAGGAAGTCATCGTGTTCAGCGTGTGCCAAAAACAGAAAGCCAAGGACGTATCCATACATCAACAGCAACGGTTCTGGTAACACCGGAAATCGAAGCAGAAGATTTTGAGATCGATATGAATGATCTGGAAATTGAAACGATGCGTGCCAGCGGCGCAGGCGGACAGCATATCAACAAGACGGACTCTGCGGTACGTATCGTCCATAAGCCGACCGGAATCGTAGTAAAATGTCAAGATGGCCGTTCACAGCATGAAAACCGTGCTACTGCTTTGATGACGATTCGTTCACGTGTTTATGAAGAACATCAGCGTAAACTGGAAGAAGAGCAGGGAATGGAACGCCGTTCAAAGATTGGTACGGGAGATCGTGCTGAAAAGATCCGTACATACAATTATCCGCAAAATCGAGTAACTGATCATCGAATCGGTTTCACGATCCAACAGTTAGACCGTGTCATGGAAGGACGCATGGATGATATCTTAGATGCTTTGATGGAAGCAGATCAGCAAGCAAAGCTGGCGGGGGAAAAATAATGCCGAGCTATCGCCAAGTGCTTCGAAAGGCAAAAGAATGCCTGTATGAGGCAAATCAGGGAGAACAAGCTGCGCAATTGCTGATGCTGGAACTGGCTCAGATGCAGGCACATAATCTGTATATGGAGTATGATGAGGAAGTTCCGGAAGAATTGCTGGCTGCTTTTGAAGAAGGTATCCAACGCATGGAACAAGGAGAACCGCTTGGCCATGTGCTGGGATTTGAATGGTTTTATGGTTATCGATTCATCGTCAATGGAGATGTGTTGATCCCGCGCCCTGAGACAGAAGAATTGGTAGCTAATATATTAGCTGAATATGATGAATATTTTTCTGGCCAACAGGTGGATGTGATCGATGTCGGAACCGGAAGCGGGGCTATCGCGATTGCTTTAAGCAAGGAAGAAAAGAATCTGCGTGTTTGCGCAAGTGATATCAGTGAGGCCGCAATAGAGGTAGCAAAACAAAATGCGCAAGCGAATGAAGCGGATGTATCTTTCATCGTAGGAGATATGCTGCAACCATTCATTGAGAAAGGAATTCGTTGTGATATCCTTGTATCGAATCCGCCGTATATTCCGATCCATGAACAGATGGAACACAGCGTTGTAGATTATGAGCCGCATGTTGCTTTGTTTGGCGGTGAAGATGGTTTGAAGTTTTATCGTGAGATCTTTGCGAATGCACATAAAGTGTTAAAAGAAAAAGCATTCCTGGCATTTGAAATGGGTTATGATCAAGGTGAACGTCTATCGGAACTTGCCCGGCAATATTTTGAAAATGCGCGCATTGAGATCATTAAAGATCTCAATGGAAAAAATCGCATGTTATTTATTTATTGCAATTTGTAGATAACGAATTCACAAAAAAAACACAGAGAAAACACACAGACTGTTGACAAAGTATGTCGACAGTCTTTACTTTTTCTGATAAAATATTTATGGCAGAAAAGACCTTAATAAGCCAAAAAAATGCCAACTTTTCTGCCTTTTCTATTGCTCAAAATGGTATAATTTAAATAGCTTATTGAGGTTATTATTATGGCAATGACAAATAGAAACAACACGAAATTTGATAGTATCAT
>CASFOT010000046.1 GCA_949296305.1 uncultured Erysipelotrichaceae bacterium
CTGAATGAACTAGGCAGTTTTGCCTCGATCACAGATGGCGTCATTTTTCATAACACACTAGCTTCCAGTGATTATGGCTTTTTAGAACATGGTACTTTTATACCGCGTCCAAACTATTATGCAGTGTTGCTATGGAATCAGCTGATGGGACAAACTGTATATGATCCAGCACTTCCAAATCATACAGATCTTCATATCTATGCTCACTCACGAAAAGATGGGAAAAAGGGAATTGCCTATTTGGTAATCAATAATTCAATGACCGAAACCATTGAAGTCGAATTGCCTGCAACAGCACAACGTTACACGCTCAGTGCCCGTTTTCCTCGTTCAACCCTCATGATGCTCAATGGTCAAGATCTTCTTCCTGATGCAGATGACCATCTTCCAGAGATGCTTCCAATTTATGAAACTGCCGGAAAAATAACTATTGCGCCAATGACCTGCACATTCTTGATCATTGACGAGAATACGATGCCTTTTGACAAAATCTAGGTTACCCACATCACTCAGATCTTCAAAAAGAGACACTGCCTTTCGTGTAAAGCCAGCTTTATTAAAAATGCTCACCAATTTAAATTGCTCTATTTTGTCCGCATCTCGTTTGCAATTACCGTATAGATTTTCCTTTATCATTACATCAAAACCAGTTCTATGCTTCGATTGCTCAATTAAAAAACCGAAATTACCATTGCTAAATGGCAGTTTCGGTTTTTATTTTTTCTTAAATGCTTGGATGATCACAATGACCGCAGGAAATAATACGGCTGCAATCACCCAGATGATCCATCCCTCTTTCCATTCTCTGTTTAGTAAAGTCACTGCCAGATAAACAGCAGTTACAACCAGCCAATAAACAACGGTGACAACTCGAGTCATGGAACTTTTTTCTTTTTTCTCTTTTGTATAATCACCTTCTTGAAGCAGTTTTTCAAATGCTGCCCATGGAATTCCTACTTTGATAAATAATACGACGCCAATTCCTATAAGTATTAGCGCAACACATAGTAACATCACCATCAATAGAAGATTTTTTTCATCAATCATTACACCAGTAAAAAATGGAACCATGGCTAAAACATAAAGACAGATACCAATAATATTATATTTTGTATAGGTTGAATGAAAGTTTTCTTTTCTTTCTTTGACCATTCCTACCACACCATACTCTGTATCAAAGATCTCTTCTTCCAAATATTCATATTTCCCTGTTTTCGAATAGCTGTAGACAAATAGTACAACTGCAATCGTGACAAGAACTAAAAGAATGATCAATCCGACCATGCCCGCTGTCGTTCCACTGATTCCATAAACCTTTGTTTCGCTTAAGGAACCCAAGATCAAAAGACAGATTGGCGAAAAGATACAAAGAAATACACCATAAGCAATCAATTTTGCCGTTTTTCACTTTATAAACCACACACTAGTTTAAAGCGGATTTCTCAAAAACCACACACTAGTTTAAATTACCTTGTTTTCAAATATAGGTTATCTTTGAAAGAAAACTTTCCTTTTGTACGACATCAACTTTATTTCCAAAACGCCATTGAACGGCATGAAACAACAGTTGGTAACAAAGCCGTTTATACCAATGTTCTTTTGTGAGATCGATCATCGTCAATTGATAATCAGCGGCATTCATCTTTTGGACAAACAGCAAAGAGGACAATGCCATTAGCTCACTCATATAATAGTTGCGGTGCGCATCCCAGTCTATATCAGGATACAATTTCTTTAATAACGCTTCCTGATAAACAAAAGCACTTCGCATTTCATCAAAGAAAGCAGCTTCTTTTACGAACAAACCATGTACATTGGTCAAACTTCCTTTTCTTTGTACATAGTGATAATAACGCTTAGATAAAGTAACTACTCGCTGCGCTTTTGTAAATGCTTTGCACACGGTATAAATATCTTCGAAGCGGCAATCTGGGAACAAAATCCCTTCAAACAAAGAAGCCCGAAACAGTTTTCCCCAGACGAAATTTTCTACCTGCCGATTATCAAGCAGGAGCTGCAGCGCTTCTTTCTGACCCCAGACCTGATAAGGAGCCATTGTTTTGCGTAATGTGAAGAAAGGATATTCCAGCCAATAAGAACAAACAGCGATGTCTGCTTGATGTTGAAGCAGCGCTTCCATCATCCTCTCGATCATCTGTTCTTCCACATAATCATCACTGTCCACAAACATCAAATAGTCACCTTTTGCTAAATGGAGCCCTCTATTCCGTGCTTCGCTCAAACCGTGGTTGCTCTGATGCAGACAATGTACTTGCGCATAGGAAGCAGCATAGCGATCACAGATCTCTCCGCTGTGATCTTGTGAGCCGTCATCGATCACGACGATCTCTACAGATGGATAAGTCTGTGCGACCAACGACGCCAAGCATTTATCTATGTAGGGCTCTACATTATAGACAGGAACGATTACGCTGACAGTTGGAAGTTTCATACGTTTACTTCACCTCCCATTGTACCGTACTGTTCGAATTTCCTTCCCGTTTTTCTTGTACGATCAGGCCCTGCTCCTGCATCTGTTCGATCTGTTCTAAATATTTATCCAGCAATTCACTATCTCCATGGACCACCAATGTATAATAACGTGTATATTCCAGCTGATCTTCCATATAAGTAAAGATGACATCAATGTTCACTGCCGTATCATCTGCCCACGTATCGGTTTCTTCGTAATTTTCTTTTACATCTTGAATGACCATATCTTGCAATTCAATCAACTCTTCTATCTTCGCTGCGTTATTCTTTTGATCAAACATCGACGAGGTAACGACATAATGGGAGTCACCATACACTTCACTTAAATGAATATCTACTTTCAGTTTTTCCACATATGGATCAATTCGTTCATCGATCAAACCAAAACCTTTTGACATCAAAAATAATTCTTTTGTCAATACAGATAAGATAATCAAACCTGCTAAAATAACGACATGATAGATATGGATACCAATCTTTCGCTGAGCAATGAACCACAAGATAAAATAGAGAAAGATCGAAGTAATCAAAGGTGCATTGATCAATGGTTCATAATGCATCGAAAGAGAAATCAATAATAAAGACAGAGTCAGGATCGAAATGATCACTGGATACATAAAAACTGATTTGGTCAAAGATTGTGCATCTTCTGCCTTTTTCAATACAAAGCTTCTTCTCGCTCCTACAAACAGCATTCCGCATAAAGCTAACCATAAGAGCCATGCACCCGATGGCAGGATCCAGAAGTTTTTTGGCAGACTGGCTGATGTAAATTCAATCAACACTTCAAATACAAGCAGGATGATCGCTGAAGGCACACTGATGATACTGCCGATCCATCGAACCAAAGGATTGGTCAACAAACCTTCCACCAAGAGATCGTATGCTTGACAATACACCAGTTCATTCGCATATTCCAGAAACAATGTCAGGAGCGAAAACATCAATAAGAAGGGAAGCACAAAATAACTGATGATCATTAAGACCGCATCGATCCGCGAATGACAAACGACTGCGATCCATACATCAATCGTATATAATACAGCGGATAAACAGACGATCTTTCCCATGATCGATAGAAAATCCCCGCTGATCCAGCTGCTGCCCATGATCAAAAACGTGATCGACATGGCCACACAAGGCAGCATCAGATATCCTAGTCCAAGCAAGAATTTCAAAGTAAAGAAAGACTTTCTTTTTAATCCGATGCATGCATAGAGATCTAATTCCCGCCGGTTCCATAGAAAACGAAACAAATAGGCCGGCAATAGCAAAGCCATGGTAAACATGCTGGTCATAAACATGAACAGCATCAGCAAGTGGCTGTCTTCTGTATTCCAACTGTTATGCAGACCAAGTGCAAGCATTGGAAATATACAGAGCAAAGAGATTCCATACAGGATCAAAAAATCGCGGTCTCTCCAAATATGATAACGAATATAGGCCAAGCTACTGTTCATAGACACCATAACCTTTCATTTCCATTTCATACAGGAACACTTCTTCCAGATTGACATTTTGGACTTCTAAGATCACTGGATCTAATGAACGTAAGTAGTTAATGATCTTTTCTACGTTTCCTTTTACGACCAGCTTCGCAAATTTTGATTCCACACGCAGGCACAAAACATCCAAATGTTCAAACAAAGATGGATCGACTTCCTCTTTAAATGCCAGCTGGATCGCATGAACATTTTCTTTGATCTCCTCGATATCGCCACTGGTCGTGATACATCGTTCATCCAAGATCCCAAAGCCATCACAGATATCTTCTAACTCACGGATATTATGAGAAGAGATCAATACGGTCATCTTTTTTTCTTCCACACATTGTGCCAATGCTCTTTGAAACGTTAATCGCATCATTGGATCCAGACCATCAAAGACTTCATCCAGCAACAGTAATTTAGGCGCAATTGCTAATGCAAAAATGATATATGCCTGACGTTTCATTCCCTTTGAAAACTGTGACAGCGGCCGTTTTTCTTCCAAGCGAAACAGTTTTAAATAGTATGCATAGCGTTCTTCATCAAAGGAAGGATACCAAAGCTGATAAAATTCCTTCATATCTTTGATGGATGCATTATGAAAATAATAAGGTTCATCACTGATGAAGAGGATCTCTTGTTTAATGGACGCATTGTCAAAGATCGGTTCATTGTTCCAGGTCACCACACCTGCATCTTCTTTCATCACGCCTGCCAGGATTCGCAGCAATGTGCTTTTCCCTGCCCCATTCGGTCCAACCAGGCCAAAGATCATCCCATCTGGGATCTGCAGATTCACTTGATCCAACACTTGCAGATTTCCTAATTTTTTTGACATGCAACGAATATTAAGCATGTAGATCCTCCTCTCCATAAATTCTTTCAATTCTTCCGATCAATTCTCGCGACTGGACATGACAACCTTTCAGATCCAGTACACTTGCTTCAAACCTTGTGATCTTTTCTTCTCTGATCAGTTCATCGACATATTTTGTCGTAATATAGCACCCTTTGCCTGGTATCGTGTAAATGATCTTCTTATCTTCCAGCTTTTGATAGGCTTTCGCAACCGTATTCGGATTGATGCCAAGAGAAGTTGCCAGCATCCGAACACTTGGAAGCTGTTCATCATCATGTAAAATACCAGCAGTGATATATTCTAAGATCTGCTGTTTCAGCTGTTCAAAGATCGGAACTCCATTTTGTGTCTTAACTTCAAACATCGGCGTCACTCTCCTCTTGATATTCTTCGCTCTGTATCATGGGATCTTCCATGATCGTCGTAACATAGTATTCTAATGTATACTGTCCATCTTCATTGAGCAGCGCTTCAAACAATTCACGATAATAATGATTCATTTCTTCTTGACTGCCGACATAATTAAATGAACGCTGCTGAGCATCATGGCAATAATACCAATACATCATCGAAAGAGTATAATTTTCTCCTCGCTGTTTTGTTTTCTCCATCAATTCGCGCTGTATGTTCTGAACATCATCCACCAAGGTACTTTTATTGTTCATCCGGATAACGATCATATCCAGAATGCTTCCCTCCTCTAATTTGATATGATTCTCTGCTAACATTTGTTTGATCAGCTGCTGATTTTCTTCATCAATATAAAATGTCTGATCCAGGAAAAGCTCTACTGTCATTTCTTTAAACTGCTCTTTAGGAACAACTTCTTGGATCATCCCAAAGCCTTGGGTATAAATAAACGCTGTGGATGTCAGCACTTCAAAACCAGTCAATAACACGAAACCAATCAGCATATGCGCCGTAAAACGTAGCGCTCGTTTATAAACAAAGTACAAAGCTGCATAGATGAGAAAGATCAACATATAAAAGAATGGCGTCCATTCGTTCCACTCTATGCAGTTCAGCAGCGATAATGCGGTGACGAGGATCATAAGCGGATATACGAAATAAGAATAAGTATATACTCCGCAGGATTCGCCTTTGATCTTAGAAAACCGCCAATAACTTATGATCGTCGCACCAATGGCAATTGCCATCCACCAGCCAGCCAATAACCAATAATAAATGGATAGATTAAAATTCATTTCGACCGCATTCAAAAGGAGAGAACCCAAATGCGGAAAGCTGATCATGAGCAGATAATAATAACTGTCTTCTGTCATAATTGAAGAATAATCATGTGCCTGGATGAAAAAAGAAGAACGATTATTGATGAAGCTTTCAAAACTCGTTTTCAGCAATATGGCTAAGATCAGCCATCCAAAACCGATCAAAACCGCATCCATCGTTCGCCGGCATTGCGAAACAAAGAAGACCGTGATCGCATAGACGATATTTTCAAAGAATAAACCAACAAGCAAGCCTTTTATGATCATTTCATCATTGGTGCCAAAAGAAAACCAAGTATAATACAGGACCATGAAATTGATCAGCATCCATCCGCTGAGCCAATGATATCGCCATAATTGAGTGCGTTTGATCGGCATGGACAGCTGCAAAGCGGCCGCTCCTGGATGGTAAAGAAAACGAAACTGATAAATAGCCGTCATGATGGTAAACAACGTCGCAAATACGAATATCATTCCTCGAAACGATGTCACCATATGCATCGATATCCTGCATAGCGGGATCACGACACAGAAGCCGCATAAAGCGACCAGTAAAACACGCAGATTTTGATGGATCGTGTAGACCAACCATTTTCTAAAAGTAATATTCATACATATCCCTCACTGTACTATCTACACTAATACAGTACAAAAGATCCATTGATTTCGCAACAGAGAATGCGAATTATGACAGAACTGTAATTTTTCAATGACCCTTCTGCCACAAAAAAAAGCCTTGTGATCATCACAAGACTTTTACGTACGATCAACGCACGATCGTTCCATTCGGCAGGTCTTTTGCAATCGTTGCCAGCGCCAGATCCTCATCATTGTCTGTTGCGGCACATAAGATCATTCCCTGACTTTCTACTCCGCGGAGCTTCGCCGGTTTTAAGTTTGTTACTACAACTACTTTCTTGCCGATCATCTCTTCCGGCGAATAGAATTTTGCAATACCGCTGACGATTTGACGTGTCTCCGTTCCCAGATCGATCTGTTCTATCAACAAACGATCAGCTTTTGGATGTTTTTCACAGCCGATGACTGTACCTACCTTCAATTCTACTTTTGCAAAATCTTCGATCGTGATCGTTTCTTTTGCTTCAGCATTAGGTTCTTTTTTTGCTTGTTCAGCCTGTGCTTCTTTTTCTTTGTCAGCTTCCAGCTGTTTCATAAATTCTTCTGCATCAATACGGGCAAACAAGATTTCCATCTTCTTAACTACAGAACCGCCTGTCTCTAAGTTGCCAAAGCTGGACAAACTTTCCAAGGTTCGCTGGTTGGTACCGATGGCATCCAAGATCTTCTTGCTGGTCTGCGGCATGTAACTTTCAAGCAGCACAGCGGCAAAGCGGATACTTTCTAACAAATGATACAAGACGGTTGCTAAACGATCTTTCTGGCCCTCATCCTTGCCTAAGATCCAAGGGGTCGTTTCATCGATATATTTATTTGTGCGGCGCAGCAATGTAAAGATCTCATCGATCGCATCGCCTACGCGAAGTTCATTCATCTTCTTTTCAACACGTTTTGGCGTATCCAGAGCCAAAGCGATCAGTTCATCATCCACTTCTGCTTTGACACCCGGATTGCTCACAAGGCCGCCAAAATATTTATTTGACATAGAAATTGTACGGCTGACCAGATTTCCCAAGATATTGGCAAGATCAGAGTTTACTCGTTCAACGACCAGGTCCCATGTGATCGTACCATCCTGAGCAAACGGCATCTCATGCAGAACAAAGTAACGAACGGCATCTACGCCAAAATAATGAACAAGATCATCCGCATAGATCGCATTTCCTTTTGATTTTGACATTTTGCCATCACCAACCAACAACCAAGGATGACCAAATACTTGTTTCGGCAACGGTACATCTAAAGCCATCAGCATGATCGGCCAATAGATCGTATGGAAACGCAAGATATCTTTACCGATGATGTGCACATCTGCCGGCCAATATTTCTTAAAGTTCTCTCCATGGTTGCCGTCTGCATCATAACCTAATGATGTGATATAGTTTGTCAATGCATCGATCCATACATAGATGACATGTTTTGGATCGAAATCAACCGGGATTCCCCATGAGAATGACGTACGGGAAACACAAAGATCCTGTAATCCCGGCTTCAAGAAGTTATTGATCATCTCGTTTTTACGAGACTCTGGCTGGATAAACTCCGGATGTTCTTCAATATGCTTCATCAAGCGGTCTGCATATTTTTGCATACGGAAGAAGTACGCTTCTTCTTTTGCTTTTTTGACCGGACGTCCGCAATCCGGACAGCATCCATCGACCAATTGGCTCTCTGTCCAGAAAGATTCACAAGGCGTGCAATACATTCCTTCATAAGTGCTCTTGTAGATATCTCCTTGTTCATACAGCTTACGGAAGATCTTCTGCACTTGTTTTTCATGTGCTTCATCCGTTGTACGGATAAAATAATCATAGCTCGTATTCATCATGTCGAACGTTTTGCGTACGGTCTGTGCAACACCATCAACAAATTCTTTTGGAGTTACACCTTGTTCTTTTGCTTTTTCTTCAATTTTCTGACCATGTTCATCAGTGCCTGTCTGAAAGAACACATCATAGCCTTGTGCACGACGATAGCGGGCAATCGCATCAGTCAATACGATTTCGTAAGTATTTCCGATATGCGGTTTACCGCTCGTATAAGCGATCGCCGTTGTAATATAGTAGGGTTTCTTCTCCATAAACAGCCTCCTTTTCATGTTTTCGCAGTGTATCGTTCCCAAATAAAAAAAGCTGACGCCAAAGGGCGAAAGCTTCGCGGTACCACCTTTTTCATGTATGCTGCCATACACCTTCAACCGTTAACGCCGGTTTACGTTTCTTTCTAAATCATTCAAAAGAACGGCTCCAGAACCATGTTCCCGCATGTTCCACGTCAGATTTTCACCAGCCATCTGCTCTCTACGCGTTTTGCATCGGTACTCTTTCTTTCACTGCTTTTACTGCCCTATTATAGCATATCCTTTATGGAAAAGCCACAGCAAAATCATCCCCCTTTTCCGCATTCATTTTTGAACAAATATTCTGAAAATTTGGAAATTCGCTGTTTGTGGGGTGTTCAAAATCATTCAAAGAAGATACGATTTTTATGCAAGGGAGGTATTCAAATGGATAACAAGAAAATCGTCGCTTTTATCGCTGAACATCGCAAAAAACAAGGACTGACACAGGAACAGCTCGGAGAACGGCTGCATGTCAGCAATAAGACGATCTCAAGATGGGAAAATGGGAATTACATGCCGGATATTTCCTTATTGAAACCGCTTAGTGATGAATTGAATGTTTCAGTCAATGAATTGCTAGCTGGCGAAAAAATAGCAGAAGAACAAACAGCAGCGTATTATGAACAAAATCTCATCCATACCCTAGATTACAGCAATCGTCAGATCAAAAATGAACATACGCTCACTTCAGTGTTTCTTGGCATAGCCGGCATGGGATGTTGTCTTTCTGCATTCGCCAATAACAACGTATCAAATCATTGGAATGCAGCTCTCTCCATCATCGGCTTATCGTTTATCATCGCTGTGATCTACCGGGAACTGCCAATCATTTCCCTTTGTAAAAAACGAATCGTTGCTATTTTATGCTTGGTGTCTCTTGCTGTGTCATTCATCTATCTAGATTATGCCGGTGTGAAGCAATTGAAACGCATGCCCATCTATTACTTGTCTGTTTCAACGAAAGATCAAGTGATCGATTATCAGGGAATCTTTTATCATGTGTTTAAGATCAATGCAGACACGCCTTATGAATACGTCATCATTGACGCCGCCAATGAATATACACTGGATACTGTCCCCGTTTTCCCATTTAACAAAGAGAAGAGCGGGATCACACAGCTTTTAAAATATAAAAACCCTTATATTGGCAATAACAGCAATATCGGCAATCTCATTGCATCATTGCCGCTTTCAGAACGAGGATACACTTTGGAAATTGATGATGTCCACAATGGTTTGCTCATCAGCTATCTATCTACGGACTGGTATGGAAATGATGATCAATGGATAGAAAAAGCCCTCATATATAATACCGTTTCTGCTTTTTCACTAATAGACAATCTTCAGTACATCAAATTCAATTTCAGCGGCAGCAGCTATTCCATATCTAGAAAAACGATCGAGCAGCAATACCCTCATTTTTCTCAGATCAACGATGGTCAAACAATCTCGGTTGCTGCATTTGAACGAAATGTAGAGCAGGCCATCAATGATTCTTCTTTTGTCAGCAGCATCTTCTCTCTGTTTGAACAACAAAAATAAAAAGCTGTAACGCTTCCGTGATAGTAACAATCACTTATTCATTACAGCTCCATGGAGAATTAGATCTTAAATGCGACTGCAGCGGCCTCTTCAGTAGCTTTATTGGCCTGCCCTGCTTTTGAAGCATCGCCAATGACATATACTTCCTTTACACAATCTTTGATTTCTTTCTCTAAAGGATTATAAGATTTAGATCCAAGTGCGATAACAATGCTGTCAAATCCAGCTGCTTCTTTTTCCTCACCATTTTGTGTATATTTTACTCCATCTGGAGTGAACTCCTGGATGCTGGCACCCATGATATACTTAGTATTATTCGAATCCAATCTTTGATGCAAGTGTGTACCAACACCGAGCACGCCATAATCCGGAGCCGGCAGCATATCGATGATCGTACTTGTACGTCCGCCTCTTTCTCTTAAGAAGTCTGCTGTTTCCAGTCCGACTAATCCGGCACCTGAAATCAAGATATTTCTGCCAACCCTTACTTTTCCTTCAATGACATCATTGGCCATGAATACATTTTCCATATCGATTCCTTTGATCGGCGGTTTAGATTGTTTTGCGCCAGTTGCCAAAATAACAACATCTGGTTTCTTTTCTTCAATAAGTGCTTTGGTAACGGCAGTATTTAATACGTATTGCACACCATTTTTCTTTCCTTCCTGGATCCAGAAACGAAGAGGTCCGGTTAACAAAGATTTTGCAGGCGGCAATGCCGCAATTCTAAATTGTCCGCCAAGTTTGTCCTGTGCCTCATACACAGTGACTTGATGTCCGCGCTTGCTGGCAACATACGCTGCATACAGCCCTGCAGGACCGGAACCAACGATCATAACCTTTTTGCTTGTTTGTGCAGGTTCAAAGGTATATTCTGCTTCATGACCAACACGTGGATTGACCAAACAACAAGCTTGCAGATGATTAGGATCTGTCATATAGCCCATGCAAGATTGCAGACAATTGATGCATGGCGTAATTTCAGAAATTTTTCCTTCCTTTGTTTTATTTGGAAATTCAGGATCTGCCAACGATTGACGGGAAATGGAAACAAAATCAGCTTTGCCAGTTTCCAAGATATCCTCTGCAATTTCTGGTGTGTTGATTCGATCGATGGAAATAACTGGAATCGATACGCCTTCTTTGATCTGTTTTGCATTATACGCATTGAAGCCCATTGGAACATCTTCTGGTGCGCTCATCCAATCGAGGGAAGCATATGTACAGATCGTCGCCTCAATTGCATCATAGCCGGCATCTTCAAAATACTTGGCAAAGATCTTGGTATCAGAGATTGTTAAACCGCCAGGCACTTTTTCTTCACTTGACAATTTGATGATAACTGGAAAATCCTCTCCACATTTGGATTTGATATCTTTGCAGATCTCACAAGCGAATCTTGCACGATTCTCAAGCGAACCGCCAAATTCATCAAAACGGCGATTTGTAAATTGAGATAAGAATTGTTGAACGAGGTATCCATGTCCGGCATGTATTTCTACGCCATCAAAACCAGCTTTTTTCGCACGTAGAGCAGCATCGCCAAACAAATGAATATTATCCCATACTTCTTCTGTCGTTAATTCATGCGGTGTTTCATCAAATACCGGACAAGCTAAAGGAGATGGTGCAGAAACTTCATGTCCCAGAATAGCCTTTGTATACTGTCTTCCCGGCTGATGCAGCTGTGGGAAGATATAGGCACCTTCCGCATGTACAGCATCGGTCACTTTCTTCCATGCTGGGATATGCTTGTCATCTCCCAGGGATGGTTCGAATGGTGTGCAAAATTCACTATCCTGCACGCGAGTGACTTCTGTAATGATCAAAGCAAAGCCACCTTTTGCTCTCGCTTTGTAATAAGCAACAGTACGATCAGTTGGCGTTCCTCCTAACTCAGCAAATCCAACACCCATTGCGCCGACGATAAAACGATTTTTCAAAGTAAGATTTCCTATTTTTCCAGGTTCAAATAATTTGTTATACTTCATGAGTAAACCTCCTTGTACCCTTTCTATTCAACATTATAATTAAATTGATAAATTATTCACAATGTCAAAGAAGACAAAAACATGCTATGATGATTGTGCAATATGCACAATAGCGGAAAAGGGGAATACGCATGGAAGATATCACAATGCTTTTTCATTTGATGACACAGGGATCATCGATGAATAAGACCGTTTCGATATTGAAAGAACACTATTTTCATAATCCTGTCATGATCACCAATCGGTATTTCCGCGTGATCGCAATGAATGAAGAAATCGCATTTGATGATGCTGTATGGAATTATGCAAAACAATATCATTGTTGTTCTAAAGAATCCATTGAAATATTTCAGGAAGATGATGCTTCTAAAAAGTTATTTCATCACGGAGCTTCTTTTTTATACAATACAAATTTAGGGAAAAGGTTCCTCGTATATTAGGGAGAATCACGCATAAAGGGGTCGTATACGGTTACTTGATCGTTTTTCAAGTATTGCAGGTCTTTTCAAAAGAGGAAACAAAACGCGCAGATCTGGTATGTGATGCACTCGGTGTCCTGCTTGCAGATACCATTGGCAGCATGCATCTGTCCTATACCAGAAAAGAGTATTTTTACCGTGAATTATTAGATATGACATTGGAAAACCATTTGGATATCGAAAATGAGATCATGCAGTTTAAATGGGAATTTCAGCCAATGTATAAAGTATTGTCTTTAAAAGAACAAGATCAAAAAGGGAAAGCTTATGCAAATTATATTTGCAATCTGATCAATGATGCGTCTAAACATACGACTGCATTTGTTACAGAAAATCAAATACTGGTCATCTGTAATTATGCACAAGAAGAACAAATGCAGGAAGTGATCGACCGAATCGAGAAAATTTGTATCCAATATGCATATTCTTGCGGAATCAGCCGCTTGTTTTATGATTTATCGAAATTGCGTCTTTATGCCAAACAAGCGCTGCAAGCAAGAGAAATTGGAAGGATCATCGATCATGAACAGCCGATTTATCCATTTTCAAAATATGCTTATTACGCATTGCTGCAGAGATATAATCAGGAAGAACTAAAAACACTGATATGCAATGAATATGTTCGTTTAAAAGAATATGACCGCCAAAAAAATACAGAACTGGTACAGACATGTCTGCAGTTTTATCTGCAAGGCCTCAATATCTCTTTAACTGCAGAGAAGTTACACATACATCGAAATACACTTTTTTATCGTTTACGTCAGATTGAAGAAACGGCAAAATGCAGTGTACACGATGTGGAATGTTTAGATCAGATTTACCATTCCTCCATGATCGACCTTTGGCGGAACAAATTGTTTCTCTAAATGAGTTTCAATAGTTGCCAGAAGAATCGGTTTAAAGACATGACTGAATAGAAACAAGGCCATACGTCCATTCATAAACACCCTTTGATCAGAACAGGAAAAAGCTGTAACGACTCCGTGGTTTTTTAAAGATTACCGAAGCGTTGCAGCTCTTTTATTTTGCAAAACTGCGATTACAGTTAACTTTTTGCTATATCTTGATAAATGCTGTTCATGCACACATCCTATGAAACAGATCGATAACGTGTATTTATTATTGGAGAAGGGATATCAGCATCCTTCATCTGGCTGTTGTCCGTCATGTGCGAGCCACTTGCATTCCGTCAGTTCCATGTTGGTAAAAACTGCTCGAAAAGAAGATTCTTCCGGGCTGCAAGCATAAATTCCGAAACGAATTTTCTGATTTGCTTCATGCAAATGACAAATGCGCATTTGGTGAAAAACAACACCGTCTTTGGAACATTCGATGCGAAAGTCGTTTTCTCTTCTGCTTAGCCTATACCACATAGATGTGACATCTGCTTCTATTTCGGTAGTAGCCCAATCTGAATAACCGTGGTTCGTCACGACACTTCCCAAATGCTGAAATTCCTCATTTTCATACTCAACAGAACCTTTCAGCCAATTTTGTGAATCAAGATACAAAACTACACCACATTGATCAAACCGTTGATGAGAATCAGAAAATTCTGTTTTTACTGTAAAAGAGAAAAATTTTTCTTCTGTGGTCATTTGCAATACTGGCGCATTGTCATTTTGAAAATGATAATATGTCCGCTGCCACAAATCTGTATGTGGCAACGTAACGATTTCTATCCGATCTTCAGAAACGTTAAACTCTTTCGGTTGTCTGGTCCATTGCAAATTATTGATAGCCCATTTCATGCTTTATCCTCCTTAAGAGCTCAATTCAATCTTCATTCCATTTCTGCTTTTAAATTTTTTACATAAAACGATCCAGCGAAACAGAGACAAAACCATGCTCGGTCAGCACTTCCATTTTCGTAAAGCCACAAGAACGGATCATCTCGAGGGCTTCATGGTAATGACAATCCAGCAGTTCTTTTTGATGACAGTCACTATTTAATAAGATCTTTCCGTTCTGCTTGCAGATATACTTCAGCAACGATGCATGCGGATACGGTGTCGTGCGTATTCCTCGGGCAATTGCCCCCGTATTGACCTCAAAGATCTTCCCCTTTTCAATCAATCGATCGATGCAGTCGGATGCAATGGCTAAATATGCAGGATCTTCAAATGGAAGATAGCTTTCTGTTTCATTGAATTTCATCAGCAGATCGACATGGCCGACGATATCGATCTGATCCATATCAGCGATCTTCTTGACTTCCTGGTAATATGCTTTCGCATAAGCAAGAAAATCATGGTGTTCTTCAACCAGACGATCAGTCATTTCTTTACTTTCATCCACGGCAATATATCGATCGTTTCCTTTTGTGAAATGAACGCTCCCGATGAGATAATCATATGGTTTTCCTTTGATGGCCGGCTCTCCCAATACATCCTGTTCTAAACCTAAAAAAATTTGAATCTGGTCTTTGTATTTTTCTTTTGCCTCTTTGATATCCTGTAAATATCGTTTTGTCTTTTCTTCATTCATGGAGTAATCATCCACCAGACAATGGCCATGTCCAGAAAAGCCTAAGACCGTAAACCCTTTTTGGATCGCTTCTTGTATCATTTCATCTATGCTGTTCCTGCCATCACAATAATAGGTATGTGTATGTAAGTTTTGTTTGATCATATGCTATATCCTCACTTATTTATAATCATACGGTGTTTTATATAAAAAGAAAAGACCTCCCTTCTATTTACAGAGGAAAGGCTCTCTTGTTTTACAATCATGCTTAATGACGGATTGGCAGCACATTGTGTGGTTCGATGCCAGCATATACTTTCTGTCCAACTTCAAACAATGCAAAGCTTCTAAACAGCACCTCTGATTTAAAGCAGATCCCCTGGCAGCGCAATGTATAGCGCAGCACATTTCCCCTGGATATAAAATCTTCTACTTCTGCTTCACATACGTATTGACCCAGCTCCTCAATCGGTTCGCTGCTCAACTGGATCGTTTCTGGACGTATCGCATAATAACCTTCTTTAAATTGTTGTTTTGGCAGCATGACCTGTAATTGCGAATGCTGCAAGATATTATAATGTCCTATGAATTCTGCGGCAAATTTAGATACTGGATGCGTATATAACTGTACTGGTTTCCCGCTTTGTTCGATCACGCCTTGATTCATCAAGTGGATCTGATCTGACATCAGCATGGCTTCATCTTGATCATGTGTGACAAAGATCGTCGTGATCTTCAGTTCTTTTTGAACACGTTTGATCTTTTCCTGTAATTCCCGGCGCAGTTTTGCATCAATGGCACTTAACGGTTCGTCCAATAACAATACTTTTGGTTCCATGACGATGGCACGGGCAATTGCTACACGCTGCTGCTGACCACCGGACAATTGATTTGGATAGCTCTTTTCTTTTCCTTTTAGATCGACCATCTCGATTGCCCGCTGTACTTTTTCGGTGATCTGCGTTTTATCCGCTTTAGCGATCTTCAGACCAAAAGCAATGTTTTCTTCCACATTCATGTTCTGAAACAGCGAGTATTGTTGAAAGACCATGCCGATCCCTCTTTTTTGTACTGGAAGATCGGTAATATCTGTTCCATCAAGAATGATCCTTCCTTCATCAATTGATTCTAAACCAGCTAATGAACGAAGCAAAGTTGATTTTCCACATCCGCTGGGCCCTAATAACGTGATCAATTCCCCTTTTTCTACATCTAAGTCGATATGATCCAACACCTGTTGTTTACCATCATAGCTTTTACAAATACCGCGAAATTCAATATACGCCATTATCTTGTTCCCCCTTTTGCTGCTGTTTTATTTTGGATCAGCAGCGTCAATGTCGATATGAGCAATGTTGTGATGAATAAGATCACGATGATTGCACTAGAGGTCTGTCCGGATTTTGACATCGTCTGATATAAATAGATCCCTGCCGTGCGATACGCACTGCCTGCGATCATATTGACAACGACAAAATCGGCAAACAACATCGTAAATGCAAGCATCATCGTCGAAAGGATCCCACGTTTCATCTGTGGAATGACCACAGTGAAGAACGCACGCAGCTTGCTGCAGCCAAGCATCTGGGCTGCTTCAACGATACATCTTACATTTAATGCTGCAATC
Organism: uncultured Erysipelotrichaceae bacterium; assembly: GCA_949296305.1. Taxonomy (GTDB): domain Bacteria; phylum Bacillota_I; class Bacilli_A; order Erysipelotrichales; family Erysipelotrichaceae; genus Merdibacter. The sequence goes on from CASFOT010000046.1 coordinate 16,935, forward strand.
GTATTTTTTAATCCACGAAACACGTAAGGCAATATGATGATACAATAGGCGCCTACCAGCAGAAAGATGCGATTCGATAGAATTCCAGGCTTTCCCGAATATAAGGAAAGAATTCCGGCTGCCAAGATCACTCCTTGGATCGCATATGGAATATTGCAAGCGATCTCGATATATTTTTCTAATTTTGGAAAATATAAAGTGATGACATACAGTACCAGTAAGATCGACATGCTGCACAGCAAAACCGGCACAAATGAAATGATGATCGAGCGCAGCAAAGCGTTCAGGAATGCACCATCTGCAAAAATCGATGCATAAAAATGCAAGGTAAATCCAGTTGGCAAAATGTCCATCCATTCTGTAAATACGGAATAAAAGAACGTCAATGCCAGTGGAAGGATCAAAAATGCTGCTACAAGGAATAGGATCAGCCCATCCCACAGATGCGTTCGAACTTTCATCGTGTACCTCCTCTGCGTTTTTGAAGTTGATTCGTAAGCAAGATCGATAAGACCATCAATCCCATCATGATCATGGATAAAGCACAGCCGAATTCTTGATTTTGTACGACTTCGCCAATATACTGTTGAGAAATACGAATCGGCAACAGCGCAATGTTATTGCTCAACAGAGCATACGCAGTTCCATAAGCTGCCAATGAATTGGCAAACAAGACAGAAAAAGTTCCTAGAATGCTTGGTAACAATGAAGGGATCGCTACTTTGAACCAGTAATGATAACTGTTTCCGCCCAACAGACCGACTGCTTCACGCCACTCTTTTTTCAGACCGCCAAAGATCGGCAACATCAATAACGTCGCTAATGGAATCTGAAAATAGATATACGTCAACAATAAACCATTGATCGAATAAAGATCAAAATCAGCTAGAAATGCAATTCCATAATTCTTACCGATCAACGTCAAGATACCGACATTGCCTAATAAGATCATGAAAGCAAAAGCTAACGGCACGCCAGCAAAGTTGCTGGTAATATTTAAGATCGAAGTAAAGATGTTTCGAATTTTCTGACTTGCACTGTTCGCTGCTTTTCCTGCCAAAAAGGCAATCAAGATACCGGCAAAAGCAGAAAATACCGAGATCCAAACACTGTTGAAGATCGATTGCTGATACAATCTTGTCGTAAAGATCTTGATAAAATGATCAAAAGTAAAACCGTCGCCACCGGTTGCTGTAAAACTTTCAATTACGATATTGATCAAGGGCAGTATTTCAAACAGCAGCGTGATCAGGACAAATGGTAATAATGCCACAAGATAGATCTTATTGCTTTTCTTTGTCATTGGGCATCCCCTCCCATTTCTTCATCATTTCAGAAGTTTGAACTCCCAGCAACTGACACAGCATCGGGGCAATATCCAATGTAGTCAGTTTTTGTTCTTGCGGGCCTCCTTTGAAGCGATCGTCGATCACATACCAGGCAGTTTCCCGTTGTTCCTTACTGTTTCCGCCATGGTAGCCTTGCGTGCTCATGCCATGATCTGCACCGATCACCACGCTATATCCCTTTTGTACCCAAACAGGGATCCAAGCAGACAACTGCCGGTCATTATTCATGACAGCTTGTGCATACGGCATCGATCCAGCACCGAAACGATGCCCGGCATCATCAATGTTCATCGGATGAAGGAAGACAAAATCATAAGATTCTTTTTCCATAAAATTGGATGCGATCGAATATAGATGATCATCCGGAAACGTATCTTCATAGTAAAAGAACCCTTTCTGGATACAAGCATCTTTATCTTCCTGCAGGATATCGTTTACTTGGTCAAATGGTGCTGAAAGATAGAGTTCGCTGATCCAGTAATAGGCTGCAGCCATGCTTTTGCGCCCTTGTGCCTGCAATAGATGAAAGATGCTTGGATATTTTGAAAGCCGACAGATTCCATTATTAGCAATGCCATGTTTATAGACAGGCAGCCCAGTAAAGATCGTTTCATACATTGGACGAGAAGCGCTAGGCAGTTCGCCTAGCACTTCAAATCTCGCCGCTTTTCTTTTTTCACACAGATGTTCCAGATAACCTAAATGTTCTTTGGCATAGGTGCTCTGTAACCCATCCAGCAAAACGAAGACCAGCTTATTTTGCATATGCGACTACTTCTTCCTGCCAACTGGTAGCCAGATCAGCTACTGCTTGATCCCACGCTTCCTGATCTTCGATGAAACGTGCATTTGTATACTGTTCATCTGGTAATAACTG
>CASFOT010000047.1 GCA_949296305.1 uncultured Erysipelotrichaceae bacterium
GATAAACGCCTCCAAGCATGGATGGATTCGATCGGTTCTTCTTTGGCCGATCTAGGTGTTGTTACGGTGGTGTCTGGCGGCCTGTTGGCAAAGAAAAAGACGTATGTTCCTTCAGCTGCGATCATACATCGCATTGTTGATATGATGAAAGCGGAACTGTTTGAAGATGTTGAGATCACAGAGGAGATCGCATCACTGATCATCCTATTAGACAAGAGCCATACATTAAAGACCTATTTTTCAGCTTTTGAACAAAAAGAAATCAAAGAAACGTTAACGAATTTGGCAGGAAGCGATGAAGGAAAGATGATCAAAAGCATGATCGAACAGGTGGAAAGCATGATCGTAATGATGAGCGTTTTTGTCGCAGCGTGCAGCTGATCGGAGCAGGGCAATGTCCAGGCAGAGAAGCATGGAGACCATCTCACGATCTGAATACGTGACGATCGGTGAGCTGGTTCGCTTAACGGATGTACGCTACAGCACGTTAAAATTTTATACGGAAGAAGGAATGCTTCCTTTTGATCAGGCAGAAGAAAATCTAACCCGGCGCTATAAACGGGTGGAGAGCATGGAGCGAATCGCTCGAATCAAACAATTACGTGCTCAGAAGAAGACGATCGCTGAAATCAAAACATTGTTAAAACAGGAAGGGAATGGATAAATCGTTTCGCAAGGTTGCAATTTTGCTTGAATTTCGATAAAATCTTTATTATAGGATAGAAGTCGGGCGAGGTGTTAAAAGGATGAAAGAAGTATATATCACGCAGTTGACGGATATTGAGAAAGCCTTGGAAGAAAACAATGGGGCTTTTTCTAACGAGATCCTTGAACAGCTATACGGCCTGGTGGCTTCAATGAAGGGAATGCCGATCACGGTAGATGAGTACTTGAAAGTGATGCAGCTGTTCTTTCGCAAGTATGAGAAAGAACATAATCGCGATGGACAGCATTACTGTGCGATCCGCATGCTGCAGCTGCAACGTTATCTGAAAAGCCGCAGCAGCAAACATCGAAAATATGAATTGATCAGCGGTCAGCAGATCCCGTCAGAATATGAATCGTATATCATTGATAAATCTCATTTTTATCGCGAAACCTTTCGTGTATTGATGCAGCGGCTGCTGTTATTGACGGTCATTTTATTTGTCCTTTTATTTGTCGTACTGCTGTTTTTGTTGAAACAGACGACCAGCGTGGCATTGATCGAATCATTGTTTGTTGCTTTATTGAGCTTTCTTTATTCTTATATCCGCATGCCAAAGCTGTATATGCGCAGTCAGCTGGAAGCAGCAGGAAAAAATGTAGAAAATGTTTTGTTAGAATTTGATTATCCGATCGTATCGAATCAATAGGTGGGCGAACACAGCGCTCACTTTTTCTTTTTCTTCGTAGAATGAAGAGAAGGAGGGAAGCCAAATGAGTACAAAACTAGTATTGCAGCCAGGCCGCATCGGGATCAGTGTCAATAAAATGCAAGGTTATCTTAATTTGATGCAGGGCCGCGGCATGATCCGGACGAAACTGGTAGAAGACGGGGTCTATGGTGCCAATATGAGCAAGGCAGTAAAAGAAGCACAGAAATACTTGGGATTACCGGTTGATGGAATCATCGGGGAAGAAACATGGGATGCGATCATGGAAACGATCCGTAAGATGGATATCGTAACGAATATTCCGGTTGCCTCACGTGGATATGTGTTGAAAAGCGGGGAAATCAGCTTGGGTGTCTATATGATGCAGAAATATCTAAGTGAGATCGCACAATTCAATTCGTGTCTCCGCCCGATTCCGATCGATGGAAACTATGGAACACGCACGATCCATGCCGTAGAACAGTTTCAGTATCTGTATGATCTGGCAATCGATGGAACGATCGGCTCGCTTACCTGGGATGCAATCGTCAATGAACGCAATGCCTTGTTAAGCAAATAAATATTTATAAAGCAGGAAATTGATCATTGCAGGACGACATGATCCATCGATCATGTGGTTCTGCTTTTTCTTTGCTGTTCACCTGCTTGTTTGTGACGGTACGTGATGAGCTATACGATGTGCATGAGATGGTCCTATGATAACAAAAGAAAGTATACGATTCTTATATAACCCTTTGAAAGCTTAAGAGTGCTCTGGATCATTCGCTTGAAAATCATGAGCAATTTCTCCATGCTGATCTATGTATCGTTTCATTTTTGCTGCTTCTTTTTTGTCATTCACCAAATCTGAAGGGATTCTCTTTTCTTTTGGAGGACTCTGTGGTAACATTTTATCCATATCGGAGGGGTATCAATGAAAAAACATTACGTTTATCTGCTGATCGGCGTGGCTGCGCTCGTGCTCGATCAGGTGAGTAAATATATGATCGAAGCTGTATTGTCACTGGGTGAATCCATTCCAATTATCCCGGGATTCTTCGAATTGCTGTATGTCCGTAATACTGGGGGAGCTTGGAGCATGTTTGCGGGAACGAACATGACCGTATTTTATGTCATCACCATCGTGGAATTGGTGATCTTATTCTTGTTTTATCGTTCGTGCGAGGAAAAAGACCGATGGAATCGCAGTGCATTGGTCTTAATGATGGCGGGGGCCATCGGCAATTTCATCGATCGGCTTTCATTTCAATATGTACGTGATTTTTTGTCGTTTAATCTATTCGGTTATGATTTTCCCGTGTTTAATATTGCGGATTGTGCACTGTGCATCGGGGTATTCATCATCGTTGGCAAGATTTTGCTGGAAGAGTTTGGGGTGATCAGGAAATGAAGTGGACACTACAGGCAGAAGAAAAAGGCGTACGTATCGACAAGTATCTCAGTGAACATACAGAATTGACACGTTCACGGATCCAGCAGCTGATCGAACAAGGACAGATCTTGCTGGATGGGAAGAACACGAAATCCAACTATAAGCTGACAGGCAGCGAAACGATCACGATCGAATATGAGGAGCTCAGCGAACTGGATGTAGAAGCACAAGACATTCCTTTGGATATCCGATATGAAGATGCGGATGTGATCGTGATCAATAAACCGCGCGGCATGGTCGTCCATCCGGCCAATGGTAATCAGCGCGATACATTGGTCAATGCGCTGTTATATCACTGTAAAGATCTTTCCGGCATCAATGGCGTATTGCGTCCGGGCATCGTGCATCGGATCGATAAAGATACGACCGGCCTTTTGATCGTGGCCAAGAATGATCTGGCGCATATCGAATTATCGAAGCAATTGCAGGATAAAACGATGCATCGTTTGTATTATGCATTGGTCCATGGCACCTTTTCACATGATCATGGGGTGATCGATGCACCGATCGGGCGAGATGAAAAAGACCGTCAAAAAATGGCAGTGACTGAAAAAAACAGCAAAGAAGCACGTACGCATTTTCGCGTGATCGAACGCTTTGCACAATATACGCTCGTTGAATGCCGTTTGGAAACCGGACGTACACATCAGATCCGTGTGCATATGCGATATATCGAACATCCTGTTGCCGGAGATGAAAAATATGGCTATCGCCGTACGATGAAAGTAGGAGGACAGCTGCTGCATGCACATCAGTTGGAGTTTGTTCATCCACGCACAAAAGAAAAGGTCATCGTAGAAGCGCCGCTGCCTTCTGATTTTGAAGCAATCTTAAAACAGCTTCGTGAGGAAAGGGATGCATCTCAATGACAACTTATGGAATCAGTTTACGACAGATGCAGCTGCTTGCTTACCTCATAGGAGAAAAAGGGTATACATTGATTGCTGTTCAGCAACGCCCAAACGACCTGTGGCTGGTTTATCCGCGTAACCGACAATACCCGATCTTGCATGTTTGTGATCGAGAAGACAAAGAAGTAAAACAAGACGAATTTCAGCTTCGCCAGGTGCATCGTGCACTTTGTGACTTGATCCATCGCGAATGTCCGATCGTTGTGCTGAATGTTTGCCGGGAGGCTCATTCGTTTAAAGATTCCTTTGTACAGCAGATCACATTCGATGCATCAATAGATCCAGCTTTTCAGCATGCGTTTCCTTCGGTCATGGCGCAATTTGTTGAAGCTGAAGATGAACAGGCGGAAAAAGCACGGCTGGCAAAACAGCTGGAAAATACACATAAGAAAGGCAGTTTATGGCGAGAACGGCTGGCATTGATGCCGCGTTATGCATTGTTCTTGATCCTTTTGGTCACAGCAGCTTCGCTGATAATGTTCATGGCTCGTCCTTATTTACAGGATCTGATCTTTCCTTTGTGGGTCGTGGAAGCTTTTCTCGATCAGTTGACGATCGCTTCTTGGCCAATACTGCTGCAGCTGCCCGCTCTTTTCTTTGCGGCTGCCCTTTGTGATGGCTTGTATCATAAAGGAACCGTATGGATCGCTGTTTGCAGTGCGATGATCGCTGCTTTATTTCAGGTGATGAGCGGGTGCCAGGACAGTGGGATTGCCGCAATGATCCTCGGCCTTTGGTGTGCAGGAATATTTGATGTAGGTTTGATCCGTGCGTATCGTCATCCGCTGATCCGCCGGCAGATGTTTCGTCACACTTTTTGGATCATGGCCGCTTTGCTAGTGCCAGGGAATGAATGGATCGTCATATTTGGCGGCATCTTAGGCGGTCTGCTTACTTCACTTTGTTTTTCTGGCTTCTTTCAGCAGCAGCTTCGCCGTCATGCCATTGCAGCGATCGCTGCTTTGCTCGCTGTTGTCAGCATCTGGATGGTGTTTGACCATAATGAGTGGGAATGGACGTGGAAACATGCGCAGCCTGCCACACAGATGAACAGCAAAGACTATACAGCGGTTCAATAAAACTGTTATAATGAGAAAGCGTAGGAGGGAGCCTATTTATGAAACGTGGAAATGTATTAAGCTGGGATGATTATTTCATGGGATTAGCGCATCTGAGCGCACTGCGTTCAAAAGATCCATCCACACAAGTGGGTGCGTGTATCGTTTCTCCAGAAAAAAAGGTTGTCGGTATCGGTTACAACGGATTTCCGATCGGCTGCGATGATGATGATTTTCCTTGGGAGCGAGAAGGTGATTTTCTTGAGACCAAATATCCATTTGTCGTTCATGCGGAACTGAATGCGATCTTGAACAGCACACAAAAGCTTACCGGTTGTACGATCTATGTATCGCTGTTCCCATGCAATGAATGTGCCAAAGCAATCATTCAAAGCGGAATCAAGCGCATCGTTTATGAAAGTGACAAATATGCACATACAGAAGGAACGATTGCAAGCAAAAAAATGTTAGAGTCTGCAGGCATTGAACTTGTTCAGCTTCCTTATCAGATGAAGCTGACGGTTGAAAAGCAGAAACAATAAAAAGCTGTATCTTTGTCCAGATACAGTCTTTTTATTTGGATAGTGCTTTTTTCGTATTGGCAAAGTGAAGTTTTGCTACTTTTGCCAAAGCCTCTTCACCATAGCGTTTAACAAAGGAGAGGATGGCCTCATCCACTTGTTTTCCAGCACCTTTAGGGAACGGGAAATCATATTGTTTGCACATCGTATCGAAAGTGGTAAGAAAAGCATAGCGGGCTAATACGCTGGCAGCAGCTACAGCTGGATATTTGCTCTCTGCTTTTGTTTCAAAATGAATGCCGCGGATGATTTCCGGCTGGTCTTGCAAATAACGATAATAACTCTTTTCTTGAACGAATTGATCGATGATGATGCTGGCAGGCAATCCGTTTGCTTTGCGTCTTAGATGCACATAAGCATGGTTATGCATCTTGCATTTGATGGCAACCATGTGGTCTTGCTGATGGACACGGTTGTAATCTTCATTATTCAGAATGAGAAGACTATGGGGCAGCTTCAATAATCTGGGTGCGATCTTTCGGATCATATCATCTTTCATGGCTTTGCTGTCAGTGACCTGCAATTCTTTTAGAATCTTTGCATCTTCAAAAGTAACTAAACAGGCACAGACGACCACGGGTCCAAAATAATCGCCGGTACCAACTTCATCACTGCCTGCTTGAGGGAATGAAGACATGGTTATAGACGTTGCCGGCGTATGCGAGGGCGCATAAAAATCAGCACCTTCTCCTTGAAAGACGACCTTTCCGCTGAGATAAGCGGTGATGACACAATCACTTGTCTGGTATTGAAAACGAGCATAAGGCGGTGTTTTTCGTTTTTGTGCCTGTGTTAATCTTTTTTCCAGAGCATCGATCTGCTGTGCAGTCATGGTTATCGTTTTTACGGACATACTATCACCTGTTGGTATTCTATCATAGAATGACAAGGTATTCGAGTGTGAAAAACACAATTACTTATGCTAAAATAAATGAGACTGTGAGGTAGATATCATGGAACAACAATGGATAACCATTTTTAACGGAATATTGATCTTGATCTTATTGATTTATTTGATCCGCTGCTGGCAGCGTGGTTTTGTATTACAGCTGATCGATCTGATTTCTTGGCTTTTTTCAGCTTTGATCGCTTGGCTGTTAAGCGGCTGGGTTGCTGCCGAGATTCCTTTGATCGAATTGCAGCCAAGCGGAATCGAGACGGTCGATCAGTATTTGAGCGTGCAGGCAAATACGATTGCCTGGTTTTTGATCTTGATGTTCGCATTGCGGATGATCGTGGTCATCATGCATCCGTTTGCAAAAGCAATCAATCATCTTCCTTTGATCGGCTGGCTGAATCGATTGGCAGGTTTTGTTTTAGGCATAGGGAAAGCATGCATCATCGGTTATTTCTTATTGGTCTTCCTGCATCTTCCTTTGTTTGAAGGCAGCGGAGAATTGGCACAGCGCTCATTATTGCAGCATTTGTCTCCGATCGGGGAAATTGCTTTGAGCAGCGGAGGCAGCATGTTGGAACGGCTTCAGCTGATCGAACAAGTAGAAAATGATGAGAAATTGGATGATCAAAGCTTTCGACAGCTGAAAGCTTGGTTATATGGAACAGGAAGAAAGGAGGAAGCGGTATTCCAATGGTTGGAATCTCTGCGCTGATATGAAGGAAACGTATCGTTCGATCGATTTTGATACTGTTAAGGAACAGATCGCAGAAAGCTGTTCTTTTGAGCTAGGCGCTCGTTTGATCAAAGATACCCGGCCGCAGTTTCATACATTGTGGATCCAGCGCGAACTGCAGCGCTGCCGGGAAGCAATCGCTGTTTATCGCGTACAGCTTTCTTTTCCTAATGATGATCTGCTCGATATCACACCATGGCTGACACGCTGTCAAAAAAACAGCACGCTTCGTCCAAATGAACTCAAGGGCATTTCAACTTTTTTGCTCACTTGTGAGCGAGTGAAACGTTTTTTAGCAGATACGCCATCGGCGTATCTAGAACTGCATGATCTGCAAAACGCATTGCAGAAACATGATCGGCTGCGCAAACATATTGATGCGTGCATCTCGAGCGAAGGAGATGTTTATGATCATGCAAGTGAAAAGTTAGCTGCTCTTCGCCGCGAACAGCTTGCGGTTGCGGGCAGCATCGCACAAGAAGCGCGTCGTTTTGTCGCTTCGCATGCATCGATCCTGATGGATACGATCACAGCGATCCGAAATGAGCGGACATGTGTCTTGGTGAAGGTCAGTGAAAAAAACAGCGTGCGGGGCATCATCCATGGCGAGAGTGCCAGCGGTCAAGCCGTTTATGTGGAACCAGCTTCGTTAGTTACGTTAAATAATCGTTTGCAAAGCATCAAAGGAGAAGAAGAACAGGAAGTGGAGCGTATCTTGCGCAAGCTGAGCGAAGAAGTCAAAGAAGAGGCTAACACATTGTTTGCGGACTTAGATACGATGGTCATCTTAGACGCTTTGTTTGCAAAGGCCAAGTGGTGTGTCAAACGGGATGGCTGCGTAGCTGAACTAGACGAAAAGAGCCATCACCTGTGGATGAAAGAAGCGCGTCATCCCTTGATCGACGATCAAAAAGTGGTGGCAAATACGTATGAGATGAAAGAAGATATACACTGTCTGCTGATCAGCGGTTCCAATACCGGTGGCAAGACCGTTACATTAAAAACGATTGCTTTGTTTTTGACCATGACGCATGCCGGTTTTCCGATCCTTTGTGAAGAAGCACGGATCCCTTTCTTTCATGCAATTTATCTGGATGTGGGGGATCAGCAATCCATCCAAGAATCCTTGTCGACTTTTTCCAGCCATCTTTCCCGCCTGTCGATCATTGCGGAACAAGCAGATGCCCATTCCTTTGTCGTCTTGGATGAGCTGGGGAGCGGTACAGATCCAAATGAGGGAGAATGTTTGGCAATTGCCATCCTGGAAGCATTGTTAAAACAAAATGCAGTCGTGATCGCATCTACCCACTTTGCAAAAGTAAAAGCTTTTGCAAATACACGTGATGATATCTTATTGTCCAGTGTTGCATTTGATATGGAGACCATGATGCCTACCTATCGTTATATGGAGGGTGTCAGCGGACAGTCAAATGCTTTTGCGATCGCCAGCCGTTATCATCTGCGCAAAGAAATCGTAGATCGGGCAAGAGAGCTGAAACGACAAGGGCAAAGCGATGCACAGACCCTGATGGAACGCTTAGAGGAAAATGCAGCGGCCATGGAACAAGAAAAGCAGACCTTGCATGCGCGTTTAGATGAGATCCAGCAGCTTCGAAGCAGTCTGCAAAAAGAAAAAGAGAACTTGCACCGCCAGCAGGAGAACGCACTGGAAAAAGCGATGGAAGAAGCACATGCACGCTATGAGGAACAATTAGCACAAGCACAGGCGATCATCGATGATCTGCGCAAGATGAATGCTGACCACAAACCGCATGAGGTCGCACAAAAATTGCACGATCTTCGCCAGTTGCAGCCTATCATAGACGAAGAGGCACCGGAAAAACAACAAGAAACGATCGAAAAAGGTGATTATGTTCAGATCAGTTCCCTGAATTATCATGGAGAAGTATTGTCCGTCAACAAAAATAAAGCCAGCGTGCTGGCGAACGGCATGAAGATGAATGTGTCGATCAATGATCTGTGCAAGATTGATCGTCCTAAGCGTGAGCGAAGCGAAAAAAGTTATAAAAAAAGTGTTCGTGCATCTTTCTCTTTAGAATGCAATGTGATCGGCATGCATGTGGATGAAGCATTGGCTGTCGTTGATAAGTATTTAGATAATGCCATCTTAAATCGAGCGAGTTCGGTTCGCATCATTCATGGCATGGGGACCGGGGCTTTACGTAAAGCAATCCACAACTATTTGAAAAAACATGTCAAAGTGGAAAGCTTCCGCATGGGCGGACAAGGGGAAGGCGGTTTAGGTGCAACAGTTGTCGAATTAAAGCAGAAAGGAAAGCGATGATATGGCCAATATGGAAAAAATTGCGGATAAGCTAGCCATTCTGCCTGCCCTTCCTGGCTGCTATTTGATGAAAAATAAAGGTGGCGATATCATTTATGTAGGAAAGGCAAAAGTGTTGAAAAATCGGGTTCGTCAATACTTTGTCGGAGTACATGATTTCAAGACCACACGACTGGTCAGCAATATCGATGACTTTGAATATATCGTTACTGCAAGCGAAAAAGAAGCGCTGCTGTTAGAGATCAACCTGATCAAAAAACATACACCGCCTTACAATATCATGTTCATGGATGATAAGACTTATCCATATTTGAAGCTGAGCAAAGAAAAAGCGCCCCGTTTGGAAGTGGTGCGCAATACAAAAGATAAAAAAGCAGAATATTTTGGCCCTTTTCCGGATTCTGGGGCAGCATACGATATGGCAAAGCTGCTCAATCGAATGTTCCCTTTACGAAAATGCCGTCATTTGCCTAAAAAAGAATGCTTGTATTATCATATCGGTCAATGTCTAGGCCCTTGCATCCAGAGGGTCGATGTAACCGTCTATATCCAGATGAGAAATGAGATCCGGCGGTTTTTAAAAGGTGATGTCAGCGATACGCTGGAACGTCTGCAGCAGCAGATGCTGGCAGCCAGTGAACAGCTGCAGTTTGAAAAAGCACAGGAGATCCATGAGATGATGGAATCCATCCGTCATGTGGTCGCAAAACAGCAGATTGATTTTAAAGATCATATGGACCGTGATGTATTTGCTTATTATGTGGACAAAGGCTATATTTCCATTCAAGGCTTTTTTATGCGTGGAGGGAAACTGTTAGAGCGTTCTTTGTCCGTGACGCCTTTGTATGAGGATGAGATGGAAGCATTCATCGCATTCATCGCGCAGTATTATGAACACAATCCGTTGCCGAATGAGATATTGATCCCTAAAGAATATGATGTTTTAATGTTAAAGGAACTGTATGGGGACAAGATCGTCCAGCCGCAGCGCGGAGACAAAGTAAAGCTGGTAGAAATGGCTTTGCGCAATGCAAAAAATGCACATGAACAGAAATTTACATTAGTGGAGCGGAAGGATCAGCAGAAACAGATCGCGATGGCGCAGCTTTCTGAAATCTTTGGAAAAGAAATTCATCGCATGGAAATCTTTGATAACTCGCATTTGGCCGGAACTTTCAATGTCAGCGGCATGGTCGTCTTTTTGGATGGAGAACCGCATAAACAAGGGTACCGTCTGTATCGGCTCGGTGAATATCGTTCAGATATGGACAGTATGCGGGAAGTGCTTTACCGCCGCTACTTCCGTTTGTTAAAAGAAGGTGGAAACTTTCCGGATCTACTGGTGGTCGATGGCGGATATCAACAGATCGAAGCCGCCAAAGAGATTCGCGAACTGCTGGACCTGGATCTGACCATCTGCGGTCTGGTCAAGGACGAACATCATAACACGAGCAATTTGATGAATGATCAAGGAACGATCATCCCAGTAAAAAAAGAAGGTGCATTGTTCTTTTTGTTAGCACAGATGCAAGATGAAGTCCATCGTTTTGCGATCAGCTATCACCGCCGATTACGCAAGAAAGCGATGACCCGGTCGATCCTGGATGAAGTAGAAGGACTTGGCGATGTACGCAAAAAAGCAATCTGGAAGAAATTCGGCTCCTTGAAGAAACTGAAAGAAGCTAGCGTTGAACAGATCAGTGAGGTCGTTCCTGAAAAAGTGGCTGAGAATATCTATCATCTGTTACATAACCTGGACCAGATCAAAAATGATGCATAGAATAGACTGTGGCAGATGGAGGGATATCGATGTACAGTATCTTGACCAAACGGGAACGGGAGGTCTATGAACTTTTGATCCGGAACCACTCGACCCAAGAAATCGCAAAACGCTTGGGCATCTCTGATAAGACCGTACGCAACCATATATCAAATGTGATGTTGAAGCTGGGCGTGAAAGGACGTGCGCAAGCAGTTGTAGAATTGCTGCGGTTAGAAGAGCTGGATCTTGAACAGGACGAATAGTCCTGTTTTTCTTTCTGTGGTCATGATTTCTGTGTATAATAAGGATAAATGAATGAAGTACTGACGAAAAGCAATGGAGAAAAAATATGGAAAAAGAGTTGTTGAAATGTCAAGGGATCAGCAAGTGTTATGGAGAGCACTGGGCACTGAAAGACTGCAGTTTTTCATTACAGAGAGGAAGCTTCAATGTCATCGTTGGTCCCAGCGGCTGCGGCAAGACGACATTGTTAGAGATCATCAGCGGTTTACAAAAAGAAACGAAAGGTGAGATCTGGCTCGATGGCAGCAAGCAAAAAGAAAGTATTCGCCGCAAGATCGCTGTTGTATTTCAAGAACCTGCGCTATTTCCATATATGAGCGTAGAAGAAAACATCCTCTTTGGTGCACCGGAAGATGCGGATTTTGATATCCACAGCAAAGCAAGAGAGATTGCCGAGCTGCTGGGACTCAGCGAACGCAGATGCCAACGAAGTGATACATTGTCGGGCGGTGAAAAGCAGCGCACAGCCATTGGCCGTGCTTTGATGAAAGGGGCCGATCTCATTTTGATGGATGAACCCTTCAGTGCACTGGATGCCCCTTTAAAACAGCGTTTGGGGGATAAGCTTCATTCGTTGCAGCAACAGCTGTCTTTGACACTTCTTTATGTGACCCATGATCAAAATGAGGCAATGCGTCTGGCCGATCATTTGATCGTGATGAAAGATGGAGAGATCCAGCAACAAGGGGATCCGCGCTCGATTTATGAGCATCCGCAGAATACATTCGTTGCCGGTTTTATCGGCAATCCGGCGATGAATCTATTGAAAGCAAAAGTGAAAGGACAAAAAATTTACTTCCATCAGGAGATCTTGCCGTTTCCTTACGAACAAACACTTGATCAGGAACAAGAGGTAATTATCGGCATCCGCCCTTCTCAGATCGAGTATGGGAGTGGAGAGATGAGCGGTGTATGCAAAGAGACCAAATATTATGGAGACCAGATTCAAGCATTGATCGAATGGGATGGATATTTGCTGCAAGTGCTGCTTCCTGCTGCAGAGGCGCTGCCTTCCTGTGCGGGAATTACGTTTGATTTGAGACGATGCGTTTTTTTTGATGCAGAAAATGGAAGGCGGCTCGATCTTTATTGATAAGAGATTTTGTCGAATATGGATGAGAATGTGCTATAATTAAAAAAATCAGTAGAAAAACGTAAATGTGAGGTGGACGATATGATGTGGAAACGAATGAGCTTCATGGCGGTGCTGATAGCCATATTTGCTGTTTGTTTTTATTGGATGAATCAGTCGTATGATCCTTTGGCACGTTATCCATACGCCGATGAAGCAGATCGTGAAGTACTGTTGGAATATCTTGATCAAGAAGATATCAACTATCTGATCACTCAACAGATCACACCGCAGGAAATCATGCCTTTTATTGAAGTAGAAGGATTTGAAATTACGAATACGCATTGGTATGCAACCGCACTTGAAGCGCAGGAAGACGATGTGGATTATATCGTTAATTTCATCAATGCATACCGCAGTCAGATGACATACGATACGCTGGAAGATGTTTTGATGCATTATTCTTACAGCGATTTGATTCGATATTTTGAAACAAGTGCGGACTATGATGAACAATCGACACTGATTTCAAATCCAGAGGAATTTACGCTTGTGTTGAAAGATCATGCGACCGTCTTCAGCTATGAGCCGAAAGATCTGGTTCTATTGGAACACTTGCCGGTCGTATCGACAAAAGGAAATTCGAAAGGGTTTTACCTTCAATCAGAGGCTGCCGAAGCATTGACCCAGTTATTGGAAGATGCAAAAGAGATCAATGGAACAAATGCCGGCGGTTTTGTCATAGATCAAGCGTATACTTCTTTTGAGACACAAGTAGCTTTGTACGAAGAAGGTCTAGAAAATTATGGAGATCGAGTATCATGGTTCGTCGATCTTCCTGGAGAGAGCGAATTTCAGCTAGGCTATACAGTTTCATTTGCCCTTGAAGACGACGAATGGAACGAAAAAATACAAATCAAAAAAGATGGATCTTTTGATTACACGGAATGTGAAGAAAGCCTTACAGATCTGCAACGGCAGCAGATCGCATGGTTACGGGAAAATGCGTATCGATATGGGTTCGTGATCCGATATGAAGAAGGAAAGGAAGAGCACACAAAAAATGCTTGGCAGCCTTTTACGCTTCGCTATGTGGGGGAAGAATATGCACGTGTGATGCATGATCAAAATAAATGCATGGAAGAAATGAATTTTGCTTCTTAAAATTGATCGGACAGCTCAGCTGTCCTTTTATCAGGTCTTTTTTATCGGTCATGGTCATAGACTATGGCAGAGGTGATCCTTTGAAACTGTTAGCAAACAAAGGTGTACGGACATTTCTTTTCTTTGTGATTGCTGGAACCTTGACTTGTGTTGGACTGCTGATGAGCTTCTCTTTTTCAAATGAAAGCGAATTGATCATTCATCCTTCACAGAAAGAAGACTATTTGCAGATATATCTGCTAGATGAAGACCATCTGTTGGTTCCTTTAGCAATCGCACAAGAACAAGATCTGGATCGTGAACGTCAGATTGAGGTGATGGTCGAATATTTATGCGGAAAACAAGAATTAAAAGGGTTTTCTAGTTTTTTTGCGCAATCTGATATTTTGGATCAGGTAGAAGTTGTTCAAGGCAGTGCCATATTGAATTTTAATGACCGTTTTCTCAGCTATGAATCAGAAGATGAATTGCATTTAGTAGAAGCTTTGGTATGGGGATGTACACAATTTCAGGATATAGAAGAAGTGATTTTACAGTTAAATGGAGAACCGTTGACTGTGATGCCATTGGCACAGACACCGCTTGTTCAACCGCTGACAAGATCAATAGGAATCAATCATTTTGAATCATCAAATGGGTCGTTGCATGACAGTGTCTCTTTGTTGGTATATGGAACAAAAAATATTGACGGGACGCATTATCTCGTTCCTCGCAGCCGCCGGGTCAGCAAAGATGTAGTGAACTCATTAGATGATCAGCTTTTGGCTGTGATGGCGGATCTTTCTGCGACTGGCACATTGTCTTCCACGATGGAAGAACATGCGATTACTTTGGTAAATGACGACGGGATCTTGGAGTTAACGCTGGATCAAAGCTTGTTAAACAGCGATCGCAGTTTAAAACAGGATGATGTAAACGAGCTGATCTTGTCTCTTTGTTCTCTATCGGATATCGAAGGGATCCGTCTACACTGCGGTGAAGATGCGTCGGGATGTGAAAATGGAACGATCTTTACGATGGAAGAATTATTATATAATATCATCGAACCTTCATGATGTTTTTCTTTTCTAGCTGTCTCATTTCTGCTATGATAATCTTGGTAAAGATGGTGATAAAATGAAGATTATAGTTGTAAGTGATTCTCATGGCAGAAATGATCTTTTAAGTGATCTGGTCAATCAGCATCCAGATGCAGATGCCTTTCTGCATTGTGGAGATATCGAAGATGAGGCGGATTCTTTCCCTGAATATTTGATCGTACAAGGAAATAATGATTATTGCAACGATACGCCTGCCCAGCGTGTCCTTCCTTTTGGCAGTCATCGAATCTTATTGGTTCATTCGCATCAATTCTCATATCGAAGACGCGAGGAGCAGATGATCGAATTGGCTAAAAAATATGGCTGTGATATCATTTGTTTTGGACATACGCATGTCGCAGAATATCGAAAAGTGCATGGATTTGTATTATTGAATCCAGGTTCATTAAAATACAGCCGAGATGGACGTCTTCCTTCTTATGCAATCTTGCAGATCGATGGGGATCAAGTGGATGCGGAAATCGTTTTTTTGGAACCTAAGAAGAGCAAACGAGGTTTTTTCTTCCACCGTTAAAAGGAAATCATGGAAAGTGGTTGAAAAAAACAAATCTTTCTGCTATTATATTTAGGCAGTTAAGATGTCTACGTAGCTCAGCTGGATAGAGCATGCGCCTTCTAAGCGCACGGTCAGGGGTTCGAGTCCCTTCGTGGACGCCATTTCATAGAGAAAGCCTTTAAACAAAGGCTTTTTTTCATTATCTAAAATAATGATGCCGA
>CASFOT010000048.1 GCA_949296305.1 uncultured Erysipelotrichaceae bacterium
GTTTACCAATGCCTGTTTATCTTGAAAATGACGGTAAAATGTTTGTCTGGATACACCGCAGGCATCTGTGATATCTTTTACTGTGATTTTTTCTAATGGCGCTTTCCGCATGCATCGTTTCAAAGCATCAGCTAATAATTCATCTGTGTTCATAGTTCACCTCGAATCTTGATCATTTCATATCTTTGGTCGTTCATACCTTTATTATATACCATCTTTATGAGCTAGACATCATGCATGTGTGTTCTATTTTAGAGAAAATAAAAAGAAGAAAAGTTTCATCTCACTAGTCAAAATGGAAATCAATTTTTGCTTCAGTATTACAGTTTTGTCACAGTACGGGTTTCCTATTTACTTTATGTTTAAGAAGGGCTATACTTCTAACAAACTTGAATGTGAACAATCGTTTCGTGATGAAGGGATGTTCACAGAAAGGGTTCAGGGGAGAGCGGGATGGATTTTTTGTACGAGATGATATTTTTAGGATTGATCGATAAAAAGCAGACGCATTTCATTCCACGATGGATTCGGCTGTTTCTTGCTGCTTTTGTATCGGTTTTGTTTATCAGTGTGTTTGCCGGAATCAGCGTATATGTTGTTTTTGCGGCAAATCAAGACCCTTGGAATCGGATCCTTTTTGCTGTTTTCATGATCATGATCGCATCCTATTATATCCATCTGCTGAAAGGAATCAATAAATCGGAGTAAAAACGAATCATTCATTCAATTGGTCGTTGATGGAACTGTCCGCTTCTGACACGTTGGTCATGTAGATACATCAGGATGCAGAGGGCTGCTAATATCGTCTCTACGATCGGTTGTGCGGCAATGACTCCATTGAGCTGCCAGAGATGATTCAAGAGGATCACGGCAGGCACAAATAAGAATGCATTGCGCATCAAAGTGATGGCTAATGATTTCACTGCTGCTCCTAATGCTTGGAAGTAACTGGTGACCATGTTGATGATCCCCAGCATGGGAGCAGATAAGCCTAGTACTTGGATGAAAGCGCCCGCTTGTTGGATCAATGCGTGATCATGCAGAAATACACTGGCTAATGGCTGGCCGAATCCATAGAAAATGGCC
Source organism: uncultured Erysipelotrichaceae bacterium (assembly GCA_949296305.1). Taxonomy (GTDB): domain Bacteria; phylum Bacillota_I; class Bacilli_A; order Erysipelotrichales; family Erysipelotrichaceae; genus Merdibacter. Next base: position 1,087 of record CASFOT010000048.1, read on the forward strand.
AAGAAAAAGGCGCCTAAGATGATTCCATATAAAGTAGCCATCTTCATCATCTGTTCCATTTGGCCTTGTTTTGCGGCACCATAATAATAACCGATCAACGGAGCAACACCTTGAGAAAGGCCTACGGACAACATGATCGGCACCATGTCCACTTTATAAGCAATGCCATAAGAAGCCACGGCGTCAGAGCCATAGAAGCTGATATAATTGTTCAATACAATATTCGATACACTTAACAAGACCGTGATCAATGCACCCGGTATACCGATGCTGATCACGTTTTTTATCGTTCTTTTATGCAATGTAAAGTCCTTGATGGAAAGAGCCATGAGAGGATTTCCTTTATGTGCAGCCTTCATTAGACAAAGCAGATAATAAATGGATGAGCAGAAAAAACCCAATGAAGTCGCTAATGCAGCACCGGCTGTTCCCCATCCGAAAATAACGATAAAGATAAAGTCAAAGATGATATTGATCGAGTTTCCCAATGCAAGCCCGATCGTGCTTTCTTTGATGAAACCAAGGGAACGAAACAAATGGATCGCACCGTTGGAAAGGATGATAAAAGGTGCACCGAGAAAGATATAGAGCAGATAATCACAAGTGTAACTGATATTTTCTGCATCTGCCCCAGAGAGCACAGCGATGGGATCAGTCAGGAGAATGCCGATCAATAAGATCACGATTCCGGTGAATATCATGGCATATAAACAAAAATTTAATGTTTTGGCAACTTCTTTTTCTTTGTTTTCTCCTAATAAACGGGCAATGACACTGTTGCCGCCCATGCCGAAAATCGATGCGATCGACATGATGATCAAAAGGATCGGCGTACATAATGTAACTGCGGCGATCATGGCTGGTTCGTTTGTCAATGAGACAAAAAAAGTATCGGCAATATTGTAGATCAAAGTGGTCAGCTGGCCAAACATGGCTGGCAGGCCTACCCTTGCGATAGCTTTTGAGATATTGTTTTCTTCAAATACAGATGTCATGAACATCGTTCCTCCTTTTCTTGTTATCTGCACTATTGTAAAGTATAATAAAAGAAAATAACCGGACATATGTCCTGTTTGGAGAGAAAGATGAAACGATCTTATGATCAAGCACAGGTTGCGACATATTTAAAGCAGAGCTCATACGAAGCACAATTAAGCGGATGCAAGGATTCTTTGTTTGTCGTGGAATATGAAAAAGGAGAATTTGTCACATCGCCTTTTCGAAAAGACAATTTATTTCAGATCGTCATTCAAGGGTCGGTCAATATTTATTTTATCCGCGATGATGGTTCGCTTTATTCGCTTGCAGCTGGCAAAGCGAACTATCTGCTGGGAGAAATCGAGATCTTTTCGGATCAGATGAGCAGCGTATATGCACAGGCGGATGAAGATTTGATCTGTCTTGCCATATCGATTGAAAATAACAAAGCAGATATGCTGGAAAATAGTCAGTTCTTGCAAATGGTAGCTGCTTCATTGGCGAAGAAGATGCAATCGATCACGAGCAGCGATGTTGCCACGATCGGTCTGAAACAGCGCGTATTGACTTATATGAGGTATAAATGTGCAGAAGGAAAACTGAAGGGATTGCAACAGACTGCTTTTCATTTGAATTGCAGCGTACGTCAGTTACAGCGGATCCTCAATCAATATGAAGCGGAAGGAAAAGTGCATAAGATCGGGAAAGGCGCTTATCAGCTCACAGAGCTAAGCCTGAAAGTAAAATAAAAAATCTGTGTTGCGGCAGGAACGCTATTTTTTGATTCGGGAGCTCTTTATGGTGAATTTTACAAAATGAGGGAAATTTATTATAATAGTGCAGTAATTGAGATAAGCAATTGTCTTAAAAAGAGG
>CASFOT010000049.1 GCA_949296305.1 uncultured Erysipelotrichaceae bacterium
TTTCCGCGAAGTGAATGAACGGATGTGCCGTTCCAGCTTTTTGGCACAATTTGTATCCAGTTTGATCTCACCTCTGGTTTCTTTGTGTACATACTTGACGATCGGCACCATTGCGGTGATCGGCTGTCTGTTTGTAATCGATGGAACGATTCGTGTGGGACAGCTGCAGGCATTCATCCGTTACATCTGGCAGATCAATGATCCGCTGTCGCAGATCTCACAGCTTTCTGCACAGGTGCAAGCGGCATTTTCTGCCATGGGCCGGATCTTCGGCATGCTGCAGGAAGAGGAAGAGGTCCCTGAAAAACAGCCGGCAGAGGTCATCAAAGATGTGCAGGGTCAGGTGAGCTTTGATCATGTGCAGTTTGGCTATGATGATACGCTGCTGATGAAAGATGTCAACATCCATGTCAAACCGGGACAGATGGTGGCCTTGGTAGGACCGACCGGTGCCGGGAAGACGACCCTGATGAATCTGCTGCTGCGTTTTTATGATGTCAAAGGCGGTTCGATCCGCATTGACGGTGTAGATATCCGTGATATGAAACGGGAAGATCTTCGTTCGCTGTTCTCCTTGGTATTGCAGGATACGTGGCTGTTTCAAGGTACGATCTATGAGAATCTTCGTTACGGCCGTTTAGATGCCCGCAAAGATGAAGTGATCGAAGCAGCGAAGATGGCCAATGTGCATCACTTTATCCGGACGCTGTCGCATGGCTATGATACTGTGATCAATGAGGAAGGCAATAATATCTCACAAGGGGAAAAACAGCTGTTGACGATTGCCCGCGCGATCTTGAAAGATCCGCAGATCCTGATCTTGGATGAAGCGACGAGCAGCGTGGATACCCGTCTGGAGCGGATGCTGCAGGAAGCGATGAACCGCGTCATGCAGGATCGGACGAGCTTTGTGATCGCCCATCGCTTATCTACGATCAAAAACGCTGATCTCATCTTGGTCATCCAGCATGGCGATATCGTGGAACAAGGAACGCATGAGAGCCTATTGGCCAAAAAAGGCGTATATGAAAAATTATATCATTCGCAGTTTGCGGATCAGGAACTGGAAGGAGCTTGCGCTTGATGCAGGTTCCTTTTCTTTCTTGCATGTGTCAAAAAGAAGTCTATAATGAAGAGAGGAGAGAAGAGGGATCAGGGATGAAAACAAGGATCATAGGTAACTGTAACAGTCATTATCATGAACAAGAGGGAACGGATTGCATCGTCTTGCTGCCGGGCTTTGGTTATTTATTTGACCGTCCTTTATTGGCGGAGATGAAGCAGCTTGCTCTGCAATACGGCTTTTCCGTGCTGGAGCTTTCTTTTGGCAGCCTTCCATATGACAAACAGCAGATGAAAGCATCGATCGATCGCTGTGTGCCTATCGCGTTGGAAAGCGCGCAAAAAACGTTGGATGAATTATCGGGCATGACCTTTCATTTTGTTGGAAAGAGCTTTGGAACGATCATTGCCGGCAGACTGCGGGAACAATATGGGAGCGAACCGGCATGTTTCTTGACACCGCTGAGACAGACGATCCCATACATCCTTTCGAAAGATCGGATCGCTTATGGAGATCAAGATCCTTTTCTGGATGCAGAGGATCTGCTTTTGCTGGATCAGCTCGCTTGCAAGGCAAAGATCGTTTGTCCCGGGGCAAATCATTCGCTGGTTCATCCTTCAAAGGAAAAGACACAGTATTATCTGAATAGGGTTACTGCACAGATGAAACGCTTCTTAGATGAAATTTTATCGGAAAGAGAGTATAATAAAAACTGCTATGAGAGGTGAAAACATGGAACTTGTACAGCCCATCGGCATCTTTGATTCCGGTTTAGGCGGGATCAGCGTGCTGAAAGAGATGCGAAGCTTGATGCCGCAGGAACATTTTCTTTACTTTGGAGACAGTGCGTATGCGCCTTACGGTGTCAAAGATAAAGAAACGATCACCAAACGCTGCATCGAGATCTGTGATGCGTTCGTCAAACAACACGTCAAAGCAATCGTCGTTGCCTGCAATACGGCGACCAGCGCCTGCGTACAAGTGCTTCGTGAGCGCTATGACCTGCCGATCATCGGCATGGAACCTGCGTTGAAGGTAGCCTGTGAATTAGGGGAACATCAGCACATCATCGTCATGGCGACGCCGCTGACATTGAAAGAAGAAAAATTCGCAAAGCTGATGCGCCGTTTCCAGGATGATCATATCATCGAGCGTCAGCCATGTCCTCGTCTGGTAGAGATCGTTGAACAAGATGAGCTCGATCATCGGGATGTGGTGATCGCACAGTTACAGGAATATTTATATCCATATGATCTGTCGACGGTCAACAGCATCGTATTAGGCTGTACGCACTTCGTCTTTTACCGCTCATATTTTGAAGAACTGCTGCCAAAACACATTCATGTGATCGATGGAAACCATGGAACGGCCTTGCATTTGCAGGATCTGTTAACAAAACAGGGCAAACGATGCATGATCGGCGAAGGCAGCGTGCAAATCACAAATTCAAAGAAAGATGAACAGCTGATCCGGCTGTGTGAAAAATTGTTAGGAGGGCCAGGATATGAGTAAGAAGAATGCTTGGGAAATGTATGATGAACATGAACTGAAACAAGTATTTGCATTGGCAGAAGATTACAAGGCATTCATCAGTGAAAATAAGAGTGAACGCGCTTGTGTAAGAGCCAGTGCAGCCATGGCAGAAGAACATGGCTATCGTGATCTGAAAAAAGTGATCGCTGATAAAGAAACGCTGAAAGCGCAGGATAAGGTCTATCTGACGATGATGGACAAATCGATCGTCTTGTTCCATATCGGCAATCGTCCTTTAGAAGAAGGCATGCACATCTTAGGTGCGCATATCGATTCGCCTCGTTTGGATCTAAAGCAAAATCCAGTGTATGAGAACAGCGAGATCGCTTATCTGGATACGCATTATTATGGCGGCATCAAGAAGTATCAATGGGTAACGCTCCCGCTAGCCATGCATGGGGTCATCGTAAAGAAAGATGGAACAAGCGTGGATGTCTGCATCGGCGAAAAGGAAGAAGATCCGGTATTTGTCATCTCGGATCTGTTGATCCATTTATCCAATGATCAGATGCAGAAAAAAGCAGCAACAGTCATCGAAGGAGAAGACCTCAACGTGACATTTGGTTCGATGCCGCTGAAAGAGGAAGAAAAAGACAAGGTAAAAGCCAATGTGCTGAAGCTGCTGAAGGATCGCTATGATGTGGAAGAAGACGATTTTGTCTCTGCAGAGATCGAGATCGTGCCAGCTGGCAAAGCACGTGATCTGGGTCTGGATCGTTCCATGGTCATCGGTTATGGACAAGATGACCGTGTCTGTGCTTATACGTCATTGGCAGCGATGTTAGAGATGGAAGAAGTAGAAAAGACAGCGGTCTGCCTGCTGGTCGACAAAGAAGAAGTCGGCAGCCAAGG
>CASFOT010000050.1 GCA_949296305.1 uncultured Erysipelotrichaceae bacterium
GTTTACCAATGCCTGTTTATCTTGAAAATGACGGTAAAATGTTTGTCTGGATACACCGCAGGCATCTGTGATATCTTTTACTGTGATTTTTTCTAATGGCGCTTTCCGCATGCATCGTTTCAAAGCATCAGCTAATAATTCGTCTGTGTTCATAGTTCACCTCGAATCCTGATCATTCCATATCTTTGGCTTATTCGTACTTTTATTATATACCATCTTGGTCAACTAGACAGCATGCATGTCGATTCTATTTTAGAGAAGATGAAAAGAAAAAAGGGATGTTAAAAGAGAAGACAAATCAAAAATTTACAAAAGAAGTGAAATTGATTATAATAGTGCAGTAATTGAGATAAGCAATTGTCTTAAATAGAGGGGGAAATTTTTTATATGATTCAATTTTTTCAAAAGAATATTGAACCAAATAAAAACGTGCGGCTGATCGAGTTGATCATCCTGGCTGCGCTGATCATTGGTTCGATCGTTTCATTCGGCTTTGGTTTTTCACAAATCCATTCAGATGCGGGAGAGCTCACGTATGTGCAAAGCATAGAAATGCAACGGGATACAAGCTTGGAAGATTATGATGGCGAAGAAGATACCGTTTGTGATGTTACGTATCGTAATGGAGAGAAAGAGCTGGTTGTAACGATCCCATATGAAGAATATGAGCAGTTAGAAAGTGATACGATCACTGCTTATGAATTCGAAGGGGCAAATGGGGCGATGTTGTATTTTGACCACCAAGAGGTGACACAGGCGGAAGCACAGCATGCGTTTGAACAATTGATGGCTAATCAGTCCATGCCGGTCTTTAACTTTGCAAATGCATCTTTGATCTTAGTGTTATCCTTGTTGATCATGACGTTATTTGCCAAGCAGTTTACTACTTATGAAAAATCTTGGTTCTTATCGATCATGGTCCTGGCAACGATCTTCTCGGTATTATTTCCGGAAGAAAGTGCAAATGGTGTCAATGGCATCATCATCATGTGGCTGTATCTGCTGGACACCTTCTTAAATATCTTATGTGAATTGCTTATTTCAAAACAGTCGCGTTACAACTTCCTTGTTTCCGTATTTGTGGAAATCGTAGAAATCGTGATCTCGCTCGTGTTGATGTACCGCTTTGCAACACTGGCAACGACCTTGTTCTTCTGGCTGCCGATCGATATCATCAGCTACATCAACTGGTCAAGACACAAAGATCAAGAGGAAGAAGAATTGACCGTGGTACGCCGGTTAAAAGGATGGCAGGAAGTTTTGGTCATCGCAGGCATCGTCGTATGGACGCTCGTCATCGGATATTTGATCAGCGGATTAGATATTGCAACAGATTTCTATAACAACCAGACGATCGAAACGGCAGTGATCTATATCGATGCTTGTGCTTCTGCGGTAGGTATCGCGAATGGTCTGTTTATCTTCTTCCGTTTCCGTGAACAGTGGATCGCATGGTACATCTGTGCCGCATTAGAAGCAGCAATCAATATCATTTCAGGCCAGTTTGTGTTATTGATCTTGAAACTTGGTTATTTTACAAATACGACATATGGTTATATCAAGTGGACCAAGTACATCAAATCGCATAAAGAAGAGGAAAAATTATCGATCTTTTGATAAAATCTTGAGGATGACACCGATTGCTGATACAATATAGAATGAATAAAACGTAAGAAATAGGAGTGAATAATTATGGCAATTTCTGCAGGTGATTTTAGAACCGGATTAACATTGATCGTCGATGGGGATCCTTGGCAAGTGTTAGATTTTCAGCATGTAAAACCAGGAAAAGGAGCAGCGATCTTAAAAACAAAGATGAAAAACCTGAAAACGGGGAATACACAGGAAAGAAACTTCAATGCTTCTACAAAGTTTGAACAGGCAAACATCTCAAAGAAGACTGCGCAGTATTCTTATTCTGCGGATTCTACGTATTATTTCATGGATATGGAAACATATGAAACGTATGAGTTGACAGAAGATCAGGTTGGTTTCAACAAATATTTCATCGTTGAAGGCGCAGAGGTTTCTTTGGTATTCTTTGAAAGTCTGCTGTTAGCAGTTTCAGTTCCAGAAAAAGTGGAATTGACCATTGCGGAAACAGATGCAGCAATCAAAGGTGCACCATCGAACCAGACAAAAGATGCTGTTACCGAGACAGGACTGACACTGAGAGTTCCACAGTTCATCGAACCAGGTGAAAAGATCGTTGTATTCTCAACGGATGGAAAATATGCAGGAAGAGCTTAATTGGCTCTTCTTTTTCAAATCATGAAGAAAGTAGCTTTAATTACAGGCGGTGCTCGCGGAATCGGGAGAGCAATTGCGTTGGAACTCGCAGAAAATCAATATGATATCGTGATCAATTATCTTTCATCCAAGCAGGCAGCTGCTGAACTAAAAGAAATGATCCAGTCACGATACGGGTTACGCTGATTGACGAATTGTGCGGATGTCAGCAATGTCGACCAGGTGGATCAGATGATTCGTGAAGTGGAAGAAACATTGGGTGGTGTAGACATTCTGATCAATAATGCGGCAATCGATCTGTCTAATCTGTT
>CASFOT010000051.1 GCA_949296305.1 uncultured Erysipelotrichaceae bacterium
ATCTTGCATTGTGTCAAGACATCTATGATGTTTTCCATTGGAGATGACGATGCTAATGCGATTTCGATTTTCTTTTCTTTAAGATAGTTGAGCAAGGTGTTTACATAAGGTCTTTGAATTTCTTTATAATTGATTGGATGCTGCATGTAAAATTTATTTTTCTTCTGTTCAAAATCAGAGACAGATAGATTCAGCATTTTACTGAAAAATTGATTTTCAACTTGGCGGGAACTGCCTGCTAAAAAACGAAGATCCGCAAAAGATGCGGATGCTCCGTTTTCAGCAAGAAATGTTTGCCATAGCTGGATATATGCAATCTCACTATTTACAAGTACGCCATCCATATCAAATATGATAGCTTTTATCGTCATGATTGATAATGAGCTAATGGGATGGTAAATGGATTGATACTTGTATCAATGCCTATATCTTTTGCACCTTTGGCAGCTACGAATTGAAAAGGAATCGTATACATGAGCGGAGCAAGGTATTTGCTTGCTTTATATGTGAAAATTAAATTACGGTCATCATTTTCCATGTCTTTGCAAGAGATGATATGGACACGGTCACTATAGGTACGGAATGCTTGAGCAAAAGAAAGCATGCGTTCATATTCAGCTTCGTCTGAACCGATGATGAAGATGGTCTGTTTATTGTTTAAGGCCATTGTTGGTCCATGTGAATATTCTTCGATCTCATATCCTAATGAAGGAAGTCGAAGCATTTCACCGATCTTTAACTGTGCCTCTAACACAGTTCCATAATCGATGCCATAACCTAAAATGTAAATACGGTCACTGTTAACGATCGTAGTTTTATTACGATCATACCATGCTTCGCTCTCTTCTAACACTTCTTGGTAATGATCGATTAAGTTCACTGTTTCCTTAATCATCTGATCATAGGTTTCTTGGGTCAGCTTGTGAGTTGCTTTTGCACATTCTAATGCCCACAAATATACGGATAACAGAGATACCGTATAACCTTTTGTTTCAGGAGGCGTTAGTTCATCTCCTACGAGAAGAGGAACAACCGTATCGACATATTCAGTTATCCTGCTTTGGGTGTTGCCTGTTAGGGCCAACGTTGGATACCCTTGCTGTTTGGCATGTTGCATGACTTTAACGGTTGAAATCGAAGTGCCGGATTGAGATATGCCGACGAACAAGATTTCGTTTTTGTTAAGCTTGTCATTCCAATCAGCTTTTTCATAAGATTCAAATACGGTTGGATATTGTGCTTCAGCAGCAATTCCTGCGAGATGTTTGAAATAATATGTGGCGATATGAGAAATGTTATAACTTGTTCCTGAACCAAAGAAAATGACTTTTTTGATATTGTTTTTTTGAAATATATCGACAAAAGGTTCTACAAACTGTTCTTTGTTTTGGAAAACATAAGATAGTCTGACCGGTTGTTCTTTGATATATCCTAATACGGATGGTTTTGTCATAGATTGCTCCTCCTTATTTAAATTGTTTAGTAATATTTTCTACTGGTTTATTTGGTGCAATTTGGTAATAGATCGGTATTCCTTGACCAGCTAGGTATTCAAAAGCTTTTCTTTCTTCTGCAGATATATAGGCATTTTCAGCAATATGATCAGCACCTTCCTTACTTGCCATATTTCCGACAGTTACATGATCGATCTGGTAACCGGCCTTGACCAAATCTGCTAACGGCTGTGGATTTTGACAAAGGATCATAACGCGGATGCCCTCATCAATTTTACGCTTCAGCTTATCAGCAGCTTTTTCCACATTGAAAATGGAGAGTTTGCATGATGGCGGGCAGCCAAATTTTAATGCGGTCTTTCTTGCTTCGTCATTGACAATATGATCATCGATGATCAAAATCCGTTGTACGCTGAATTGAGGAACCCAGTAACCACTCACTTGACCGTGGATGAGCCGGTCGTCTACTCTTACTTCTACAATAGCCATATATGACACCTCTCTATGCAATTAGCCCTAAGACACCTAAAATAAAACCAATGATGACGATTGCAATGATCGCAGTAATGACTTTTCCACCTTTGCGCAGATATCCAAATACACTTAGGGTTGTGATCAATGGCAATAGACAAGGCAAAATCTGATCTAAATAATCTTGTAAGACAATTTCTGTTCCAGAAAGTGTAAATGTCAAAGGACAACTGATTGGTGCCCATAGAGCAATCAGACATCCTACAGCAGCGACACCAACAATGCCTGCGCAGTGAGTGAACAGCTGCATCTTTCCGCTTTTTTCCATATTTACCAGCGCTTGGGTACCATTTAGATAACCCCATTTCAAGCAGAAGTAACGCGTAACAAAATTAGGAATATTGAAAACTATTAAAAGGACAAAAGGAGCAAGTGGATTTCCTTGCTGTGCAAATCCGACCGCCAGCGCACAAGCTAAAATTCTGAAGATCCCCCAAAAGAATGTATCACCAATACCAGACAATGGCCCCATCAGGGATACCTTTACTGCATTGATTGAATTTACATCAAAATTTTTATCTTTCTTTGCGAGCTCTTCCATAGCCACTGCGATACCCATGACAAATGGAGCAGGAGCTACCGTCATATTAAATGCTACCATATGTCTGTGACATGCGGCTTTCATTCCTTCTGGATCATCCTTATAGACCTTTTTTAATGCAGGCATGATTGAATATAGAAATCCTAGCGCTTCCATTCGTTCATAGTTCATTGAACCTAATAAAGTAAATGAACGCCAGAAAATACTGCGAAAATCCTTTTTTGTCAAATTGTTTTCTGCACTGATTACATCATTCTTGCTCATAATTAGTCCTCCCATTCATCATCATTATTATTGTTTGATGCAGCTGCTGCAGTTGCACCTGAGACAGTTGACTTGATCTCAAAAATGATCCATGCAATAGCGAAAGCAATTGATACGATACCGATCATAGAAAGATCACGACCAACGAAGGCGGCAGGAATAAAACCGATAATGAAATACGGAATCAATGATTTGTCCATGATGATGTTCAACAATAAAGCAAAACCGACACATGGCAACATTACGCTGATTGCGGTCAAACCGCTGTTAGCCCATTCTGGAAGTGAATTGATAATGCCTTCAATTGCACTGTTTCCAAAATACATAACGATGAAAGTTAATATGGCATACATCAAGAAATCAAGGATACCTACTAAATAATGATAAAAATTGATCGCTTTTAAATTATAATTGTCGATTTCTACATCAACACGTGCCATGAAGCCGGAATAAAGCGTCATCAAGATCGTAGCGCAGAACTGCATCAATACAGCGATTGGAACACCAAACATGATTGCTGTTTCTGCACCTGTTCCGGTTGATAGTGCAGCCGCTACACCAATGGTACCGCCTGTACCAATATCTAACTGTGCCGTTGGACCGATACCTACTGCCCCCATCCACATCAGCTGCAGCTGTGCACCGATGATGAGACCTTGCTGTACATCATTTAAGATGCAGCCGACGAGAAATCCGGTGACAATTGGTTCACGGAATTTCATTTCCCCGAGCCATCCACCTTCAATTTTTGTTAAGGCAGCTACGCAGCCGATTAAAATTGCTTGAATCAAACTCATAAATTTTCCTCCTTTTTGATTCAGTGGTATATAATATATACCACTTTTGACGAAAGTATACCGCTTAATGCTCTATTCTGCAAGAATGCAAGAAAAAAATCTAAAAATTTATAGATTATATAGAAAAAAGCCGATAAATAAGGCGGTTTTTTTAAAAAGAAAATCATTTGCCTAACAAAAAAATTGGTATGATATATACCAATTTTTGTAATTATAGCTTTTGTATTATTGATCCACATCATTGCTTCGGCTGGTAATGTAATGAAAACTAGTATATTTTGGGAGGTGATAGGACAATGTGAATTCAACTAATTCATGATTTTGATCAAATCCATAGTAATCAAAATGAAATACTTTTTGATTATCTTTTATGTTCATGATCGAAAGGAATTCTTTCGGAAGGCTGTCTATGCGCAGATAAGTGATCATCGTAGTTGGTCGATGACCTTGGTCATCCATATATTCATAAAGAGAAAAGGTTTCAAAATTGAATCGATCCGCATCTTTAAATTTAGAAAATGGAATATTTACAATTTGCAATGCATAAGGTTCATCATTGATCAAAGATAAACGTGTGATCTCATAAACATAGCTTTCATTTGGAAAACAATCTTGTATTTCTCCGCTTGGATGAAGCTTTCTTAATAGCAAGGTCTTGCGTGTAGATTTCATCCCTTTTTGCCGTATTTGAGCACTGAGCGATAAATGGCCGGTATTTGCCATTTCAAGCTTGCTTTCGATGGAAGGCTGTGCTGATACATATGTGCCGCTTCCTCTTTTTGAAATCAATGTTCCTTCAGCTTCCATTTTTTTAATGGCGTTGCGTACGGTCATACGGTTGATGCCATATTTTTCTGCCATATCCCGTTCACTAGGTAAACGGTCACCCACTTTTAATTCGCCATTGACAATTTTCTGTTTGATGTTATCCATCAGCTGTCGATAGATCGGGACAGATTGGTTCATACTTTCATCACGCTCCTAAATCTATAGAAAGATGGATCGCAGACCAGTTCAAAATATTCGAAAGGCAGATCATTTTCGGCTTTGTGTGTGATCCCTTTGATCAGTAGTATCTCAGAACCTTTCGGCATTTGCAATAATTGACATTCATCATCTTTTGCTTCAACAACTAATATTTCTTCTTCGCTGCGTATGGTTCGATAACCTTTTTTTTGTAAAATGACATCATAAAAAGAGGTGTTATTAAAATCGATTTTTTCGAGTCCTTCTACTAGTTGATAATTTATGTAATTTGTTTCGACGGAACGTGGATGTCCTTCAACGATGCGTAAACGTTTGATGTAAAAAAGTTTAGCACCTAATCCTAGTTGTAATTGACGACTAATATGATAATTAGCTTCTACAATGCCTTGTTCGAGCACAACGTTTTGGTAATGCAGTTTTTGGCTTTTGATTGAATCGGTAATAGAAGCAAAATGCTGTAAATCTCGAATGATAAATATGTTATCATTTGACATAAAAACTCCTGCCTCTCTAGTAAAGTCTTACTTATATTATAATTCATTCTATCCGCTTCGGATAGAGCCGTTTATCTAAAATGCAGAAGTTTAGCCAAAAATGTGGGTTTTGAAAGAAATCAAAAGAATGGCATTTGAATAAATAAGATTACCTAAAATAATCTCGATAACCACAAACTTCAATGTTTCGATGAGCTGTATTGTTAAATAAAATGGGCAAAAGGTTGTAAAATATTAACATATTGGAGTGATTAGTAAAGAAATAGCCGGAAATTTGTAAGAAATTAGTTTCATGCGACACCATTCGACAAATTTTTTACTTTTTTTATGTAATAGTGTGTATGGAGGCGATGATATGGGGAATCTAGATATCTTGATTTATTATGCAGCAATTAAAGACGGAAAATGCGAAGAAGGGAATATGATAGTCACTGGCCCGATCAATGGCGAATATTTGGAAGAATGCATAATGAAATTAAAAGAACAGAAACAATGTGAACAGATCATCATACGTAACATGATGTATCTCTGTTCAAAGTAGGCATGTTGGCAGGCAACGTGCTTTTCTTTTTATACATGAAAAAGTGGTATAATAGAAACGTACGAAAACGGAAAGGATGATGGTCAAATTGACAACAGTAAATATTATTTCTGGTTTTTTAGGAGCAGGAAAGACGACATTGATCAAAAAAATGCTCAAAGAAGTATATGCGGACGAGCAAGTTGTTTTGATTGAAAATGAATTTGGAGAAATTGGAGTGGATGCTGGTTTCTTGAAAGAGGCTGGAATCGAAATTAAAGAGATGAACAGCGGATGCATCTGCTGTTCTCTTTCTGGTGATTTTACGAAAGCACTTCATCAGGTGTTGGAACAATTCCACCCGGACCGCATCATTATTGAACCTAGTGGCGTAGGAAAACTTTCTGATGTGAAACGAGCTGTTCAGCATGTGGCAGATGACATTCAGTTGGGAAGCAGCTGCACTGTGGTCGACGTCATGAAATGTGTCATGTATCAAAAAAATTTTGGTGAATTCTTTGATAATCAGATCACCTATGCGGATGCGCTTATTTTAAGCAGGACACAGCAGGCATCTGTGCAGCAAATGGAAGAAAGCATAGCAGTCTTACGCAAATTGAATGCAGATGCACCAATCGTTACCACGCCATGGGAACAACTGACAGGTAAAGATCTGCAGCAAGCGATGGAAAATACCGGAAGTCTGAGCAAAGAATTGTTGGAAGAAGAACATGTGTGTGAAGTATGCGGACATGTGCATGATCATGAACATCATCATGACGAAGAATGTGAATGTCATCATGGTCATCATCATGAGCACCACCATCATCATGATCATGATGCGGATGAAGTGTTTACCAGCTGGGGAAAAGAAACTTTGCGTGTGTATACAAAAGAACAGTTGGAAAAGATCGTAGAAGAACTGATTCATGGGGATCGTTATGGACAGGTTTTGCGTGCAAAAGGAATGGTGCAGGGAATTGATGCTTGGTATTATTTTGATGTAGCAGGAGAAGAAAGCGAGATTCGCGAAGGAGCACCTACGTATGCCGGCCGATATTGCGTCATTGGCTCAAAATTAAATGAAGAGGCTTTAGAGACCTTATTTGAAGGTGAAAAAATGCAGAAAGAAAAAGAGGTCTCTTATCAAATCGAGGTAGAATAAAATGGCTGAATGTCTCGTATACTTGTTTACTGGTTTTTTAGAGAGCGGTAAGACGACTTTGATCCAAGATACGCTGCGTGATCCAGGATTTCATACGAAGGATGAGAAGACGTTGATCCTTCTTTGTGAAGAAGGAGGCGTGCGTTATACCAAAGCATTGGCTGATCAGGTCAATGCAACGATCGTTTCTGTAAATGCATTGGAAAAACTTAATGCAGGTTTTTTAGCTAAATGTGAACAATTATTTCATCCAGATTGCGTGATGATCGAATTTAACGGCATGTGGAGCGTAGATCATTTTTTAGATGTGGAATTACCGCTTCGCTGGATCCTTGTACAGATCTTGTCTACGGTCGATGCATCGACGTTTGATTTATATTTGAATAATATGCGCAGCATCCTCTATGAACAGCTGCGTCACAGCGAAACGATCATCTTTAATCGCTGTGATGAGACAACAAGAACCCTGTATCTGCGCAATAACATCAAAGCGATGAACAAACAGGCGCAACTGATCTATGAAAACAAAGATGGTACGATTCGTCCTGCCGGGGAGGAGACACTTCCGTTTGATGTGCGTGCCGATGCGATCGTATTAGAAGATTATGACTATGGCATCTGGTATATGGATGCATTAGAGCATCCACGTAAATATGAAGGAAAAACGATCACATACAATGCAAAAGTCTATCCCGTAGATTTATACAAAGGAAATGCATATGTGCTTGGTCGTGAAGCGATGGTCTGTTGCAGCAATGATACATCTTTGATCGGTTTATGGGTGTACACAGATCAATTTAAACCAAAACCGCTTTCTTGGATACGCGTTACAGGAAAGCTCGTGGTCGAGTTTGATGAAGGCTATGGTGGAGAGGTGTGTGCTTTGAAAGAAATACAGCGTGAAGAATTACCGCAACATGAGGATGAATATGTCTATTTTACTTAGTAAATGCAAAACATTGATTGTTGGTTCTTTGACGCTGGATATCCTTTTGAAAGTGGATCGTCTTCCAACACGTGAACAAGATGTCAATGCAGAGGAACAGCTGTTTTTTGCAGGAGGCTGTGCTTTTAATGTTTATCAGGCCATGCGTTCTTGCGGCAGTGAACCGCAGATGCTCACAAGAATGGGAAAAGGGATGTATGCGCAAGAGCTACGATCGCTGATCAAAGAGGAGAAAGATCTGTTGATCGAATACGGCAGCGAAGAAAACGGCTGTTGTTACTGTCTGATCGAAGAGGATGGAGAACGTTCATTTATATCTGTTCATGGTGCAGAATACATCTACCCATTGACCTTGATCGAAACGCTTGATTTATCGAATATCTGTTACATATATCTTTGCGGGATCGATCTGGAAGAGAAGAAAAATCAGCAGATATTGACTGTTTTGAAAAAAATATCAGGAATACAATTGTTTTTTGCCCCTGGACCTCGTTGCAGAAATATATCGAATGAATGTTGGCAAAAATTATATGACCTGCATCCGATCCTGCATCTTAATGAAAAGGAAGCCTATATGCTCAGCGGATATCAGCAAGTAAAAGAAGCCATAACTAGGTTATATGAAAAAAGCAATCAGATGGTGATCATGACGTTAGGAGCAAAAGGCAGCATGGCATATGATGGGAAGCGAATCGTCCATGTTCCTGCATCCGCTTGTGCGGTTAAAGATTTCGTCGGTGCAGGAGATGCACATGCAGGGGCTTGTTTGGCGATGCTGGAACAACACGCAAATGCAGAACAGATGCTGAGGCAGGCAAATGAGCTTGCGGCAAAAGCAGTTGAAAGAAATGGTTCCTTTCAAGTGATGGAATAAAGATGCAGTCGCATCTTTTTTCTTTGGCGAACACAGATGAAGCGTTCCATGTTTTTTCTCAGTTGCATAATTCGACGATTGATATTATAATGATGATAACGCTTACATAATAATGAAAGAAGGGGAATATCATATGGAAATGAATCAAGATCAGTTGATCACTTTTCTTATTGTGGTCATCATCATTTCTTTAGCTGCGCTTTTTTATGCTTGGACCTTGTATCAGAGCGTTAAAAGCGAAGAGATCGAAAATGACCGCTTAAAAGAATTATCATCTTTTATCTATGAGGGAGCGATGGCATTTTTAAAACGCGAGTATAAGATCATCGTGCTTTTTATTGTTGCGGTAGCCATCATATTAGCTTCCTTAGGCGTGATTCCATCATTAAACGGAATTGATGGTGTAGGAATCAACGGGGCTATCTGTTTTGTGGTTGGTACGCTGTGCAGCGGAATCGCCGGTTTTATCGGTATGAAAGCAGCAACCGCAGCAAACGCACGCGTAACACAAGGGGCAAACACAAAAGGAATGGGAAAAGCTCTGCATATTGCATTTAACGGCGGTTCCGTTCTTGGCTTGTGTGTAGTTGGTTTTGGATTGCTTGGCTTGGCTTCGATGTTCTTATTGTTTATCTTTGTATTAAAAGACATTCATGCGGCTATTCCAGTCGTAGCGGGTTATAGTTTGGGCTGTTCGTTTATCGCATTATTTGCACGTGTCGGCGGCGGAATTTATACCAAGGCCGCTGACGTCGGTGCGGATTTGGTTGGTAAAGTGGAAGCGGGCATACCGGAGGATGATCCGCGCAACCCTGCAGTCATTGCCGATAATGTTGGAGATAACGTTGGCGATATCGCCGGCATGGGATCCGACCTATGTGAATCTTATGTAGGTGCACTGGTTTCAGCGGTATCGTTAGGCTTGGTCGTCAGTGTTGGTGGTAAAGATGCAAGCTTGCAAGCAGCAATCTTTCCTTTCATCATTGCAGCACTCGGTATCATTGCATCGATTGCAGGACAATCATTCATTCGCGTTCGCTCATGGAACAATCCGCAGCGAGCATTAAGTGTTGCTACTTATGTTGCGACAGGATTCGTATTAGTAGGTTCTTTTGCGGCCTCTTCCATGATCTTCCATACGTTGCATCCATTTCTTTCTGTTCTCTCTGGATTAGTTGTCGGTGTATTGATCGGAAAGATCGCAGAATACTATACAAGTGATGAACATCATCACGTAAAAGAAATTGCTGATCAAAGTTTGACCGGACATGCTACGAATATTATTTCCGGTTTCAGCATCGGCATGAAATCAACCATGCTGACGGTTTTATTGTTAGCGGCAGGCATTGTGTTCAGTTATCTGTTCTTTGGCATGTATGGGATTGCATTAGGTGCAGTCGGCATGCTGTCAACGACCGGCATCACAGTATCGGTAGATGCTTATGGGCCGATTGCAGATAATGCAGGCGGTATTGCGGAAATGGCAAATTTAGATGAGAAGGTGCGCGCGATCACAGATCGTTTGGATTCGGTAGGTAATACGACAGCAGCGGTAGGAAAAGGGTTCTGTATCGGCAGTGCTGCCTTTACGGCATTGGCCATGATCGTGGCATATGCACAAGCTGCAGGCTTGGATTCGATTTCTCTCTTGGAACCAGGTGTCATCGTCGGTTTGATGATCGGCGCTATGCTTCCATATTTCTTCACTGCTTTGACGATTCGTTCCGTTGGTACTGCTGCTAATCATATGATTGATGAAGTGCGCCGTCAATTTAAGGAAGATCCAGGAATCATGGCAGGAACAAGCAAACCAGATTATGCACAATGTGTAGATATCTCTACCCGTGCAGCTTTACGTGAAATGATCATCCCAGGCTTGATCGCAGTATGTTCACCAGTGATCATCGGTTTGTTATTAGGCACAAAAGGGTTAGGCGGCATGCTGCTGGGAGCTTTGTTATCAGCGATTATGTTGGCCGTGTTTATGGCCAATGCTGGTGGTGCTTGGGATAATGCGAAAAAATATATTGAAGGTGGAAATTGCGGTGGAAAAGGCAGTGAAGCACATAAAGCGGCAGTAACCGGAGATACCGTAGGGGATCCATTTAAAGATACTGCGGGACCAGCAATGGATATTTTGATCAAATTGATGTCCGTCATTTCTTTGATCTTAGCTCCAGTGCTCTTGCAGCTTACGCCGATATTGAACTTCTTGTTTTATTGATCAATAAAAAAGCAGGTGAATCTGCAGAGATCTCATTTGAATATTCAAATGGATGCTGTTTAATTTCACCTGTTTTCATATTGTGTCATTCGGTCTTCATTCATCTCTTCTTGAATCTCTTGGCTATTTTTGATCATCTGTAACATCGCATCATAAGCGTTTTCGAAATCTTCATAAAGACCGCTGCAGTTCAATAAGAAGAAATCTTGATGATCATCAAATGCCCAATAGGAACGTCCATCGTCCAATTCCATGATGTAGGTATCCCACTCGTCGCTGGTTGATGGATATTGTGTAATATTTGTGATGGAAAGAGAAGGAAAATATTGTTGCGCGAGCTCTTCTAACCGCACTTGTACGCGAATGGAGATCATCTGAAAAAGTCCTTTCGATAATGAGAGAGACAACGAATGGTCCAGCATTGCGAAATTGCACTATATATAAACAAGAAACCAATCAAACGGATTGCTAAGGTAGCTATTGTGAATGGATAGAAGAGCAAGATGCAGGCAGCAGCCATTAGAAGAATGGATAATAACAGGTTCACGCCCCAATTGGCATAATCTGCTTTTTTTAATGTAAAGGCATAGCTGCATTCACGAAAACCGTAGAATAAGAAGACGATGCCCATCAAAAAAGGAATCGTTGAAATAATGATGTCATAACGAATGATGACAAAAATGCCGAAGATCAAAAGCAACACAGCCAAGAACAATGTGATCCCGGAATGAAGCTCATCCGTAAAATGTTGATGGAACAATTGAAATGAATAGAACAATAAGATGATGCCAAACGCATAGCAGGCAATCTTGCTTACTTTATCTGGAAAGATCAATAAGATCATGCCTAAAAGCAGAAATAGCAGCGCGTTCAAGATCATGTCACGTTTGATATTTGATAAGAAAATATGCATATCATTCACCAGCTTTCTTTTTTCTTTATTATAATTTGCTGTATGTATATTTTCAATCCTGTGATTTTCTTGTTTTCATGTTCATAGGATCCTTATTTGTTTGATATGTTGATCAAATTGAAAGATAAAACCATATTTGAAAAAGAAATAAAAGAGGTTTATACTGAATGCGAGGTGAATAAGATGAAACTTTTATGTATCATGGATAATGGATTTGAAGAATTAGAAGCCGTCGGTACCATTGCATTGCTGCGCCGTGCGGGAATTACGATCGATGTGGCTGCAGTGAAAGGGCATGAAGTAGCAGGACGTTTTGAATTGACTTTTACGAATGTAAAGGCATTGGATGAAGTAGATCCTGAAAGCTATGATGGCGTGTTCCTTCCAGGAGGACCGCATTATCAAAAAATCGAACAAAATGATCAAGTAAAAGGAATCTTAAAATCATTCTTTGAAAAAGGAAAACTGACTGCAGCAATCTGTGCAGGACCGACTGTACTGGGACACATGGGATTGTTAAAAGGAAAAAAATATACATGTTTTACCAGCATGAATGAAGATTTTGGCGGTACTTATGTTGATCAATATGTTGTAACCGATGGCAATCTGATCACTGGACGTTCTGCAGCTGCAAGCATCGACATGGCGTTTGCCATCATCGAATATGTGCTTGGACAGGAAGAATGTGAAAAAGTAAAACAGTCCGTGTATTATTAAAAATGACTGCAGCAGCGAAGCAATCAGGATGTTTGCTTCTGCTGTGCAGTCTTTTTATATGCTTTCTTGACGAATTACTTCTATGATGTTGTGGGGTCAGTGGATCAGCATGAAAACGGAAACTATCAAACAACTAGAGCAGATGATTTTTATGTTTAGCGCTCGTTTCGAATAGGAGCCTCTTATCATATTGATGCTGGTTTATGACGATGAAAAAATCGACGGCATCTTTCTGGTACAATAAAATGGCTGTAAAAATAGATCGAACAGTAAGAAAAAAGGTTGAACGATGTTCAACCAGATAGAATCAGATGCATTCGCTGATGAATCGATTTTCTTGCATTGTTGGTGCATGTTTCATCATCAATAACGGCACTCGCTGTGAATGTCCTTTGAACTTTGTCTGAAAGTGTGTATGGATGATCAATGTGTCTGCTTTTATTTGTAATAAAGAGAGCATTTCAAGCAAAGCATCTTCATTGACATACATGATCTCATCGATCTCGATTTGCCGATCTTCTTGATGAAGGCTGAGATAACCGTTGATCTCGCCGTTTTTTTCATATTGCCATGTCTGCATGCCGCAGCATTCTTGATAAGGCAGCCAGAAATCAGCAAAATAGGCTTCATCTCGGATACGCCATCCATCGAAACGCTGCATGCATTGATTGTAAATACGGGCACAGTTTGCTGCTTCCGGAGCAAGAAAGTGTCCTGTGTCAGTTGCACCTTGAATTTTAGATAGGAGATACTGCTTGCCATAATGCGTAATCGTATAGCCAAAAGGGACATAGAGATCCCAATCGTAGGCCTGCAGCATCATCGGTTCATTCGGAAATTCTTGATCCAAGTGTTCCATCAGGAGCCGAAGATAGCCACAGTTTTGAAAACCGGGATCAACTGCAACGCCTTCTAAGAAACGAATTTCCTGTACTTCACCTTGAATCGACATTTTCCATTTAGGAATCATGCACATAGCGATCAGTGTATCTTTGGTCGTGATGATGCGGCAATCTGCTGGATCATAGAGATGTTCAAAATAAAAATCTGCTGTCTGCTGGGTCTCATCTTTAAAGCTTTTCAGCCATAAGGAACGAATTGCTTCCAGGTCTTGCTCAGCGGGCAAGCGGATCATCCAATCCTCGAACCGGGCACTGTATTTCAATGGGACCCGGATCGGCCGCATATCATGTTTTGCTTTTGCTAATGATGCTAAGCCCATATCATCTTCTCGATTTAATAAGGTATATTTGGGATCTGCCTGTTCCAGATACAGTTTTAAGATTGCAACATAAAGACCACGGATTTCTCTGTTTGCTTTTTCTACATGAATGTCCAGCATCTGTTCGGTGATCGGCGATATGATGGAGAAGGCTTCCAGCTGTCCATCGATCGTGATCACACCGCCGCTTAATCCTAGTTCTTCAAAATGTTCCAATAAGAAGTGAATGCCGGCATCTTCTTCTTTGATGCCGAAGAGATCTTCATGAGCGTTCTGCCATCGCCTTAAACAAGCAAAGACATCATCAAAATCAGCAGGGGACAATGCATGGTATTCATAACGACCGCCATATTCTTTCAAAAAAGCATTATAGTGGTTTCTTCGTTTCTGCATCTTTTTCCCCGCTAAGGTTTCTTGTTGTTGGCGATCGTAGATATAGTCTTTACCATCCCATTCCTTATGAAACAAGATCTTGCCATAATAATGTCTTTGCAGCCAATTGCGCCAATCTTTTGATACGCTGGTCATCCGCATCGGCATGTCATGCGCTTTGCTGTATTGCAGCATCGCATCAATGGCTTCTTTTCGATGTTCTTCTTTACAAAATGGCATATACCAATAGAATTGTCCTGTTTCGCGGATCTGAAAATAAGCCATAGCAAAATGCGGATGCACCTCGAAAAAGAAAGGATACGGGTCTTTCCACATCAGCATCGTAACAATATTCGCATTGCAATCTTCATATCCGGCAATTTGGATCCAAGGCTGCAATTCTTGATAATTTTCAATCGTTAATTCTTTCATCGTCGTTTTCCTCGTAACCTTATTATATCCATCAAGCGCAAGATTACAAGCAGACTGCTCTATTTGTTTGGCGCAATCGGAGCTCCTCCCGCAATGAATCCTTTGACGATAGCAGCTAATTCCTCAACGGGCACCTGCATTCCTTCTTTCAGCCATTGTTCCAAGATGGCAATACATCCCGTACTGATGAATGTGTAAAAATAATCCATGACTTTTTGATCACATGCGGGATTCATTCGCAAGTACGCTTTCATGCATGCTTCTTTGCCGATCGCTACTAAGCGGTATAAAAATGTTTTATCCCCATGCGGGCTCAAAGTGATCAGGCAAAGCTCGGCATTGTTTTGAATCAGTGAAAAGATTTCTGTGATCATATCGATCAAATCTACATGAGTCGTGCCAGATAACAAAGGCATCATTTTTGTATGGAATTCCTGTGTCATTTCTTCTTCGATCTGATTCATCAGATCATAAATGTCACGGTAATGAGTATAGAAAGTCCCCCGATTGATCCCTGCACTTTGGCAAAGCTCTCGCACCGTGATCGCTTGCAGCGGTTTTTCTTTTAATAATTGAAACAGCGCATTTCGAATAAAGATCTTGGTAATGCGTACGCGATTGTCGATTTCTTTCATGATATACTCCTTTCACCAGTATCAAATTGATAATGGACACTTTCTTTGTCTCTGTTCAATTTTAATACAAAGTACACAGAACTGATGATTGAAAACGGTTCCTAAGCTTATTATAATACAAGTAGAAGATAATAGACAACGTGTTGATTATTTGCGTAAGGAAGGAGAAGTTATGGCATACATTGAATTTCGGGATGTGAAAAAAGTATACCAGATGGGCGAAGTCTCCATTGAAGCATTGGCAGGCGTTGATTTTTCAATCGAAAAAGGAGAATTTGTTGTTATTGCCGGAGCCAGCGGTGCCGGGAAAAGCACGATTTTGAATATATTAGGCGGAATGGACAGTGCAACAAGTGGAACGATCATCGTTGATGGAAATCGAGTCAGTGATTATACACCAAGACAGTTGACGACCTATCGCCGTTATGATATCGGCTTTGTCTTTCAGTTTTATAATTTGGTTCAAAATCTTACAGTAAAAGAAAATGTAGAATTGGCAACGCAGATCTGTAAAAATCCGTTAAATATTGATGAAACGATCGAGGCGGTCGGTTTGAGCGAGCGTGCACGCAATTTTCCTGCACAGCTTTCAGGCGGTGAACAGCAGCGCGTGGCAATTGCCAGAGCTTTGGCAAAAAATCCAAAATTGCTGCTTTGTGATGAAC
The DNA here is from genome assembly GCA_949296305.1 of uncultured Erysipelotrichaceae bacterium. Lineage (GTDB taxonomy): Bacteria > Bacillota_I > Bacilli_A > Erysipelotrichales > Erysipelotrichaceae > Merdibacter. Next base: position 15,754 of record CASFOT010000051.1, read on the forward strand.
CGACAGGAGCATTGGATTATCAGACAGGCAAACAGATCTTAAAATTACTGCAAGATACATGTCGAGAACGCGGGGTATGTGTCATCGTCATCACTCATAATTTAGCTTTGACAGCAATGGGTGACAAAGTGATCAAGGTGCGTAATGGACGTATCGAAAGCATATCCATCAATGAGCATCCGTTACCGGTAGAAAGGATCGAATATTGATGAATACAGCGCTTCTTAAAGATATATTGCGCGAAATACGCAAAACGTTAGGTCGTTTTTTATCTATCTTGCTGATCGTTGCATTGGGCGTTGCCTTTTTTGCCGGTGTAAAGGCGAGCGTACCAGATATGAAATATACGGCAGACAATTATTTCGATACCTATAACCTGCAGGATATTCAAATTTATTCCACGGTCGGATTTACTGACGAGGATGTTGAAGCAATTCGGCAAATCGAAGGGATCGAAGGCGTTCATGCGACCTATTCGATGGATGCGGTGACGACCAAAGGGACAAAACAGATCACATTAAAAGTGCTGACGATGCCGGGTGTTGATCCTGATCCGGATGATCCGGATTATATCAACCAGGTCCGCTTGTCTCAAGGACGAATGCCGCAAAAAAGTGGTGAATGCTTGATTGAAGATGCACGTTTGGTTGAAAGTGATCTGCAGATCGGAGATACCATTACATTATCTACGGGCACAGAGGATCCAATCAGTGATTATTTGAAAGTGGACACTTTTACGATCGTTGGTTCCATGTATACACCGATCTATTTGTCTTATGAAAAAGGAAGCACGACCATTGGTAGCGGAAGCATCGACAATTATATAACGATCTTGGATGAAGATTTTAATATGGATTATTATACGGAAGTTGATGTGACCGTCTCAGGTGCGAAAGAAATCAATTCTTATGATGATGCATATTTTGACGTGACAGACCCCGTGAAGAGCCGTTTGGAAACATTGGCTTTAGACCGTGCAGACCTTCGATTAGAGGAGATTCGGGAAGAAGCGATGAAAGAATATGAAGAAGGGGTTGTTGAATATGAACAAGGCGTAGCAGAATTCAACGAAAAGATCGCTGAGGGAGAGCAGCAATTAAATGATGCGGAGAATGAGCTGATCATTTCACAGGCAACCTTAAATTCTTCACAGCTTTATGCACAACAGGAAATTGCAAGCGGGGAAAGCCAGTTAGCCACATTAGAAACATTGCTGCAGGAAGCCAAACAACAGCAGACTGCATTAAAAACACAAATCCAATCACGGATCTACGCTTTGCAAGAACAGTTGGAGTCTTTAAAACAGCAGCAGGACGAGTATGATAAGCTGATCGAAGAAAATGATGAGCGAATTGCAGAATTGAAGGAACAGTTAGAAACTGCATTGCCGGAAGAAAAAGAAGAGATCGAAAATGAGATCAGCTGGCGGGAAACCTTAAAAGAACAGTTAGAACAGACAAAAAAATCTTTGGTCCAAACAATTGATTCGCTCCAGGCACAGCTTTCAGAATTAAATGCACAGCTCGATCAGACAGATGCCTATGTGGTTGAACTGGAAGAGATGCTGCAGCAGCAAAAAGATGAATTGGAACAGGCTAAAATTACAAGTGAGCAGCAATTAAAAGACGGCCAGGCACAGATCGATGAAGGATGGGTGCAATTGGCACAAGGAAAAGTGGAACTGGAGCGGCAGAAAACACTTGGAGAGGCAGAACTTGAATTGGCAAAAGAGCGCTTGGATAAAGCAAAGGAGCAGATCGATGCAATCGGAGATCCTGAATGGTATGTGCTTGATCGAGAGTCGCAATATGCTTATATGGATTATGGCAGTGTTGCTGATCGCATGGAAGGGATCTCCAGTGTATTCCCAGTTTTCTTTTTCCTTGTGGCAGCACTTGTCTGCTTAACAACGATGACGCGAATGGTCGATGAACAGCGCAGCAACATCGGAACGATGAAAGCGTTAGGTTATGGAAAGAGTGCAATTGCTTTAAAATATTTGTTGTATGCTTTTGCTGCCGGTGTCATCGGATCTATTGTCGGCTGTGCGCTTGGCATGTGGATCTTCCCGACCGTTATCTTCAATGCTTGGAACCTGATGTATAATTTGCCTGAACTGAAGTTCGTTTTCCAACCGGGATTGATGTTGTTAGCAAGCGGATTGGTAATTGGCGTAACCATGATGGCCGCTTTCGGTGCGGTATATAAAGAACTGATGGAAGTACCGAGTCAGCTGATGCGGCCTAAAGCACCAAAGGTTGGCAAAAAGATCTTGTTGGAACGCTTCCCGATGATTTGGTCTCATTTCTCTTTCACATGGAAAGTGACAGCGCGCAATATCTTCCGTTATAAAAAACGGTTTCTCATGACGGTCATAGGTATTGCTGGCTGCAGTGCATTGCTGGTCGCTGGTTTTGGTATACAAGACAGCATTTCTGATATCGTTTCAAAGCAATATGATGAGATCTTCAATTATGATGCTTTGGTTTCTTTGGATGCGAATGCAACCATGCTTGAAAAGGATGATTATTATCGATCGTTGAAGACAGATGATCGAATCGTTGAAATCATTGGCGTGGAACAGCTGGCTGTAACGGTCAATCAAGATGGAGAGGACAGTTCTGTAACAGTCATTGTTCCAAATGATGTAAATGAATTCGCTGATTTTACGTCACTTCGTCATCGCGGAAGCACAGAGGCGATCCCATTAAAAGATGATGGTGCGCTTGTAACAGAAAAACTGGCAATGAATCTAGGCTTGCAGAAAGGAGATGTGATCACGATCAAAGACGGTGACGGCATTGAACGGGAAATCAAGATCACCGACATCGTGGAAAATTATGTGGGTCATTATCTCTATCTGTCCCCTTCTTATTTCCGTGAAGTGTTCAAGGAACGCCAGAATAACACAGCTTTCTTATTAAAGACATCTTCCAGTGAGAGTGACTTTGAAACTCTATTAGGAGAAGAGCTGATCAAAGAAGACATTGTTTCATCTGTATCTTTTTATTCAGGTCTGGCTCAATCATTTGAAGATACGATTTCATCGCTGAATTTTGTCGTGATCGTATTAGTGATCGCTGCAGGAATGCTTGCCTTTGTCGTATTGTATAATTTGACGAACGTGAATATCTCAGAACGTATACGAGAAATTGCAACGATCAAAGTGCTGGGATTCTATGATAAAGAAGTCAGCTCGTATGTATTTAGAGAAACGATCTTTTTGACCGTATTTGGTGCATTAGCAGGCTTGTTGTTGGGCATCGGCCTTCATCAGCTGATCATGAGCCTGGCGGAAATGGAAAGTGTTATGTTTGGCAGAAATATCGATTGGATTTCTTATGTGATTTCTTTTGTCATTACGCTCGTATTTGCTGGAATCGTCGATTTGTTCATGTATCAGAAACTCAAACGAGTGCAGATGGTCGAATCGTTAAAGTCAGTAGAATGATCATACATGGCGGTAATAAACGAATGATCATGCTTATTACTGCCTTTTTCTTTCGTGAGCTGACTGCTTTGAAAGAGCGTTTGCTGATGGATCGGTTGAGTTTTAGGAAAGGCTGTGCTATAATCGGAAACGAACTGGTTTCATAACCTCCCAGTATAATCATAGGCAAACAGATAAATATAATGGAAAATTGGATTTTTTTTGCTGCTTTGTCTATGTTTGGACGAAGCTTTTTTTATGTAAGGAGGCATGTAGGATGAAAAAGCGAGTGATCATCGATTGTGATCCTGGAATTGATGATAGTTTAGCGTTGATGATGGCTTTGAGCAGTGATGCGATCGATGTGATCGGAATCACGATTGTTTGCGGAAATTCGCCGATTGACATGGGATTTGAAAATGCAAAGAAAATCTTGCATCATATGGGACGCCTTGATATACCGATTTATAAAGGGGCAGATCGCCCGCTTGCCAAGGAATATGTCAATGCATTAGATACGCATGGCGAAGATGGTTTAGGTGAAAGCTTTTTAGAAGAAATAGCGGGATACGATACACATGAGCAAGCCGTATCTTTTCTGGCCCGAATTTTACATCAAGGCCCGTGTTCTGTTATTGCTTTAGGGCCGTTGACTAACTTTGCCCAGCTGATCCAGGAAGATGAAAAAGCATTTGATGCAATTGAACGATTGGTGTCGATGGGGGGGACGTATCGTTCACATGGGAATTGTTCTCCTGTGGCAGAATATAACTATTGGGAAGATCCGGAAGCTGCAGAGATCGTCTATCGGCACATGGAACAAACGGGAAAACAGATCGAAATGGTTGGCTTGGATGTGACCAGGCAGATCGTTTTAACGCCGGATCTGTTATCTTATATAGAACGTTTAGATGAACGACAAGGGGCATTTATTCGTAAGATCACCAAATTTTATTTTGACTTTCATTGGTCACAGGAGCATTTGATTGGGTGTGTGATCAACGATCCGTTGGCAGTGGCTTACTTTTTGGATCCAGCAGTATGTGCAGGTTTTTCCAGTCATGTCGATCTGGTGACGGATGGACCAGCAAGAGGACAGACTATTGTCGATGCATTTGATTTTTACCATCGTTCTCATAATGCCTATGTGCTGACCAAGTGTGATCCATTGGCATTTTTCCAAATGTTCTTGGCCCTGATTCTGCATAAGGAAAAGGAATCACTAGATTTGTTAGAAAATCTCATAGGGGATAGGAAGGGGATATCATGAAAAAGAAAGTTACTACATATCAAATTTGCATATTGGCGTTTTGCGTTATCATGAATATCATTGGCGGACAGATTGCCTTGTTTTTACGTTTGCCGATCTATTTAGACAGCATCGGAACAGTATTAGCTGCGTCATTGTTCGGGCCTTTGTATGGCATGCTGCCCAGCCTGCTGAGCGGGTTGATCATGGGAATCAATGATGTTTATTCCATCTATTATGCTCCGGTTGGCATCCTATTTGGGTGTTTATGCGGATTTGTATGGAAAAAAGAAAAGTCTTCATTGATCTGGCCTTTTGTGGCAGCATTTTTCGTAACGATCCCAAGCTCATTTGTCAGTGCATGCATTACTGCTTATTTGTTTGGCGGGATCACTTCTTCAGGTTCTACTGTATTGGTACAGCTGCTGGCACAAACACCTTTGGGATTGACGGTCAGCTGCTTTCTTGCCCAGCTGCTCACCGACTACGCTGATCGTGTCGTTGCTTTTTGGATCACGATCTTGATGAGAAAACGGTTATCGATCGATCATCAGAATCGAAAAGGTATTCGATAAGCAGAAAAGTATAGTATAATGTAATACAAAGAAGGCAGGGAGGAATGAAGATGAATGATCGTACATGTCCATTTTGTGGCGGAGTGCAAAGTGAAAGCCGTTGTGAGATCTGCAATCGTCCAACGGTAAAGATCATCTCACAAGCTTCATCAGGGCAGTCGCTTCATTATGGCCATCCGTATAAAAGGGAAAAAGAGACGATTTCAAACAAGGTCGACAATCCATATCTGAAGCAGATTCATGAAAAACGCTTGCAGCATAAACGAAATGAATATCGGAAGGTGAAACAGCGCGAGCAAAACCAAGCCATGCGTATTGCAAATGTTGTTTCATTTATCGTATTCTTTTTCATCTTGGCGTTTATCTTTTTCTTAGCCGTCTAGAGGTTGTTATGTATCAGGTCCTTTTGTTTGATGCAAATGATACGATATTTGATTTTCACGCTTGCGAACAGCATGCATTAAAAGAAACTTTTGCCAATCATGCCATTGATTTTCACAAAGAGATGGAAGCATGTTATCATGAGATCAATCATGATTTGTGGAGCCGTTATGAAACTGGCGAACTATCGCGAGAAGAAGTGGTCTTTACACGGTTTTCATGCTTGTTTGATCGTTTTCATATTGATCTCGACGGGGTCTTGTTTGAAAAAGATTATCAATCTGCATTGGCTGAAGGACACCAGCTGTTAGAAGGTGCTTATGATTTGTTGACAGCGTTGCACGGACATTTCCGCTTGTTCATCGTCAGCAATGGTGTGGTCACAACACAGTATCAGCGTTTGCATGATGCCGGCCTAACATCTTTTTTTGAAAAGATCTTTTTATCTGAAGAGGTGGGATTTCGAAAACCGCAACCAGAATTTTTCCAGCCTGTTTTACAAGCAGCAAATTGTGAGCGGAAAGAGCTGTTGTTGATCGGTGACTCGCTGACCTCTGATATCAAAGGGGCAAATCAAATGGGAATTGATTGCGTATGGATGAACCCACAAAAGAAAAAGGCACCTGCTTCTTTACGGATCACTTTTGAGATCCAAGCATTGGATCAATTATATGAGATTTTAGGATTAAATGATTCGAGCGTACAGTAACAAAAACAGTGGAGGCACTGTTTTTTCTTGGAAAGAAGGTGATTTCATTGGCTGCTCATGACTTGCGTACGGCCCCGATCCGCCGTTTATACCTTACATTCTTGATTCCGACGGTGATTGCAACGGTTTCGAATTCTTTATATTGCCTGGCAGACATTTATTTTATATCGGTCGGAGCGGGAATGATGGGCTTAGCAGCAGTAAATATCGTCATGCCGATGTATACCTTATATTCTGCTATTGGTCTATTGTTTGGTGTAGGGGCATCGACCATCATTTCTATCGAACGCGGAGGCAATCATCCAAAAGGAGCGGATGAGGCATTTACGCTCTGCATGGGATCGATGATCGTCAGCGGAATCATCTTGACGATAGGTTCGTTGCTGTTTTTAGAACCGCTGGCTTATGCATTGGGGGCAAGTGAGGAATTGCTTCCATATGTGCTTGAATATCTGATGCCAATCGTTAGCGGAACGCTGGCTTTTATCCTCATGTATGCCTGCGGAATCTTGCTGCGCAGCGATCATGCGCCAAAGCTGGCTATGATCAGCATGTTGATCGGCAATATCAGCAATATATTTTTAGATTACTTTTTTGTCGTCGTCCTTGGCTGGGGATTAAGGGGAGCTGCCATTGCCACTGCATTTGCACCTTTGATCACGTTGGTTATTGCCTCTTTGCATTTTTTTGGCCAACCTCAATTGCATCTATGCAAAGTCCATCATATTTGTGTATTATTCCGCCGTATGATCATCAATGGTGCAGGAAGCGGCATCTTGGAATTGACATCCGGATTGATCATTTTTTTGTTTAATGCAGTCATCTTAGCGGTTGCTGATGCTACGTTCTTGGCAGCCTATGCGATTGTTGCCAATATCGCTTATGTGTTGAAAGGACTGTTTGCTGCCTTCGGCCAAGCGGCACAGCCGATCATGTCTTTCAATCATGGCGCGCAGGAAACCAAACGAATACAAGAAGTTTTCCAGTTCTCGATGTTGGTAACGATAGCGGCTGCCCTTTTGCTGTATGCAGGTTTTCTCTTCTTTCCACGTGCCCTTGCAGCAATCTTTGCCAATGAAGATATGAGAGTGACCGCATTAGCGGCACATGGCATCACGCTTTACTTTCTTTCTATGCCATTTACTGCTTGGATTACGATCCTCATGTATTATTTTCAATCGGTAGAATATGGAAGGCTGTCTACTGTGTTGGCAGTTGCGAAAGGTGTATTGTTTGTGGTGTTCTGGCTGGCAGTTTTATTTTTCCTGTTACAAGAAACAGGTATCTGGCTGACCATTCCTTTTGCTGAGGCATCTGCCTGTATTCTTGGCTGGTTCTTATACCGCCGACTTCAAAGGAGGGGCAAACATGAAGGATAAAGAATGTTTTCTGTCTTATGTGCAGCAATTTGATCAATCTGATACAAAGATTGCTTTAAAGCTGGCACATAGTTTCCGTGTCAGTGATCTTTGTGAAGAAATTGCTGTTCGCCTAGGATTTAGCCAAGAAGACTGTTTGCTTGCAAAGCGCATTGGCTTGCTGCATGATATCGGCCGTTTTCCGCAAGCAGCTCTATACGGGACGTTTGTTGATGCAAAAAGCGTAGCACATGCACAGCTGAGCATCCAAGTGCTGTTTGAAGAAGGCTGGATCCAGCGATTCATAAATGATCAACAGCAGGAACATGTGATCAAACAGGCTATTCGTTTCCATAGTGATCGTTGTTTGCCTGTTGGCCTGGATCCGAAAGAAGAACAATTTTGCCATCTGCTTCGTGATGCAGATAAAATAGATATCATTCATGTCCACCAAAACCATTCATATCAAGATTTTCTTGATTGCTCAAAAGAAGAGATGGCTGACTCGTCGATCAGCGATGCTGTGTTGGATGCTTTCTTACAACAAGTGACGGTTGATTTTACGAAGCGAACCACGCCTTTAGACATCCTGCTGTCACATGATGCAATCGTTTTTGGTTTGCATTATGAAGAAAGCAGACAGTTATTCTCCGAAAAAGGCTATTCATTATTACGGATTATAGAAGGCCTTGATTTTACAAATAAAGAAACACGCAAGCGTCTGCAGATCATCGCGGAGGCATGCCGGCGTGCCGGGTTTATGATAAAGGAGACCATATGAAAAAAGTAACTTTTATTCATCACAGCGCATTTATGATCGAGCTGCAGCATCATGTGCTGTTGTTTGATTATTTTCAGGGGGAATTACCTTCATGGCCAAAAGAAAAGCCTTTGTATGTGTTTTCCAGTCATGCGCATGGCGATCATTTTTCGCCTTCTATCTTTCAACTCCCTGCACAAGCTTATATACTTGGCTTTGATCAGCCTCTCATGCAGCATGTTCATGTGATGAATGCACATGAACATAAACAGATCGATGATCTGGATATTCATGCTTTTTTTTCCACAGATGAAGGTGTTGCTTTTTTGGTAGAATGTGAAGGAGAGCGCATTTATCATGCCGGGGATCTGCATTATTGGCACTGGATGGATGATGATGAAGAACAAACACAATGGATGAAAAGGCATTATGAAGCAGAGATGAAACGATTAGCATCTTTTGAACCAACGATTGCTTTCGTTGTGTTGGATCCGCGCTTAGAAGAAAATAAAGAAGAAGGTATGGATATTTTCTATTCCTATATACAGGCAAAAGCTGTATTTCCTATGCATCTGTGGGGTGATTTTGAATTGGCGAAAATGTATAAGAAAAACCATGGATATGCGAATTTTTACGTATATGGACATGATGGCATGCAATTTCAGCTGAAATGAACAGTTATTGAGGCAAAAGGTAAAGAATAAGTAGAGCTTTTTCTATAAATGTGATATATTTATATCAATAAGGGAGGGCTTACAATGAATGTGAAAGATGCGATTATTCAGGCAATGCAGGAGTATCGAAGAATTACCGGTCTGCGCAGTTACCTGATTCAAGATGTCGATGATATCAATAGTGCAGCTGAACGCAATTATTTTTGCAAGTGTCTAAAAACGAGTCCCCGCGCATTGAAACATTGTGAAGAATGCACGATGGAAAATTATCGTAATGCACTGGCAGAGGAGAAAGTGAGCATGTATTCTTGTCATGCTGGATTAGTGAAATGGTCCATGCCGATTCGTCACGGCGATTTTCACGGTGTGATTATCAGTGAAGGGGTCATCACGAAACAGCAGGTAGAGGATAGCGAGAAATGGGCGCTTTATCTGAGTGAACGCTATAATGTGCGTAAAGATGTTCTGTTAGATAATTATAAGGTCATCAAAGAAATGACAGAGGAAGAAGTAAATATTTCAATCAAATTATTAAAGGATCTGGTTGATTATCATCTAGCGATGAACGCAAGAAATGTAAAAGGATAATGAAAGACAAAAAGACGCTCAAGGCGCCTTTTTTTGCGGGCATGACGGTTGATTGCAAGGAAATGCACGTGATATACTTTGAACAAAGGAGCGTTACAGGTGAAGAAAAAAGTAGAAAAATTTTGCCAGATCAATGATGAAAAGCTGGAAAAGGATATTCAAGAATTAGAAGAATATGTGCGCATTCTGGAGGAACAGTTGAAGACGGTCAAAGATCCAAATAAATTTAAAAAAATGAAACAGCTTGACCGGGATGCCCGTTTGATGATCCATGATCTAAAACAGATGAAGCTGCTGAATCACGAATGATTACAGTGAGCAGGGCCGGCTGCTGTTATGAACGTTGTTTCCTGCATATAAAAAATAGATAAGCAAAAGGTTGGCAAAGAGCATCGGTGTAAAAATAATGATCTGATGCTTTTTTTCTATTACGGCAAATAGCAGAAATCACTGGAATTCCTTTCTTTTCATTAAGAAACGTGCTATCATATTAAATATGAAAACGCTTATATTTCTTAATGAATGGACAGGAGGTTAAAGATGGAACGTTGTGCAGGAGTACTTGCTGCTGTGTCTTCGCTTCCGGCCAACCAAGGGATTGGTGACTTTGGAAGAAAAACGAAGATGTTTATTGATCAGATTGCTGATGCCGGATTTCGCATCTGGCAGGTATTGCCGATGCAGCCCTTAGGGTATGGGAACTCGCCTTATCAGCCATATTCTTCATTTGCGGGAGAACCAATCTTCATAAATATCGATCGTTTAAGCGAAATGGATCTGTTAAAACAAAGCAGCATCAAAAATTTGAATAAGTTCAAAGACAGCGTCAATTATGAAGAAGTACGTCAATTTAAAGAACCTTATTTTCGAAAAGCTTTCTATGAATTCAAGAAACAGTTTGCAAAATTTGAAGAAGAATATCAGCAATTTTGCGCAGACAGTGACTGGTTGGAGGATTATGTGGTCTTCATCACTTTCAAGAAAGCCAACGGGATGAAAGAATGGCGGGAATGGCCCAGCGAAATGAAAGACTGGCCGCTGTTTCATAAGGTGGATCTGTCTCCATATGAAAATGATTTGTTTTATGAGAAATTTTTGCAGTTCATGTTTTTTAAACAATGGAAAGAAATCCATGAATATGCGGCAGCTAAAAATATTCGCATCATGGGTGATATTCCATTTTATGTTGGCTTGGACAGCGCAGATGTATGGACGCGCCGGGAAGAATTCTTGTTAGAAGAAGACGGTTCGCCAAGCTGTGTTGCCGGAGTGCCTCCGGATTATTTTAGTGCAACCGGACAGCGTTGGGGAAATCCCATTTATAATTGGAAATATATGCGGAAAAACCGTTACACATTTTGGGTGGAGCGATTAGCATGGCAGAAAAAATGTTATGATATCGTACGCATCGATCATTTTCGTGCATTTGATACGTATTGGAAGATCGATGCTGCTTGTGAGACTGCGATCGATGGCGAATGGATCCTGGGCGAGAGCCATGCGTTCTTTGATGCGCTTTATCAACAGCTGCCAGACATTGAATTGGTTGCAGAGGATCTCGGCGATATTCGCCCAGAAGTATTGAAACTGAAAGATGATTACCAATTGCCAGGCATGGATGTCCTGCTGTTTCGGATGGAACCGAAACTATTAAAACGACCGGCAAAGAAAAACAGCATTGTATATACTGGTACGCATGACAATGACACTGCTGAAGAGGCTTATAGTACGTATACACACAATCACCGGATCGCTCTTCGTCGTTTTTTTCATAATCGCGGTTATGAAGAACGAAATTTTCACAATCTGCTGATTCATTTTGCTTTTGACTGCGATGCAAACTATGTGATCATTCCGATCCAAGATATCTTAGGATTGAAAAAAGAAGGACACATGAATCGTCCAGGGACGATTGGTTCACCAAACTGGGAATGGAAATTAAAAGATTATAAGAAATTCTCTAAAGAGATCATCAAGTTAAAACCGTGGCTGATCGATGCAAAAAGAGCTGAAGAATAAATAAAAAAATTGATGATGAAAAAAGCGGCAAGCATGCAGCGGATGATGCCATTCACTGAAGCTTGCCGTTTTTGGCTTTATAATAAAGTTTATTTTGCTGTTTTTTGTGTTTCTTTATATCGGTCATAAATGATTTTAAGACCTTTAAAAGTGAGATCTCGGTCGTAGATATCGATCAGCGGTGTATGGCGGTAAATGATCTTGCCCAAGCCGCCGGTTGCGATGACTTTGATATCCTCTCGGCCCAATTCTTTTTTGAACTGGCGGATGATATATTCTGTCTGGCCAAGGAAACCGTAAAATAAACCAGCTTGCATATTGGAAGAGGTATTCTTGGTTAAGATGGTTCCAGGAGATTTGATCTCCACTTCTGGTAACTGCGCGGTTTGAGACCATAGCGCATTTGCGCCAGATTCAACGCCTAAAGCAATCACACCATAACTGAATACACCTTTTTCATCGATATAATCAAAAGTAGTAGCTGTGCCAAAGTCAACGATCAAAGCCGGACCGCCGTAGACATAATATGCACCGGCACAGTCCACGATGCGGTCTGCTCCGACAGCTTTTGGATTTTCCATCTGTACCGAGATCCCTGTTTTGATTCCAGGGCCGACGATGATCGGTTCTTTTTGCAGATATTTTCGAATGCTGTTTCGAAAGGAATGCATGACTTTTGGTACGACACTGGCAATGATTACATCTTCGATATCGTTATTCGTGATGTTGGCATCATTTAGAAAACTCATGATCATGAAGCCGTATTCATCACTGGTTCGTTTCATTTTGGTGGTTAGACGATATGTGCGCTGTAATTGATCTCCTTGGTAGATTCCTACCGTGATATTTGTATTCCCAATATCAAAAACAAGTAGCATACTTATTGTTCCCCCTGTTTATGCAATGCAAGCATATGTTTTAGAATAGTGACGCCCAGTTCATATTTGCTCATTTTTGGGCAAGGGATGCGCTGTGTCTGATCAATGATGGTTGCTATGTTGGTATCACTTTGAAAACCTGCACCTTCTGTATGCAGATCATTCGCAACGATCATATCACAATGTTTTTTCTCCAGCTTCTTTTGGGCATTTGCTAAAAGGTTCTGTGTTTCCATGGCAAAGCCGCAGATGATCTGATGATCTTGTTTGTGTTCACCAAGATAGGCTAAGATATCTGGATTTTTTATAAATTCGATATGCAGCCGATCACCGCTTTTTTTGATCTTCTGTTCGCTGACGTGTACCGGACGATAGTCGCCGACAGCAGCTGCTTTAATGATGAAATCGGCCTGCTTGCTGTATGTGCAAACCGCGTCAAACATTTCTTTTGCAGTAGTGACCGGATAAAAATGGACTCCTTTTGGCGGCTGTAACTGAACAGGACCGCTGATCAGCGTGACATCTGCACCCATGTCCAATGCTGCTTGTGCCAGCGAGTACCCCATCTTGCCAGAAGAGTGATTCGTAAGATAGCGTACAGGATCAAGCGCTTCCTGTGTAGGACCCGCAGTGATCAATACTCGTTTTCCTTTCAGTGCATCACTTCGATGGAAAAACTGTTCAACGTAGTCCAGGATATCTGAAAGATCGCAAAGCTTACCTTTTCCGCTGTCACCACAAGCCAGATGGCCAACGGCTGGTTCTAAAATGGCATATCCTAGTTCTTTACAGCGTTTCAAGTTATCTTGAGTAACAGGATTTTCATACATTTGCGTATTCATTGCAGGACAAATGACTTTCTGCTTGCTGCAAGCAAGAAAAGTTGTCGACAACATATCATCAGCTATGCCATGAGCGATTTTAGCGATCACATTGGCACTAGCAGGAACAATGATGAATAAATCAGCTTTTTTAGCCAGCGAAATATGATGGATGCTTCGGTTCGCAACCTTTTCGAATGTATCAACGATCACGTTGTGATTGATCAATGCTTCGAATGTAAGCGGAGCGATAAACTCTGTTGCATTCTTGGTCATGATCACTTCCACATCATAATTCTTTTTTACAAGATCACTAGCTAATTGAGCTGCTTTGAAAGCAGCAATGCCACCAGTGACCCCAAGTACGATGGTCTTTTGCATGAGCGCCCACTTCCTTTGCATTTAATGCGATTCTTTTACAGAATATCCCTATTATAACATATCTCTTAAAAAATGAATCAATTGTTTCATGTTCTTTTATCATGCGGTTTTCTCATATGTTTCTCTTAAGAAATGCACAAAAAAGAGTGTGTGATAGGGTATAATGAAAGAAAGAGAGGTGATCATATGATCGCAACAAGTGAAGAGATGAGAAAAATGGATCAGCGAGCTGTTGAAGAATACCAAATACCCATGCATCAATTGATGAAGCAAGCAGCTGATGCTTTTTTTGAAGCTTTGATCGATCATTACGGAAGACAAGCATGCTATGGGATTTTTTGCGGAAGCGGCAATAATGGCGGGGATGGCTATGCATTAGCTTTGCGTATGAAGAAGGAAGGCGTGTCCTTTTATCTTTGTGCGCTGCAGCCGCCTCACAGTGAAAGTGCCCGATATTACGCGGCAATGTTGACAGAGATCGGCGATGAATGCATGTTTGATGAAACACGATATATGCATGTCCTTGACCGGTCAGACATTTTAATTGATGCGATCTTTGGTACAGGCTTAAACCGGCCTCCGCAAGGTAATGATGCACAAGTGATCCAGGCACTGAATCATAGCAGAAAACCAATCGTATCTATGGATGTTCCAAGCGGAATCAGCGAACAAGTGTTTGATCCTGAACGAAGCATTCATGCACAATTGACAATTACTTTTGAATGTGTGAAGAAAAGCCTGTTGCCATATTCAAGGCGGTCATGCTGCGGGAAGATCAAAGCAGTATCGATCGGCATGCCGCAACCATTACGGCAATGTGAAGATCAAACGATCATCTTGGATCCGTGCCAGGCAGGTGCGTATCTGCCGCTACGAAAAGCACAATCACATAAAGGAACTTATGGAAGAGTGTTGGTCATTGGCGGCAGCAGATCGATGAGCGGGGCTTTGGTGATGTGCACGAGCGCATTGTTACGCAGCGGGGCAGGACTGGTGACTTGTATGCTGCCGTCATGCATTCATCCGATCGTTGCTGCTCAGCTGCAAGAAGCGATGTTTCAAGTGATGAAAGACGATGGCAGCCAATTTGACATTCGCTTTTTCTGTTCGATCGAGGATCTGAGAAAATACGATCTGATCATCGTAGGAAATGGGATGGGCAGAGGTGCTGCGACAAAAAAGATCGTCGAAGATGTCCTGGCGAGCGAAGTGTCATGCATCTTGGATGGCGATGCGATATATGAAGCAGGGACACAGGATCTATTATCATTGCATCGAACTGCTGACGTTGTAGTAACGCCCCATCTGAAAGAATTGTCTTATTTATTGGGAAAGCCGTTGGATGAATTGCGGGAAGAACCGTGGATTGCTGCTCAATCCTGGCTGAAAGAGCATCCTTTTGTGACGATCGTCGCAAAAGATGATATCACTTGGATCTTGCAGCAAGACCAGCAGGCATTAAATATCATCGGAAATCACGGATTAGCCAAAGGTGGCAGCGGCGATGTGCTTTGTGGCATGATCGCTGGGTTATATGCGCAATCGAAAGATGCATTTGCCAGTGCCTGTGCAGCAGTTTTTGCACATGCATTTACAGCTGATCAATTAGCAGACACCATGGATCCAATGAGCATGCTGCCAAGCGATCTGATCGCACAGCTGCCAACGACCTATAAGCAGCTGCGAAAAGAAGCGCAGAGAAAAGTGTAGATGTTTGATGATAGAAAATCTGATAGATGCTATACTGGATGGTAGAGGAGGATATACTACATGATGCGAATAAAAAAAGCATTTACAATTGTATGTGCAACAGTGTTGATCTTTCCTTTGACTGCATGTCAAAGCAAGGATCCGCAAGAAGAACAACAGGCATTTGATGAGTTTATGGAACAGCTTTTTGTTGATTCGATGCAGTCAGATTATACGAGTGCACATACGTATCTGCAGGAACCAGAAGACTTCGGCGTTGATCAAGATTCGATCGAAGTCAGCTTAGGAACACGTTTTGATGAGGAATCCATGCAGGAAGCAGAAGAGAGCTTCAAGGAAACCTATGAACAGTTTCAGGCTTTTGATCGTGAATTGCTGAATGAACAGCAGCAAGATCTTTATGATACCTTTGCATTTCAGGCAAAGATCAGCGAGCAGTTGATGGATGATAAATTTGATTATTATCCACAAGTTTTTGAGAGCATGAGCGGTCTGCAGTTTCAGCTGCCTAGTTTGTTTTCTGACTGGGAGATCCGTAATGAACAAGATGTGAAAGATTTGATCGTGCTGTTGGATGATGTGTTGCCATACGTCAACAGTGCATTAGACTATACAAGGGTACAAGAAGAAAAAGGATTGCTGATGATCGATGCAGATTCGGTCTTGACATATTGCGAAGGGATTTTAGAACGCGGCACGCAGTCCTCCATCCTTGCTTCGATGCAGGAAAAGGTCGAAGATCTGGGATTAAGTGAAAAACAGACCAAAGCGTACCAGCAGCAATTAGAAGACAGCTTTGCAAATTCATTTTTACCTGCTTATCAGAACATTTGTGATCGAATGGAAGAAATCAACGACAGCGGCAAAAACAATGAAGAAGGACTTGCAGCTTTTCCAAACGGAAAGGAATATTATGCATTGATCCTGCAGCAAAGCATTGGGTCAGAAATGTCACCAGAAGAAGTAAGAACAATGATGGATGATGCTTTTAATGATCACTTGATGAACTTGCAGCTCATCGTATTGGCAAATATGGATGCGATCGAACCATTGTTGAATGGTGAGATGCCATCGACGCCTTATGCAAGTTATGATGAGATCTTGAACAGCATCAGCAAAGCCATGCAGGAAGATTTCCCTGAAGTATCCAATTTGAACTATCATATCGTTGACATGAACGAAGAAATTGCATCGGATGGCATTGCGGCCTATTTCAATATTCCATCGCTTGACGGAGACAGCATCAAACAGATGCGTGTAAATCCGAGCAGTGCCGATGCTGGTTCATTAGATACGTATATTACGGTGTCGCATGAAGGCTTTCCTGGCCATATGTATCAGTATGCGTATTTGTATGAAAACATCGATAGCAATTATGCAAAGACGATGTTAAACGTGGGTGCCTATGTGGAAGGATATGCCGTATATGCAAGTTATCAAAGCCTCAATTATCTGGAAGATATCAACAGCAGCCTGTTAAAAGCTTATCAGGAAAATGAATTGGCATCCTACTGTTTGTATATTCAAGCGGACATTGGTATCCATTATGAAGGATGGACACTGGATGATCTGCAAGATTACTTTACCAGTGAAGGGATCGCAGTGAATAAGGAAGAGGCTGGTCTTGCTTATGATCAGCTGCAAGCCAACCCGGCAGCTTTTGAACCATATTATGTTGGTTATGAAACATTTACTTCCTTACGAGAAAAAGCAGAAGAAGCTTTGGGCGAAAACTTTGATGCGAAAGCATTTCATACAGCCATTTTGGAATGCGGGATTGCTCCGTTTGAAGTGGTAGAACGTCATGTTGATGCGTATATCGATCGAGCAAAAGCATAAGGGATGAAAAAGAGGGCAGGTCACTGCTCTCTTTTTGAATGCGCACAAGTCATCGCTCATAAGTTGATAATAGGTGATTTGATGCAAAAAATAGAATGGATCGTTTATACATGGAACCAATTGGTATGGGGAAAGTACACTGTATGTTTTCTCTTGTTCAGCGGTGTTTGGTTTTGGTTCAAAAATCGCAGTCTATTGATTTCTCATCCATTGTTGATCTTAAAAGGATCCTTGTATGCAATGAGCGGAGAAAAAGGAAGACAGACCAGAAAAGATTTTTATACTGCATTGGCGGGAACGTTAGGGATCGGCAGCATTGTTGGAGTTGCTTCTGCCATTGTGCTTGGCGGTCCAGGCGCATTGATCTGGATGCTTGTCAGCGGCGGATTGGGCATGGCGCTGAAATATGCAGAAACATCGCTTGCATGTGCTTATCAAGTGCGATCAGGAAGTGGTTGGATCGGTGGCACCATGATATTGTTAGGAAATGTGAGAAACCGAGTTTTTCTTTCTGTCTGTTTTTCTCTCTGTTGTCTGTTTGCGGCGTTTGGCGTGGGAGCAATGGCACCCAGTGCAGCCATCTGCACGAGCTTGCAATCACTGTTTCATTGTGAACGTTGGATCGGCGCAGCAGTCGTTGTCAGTGCTGTGCTTGTTGTTTTGGTTGGTAAGACACACCGGCTTCAGCAGGTAAATGCAGGATTGTTGCCGTTGGTTTGTGCAGCTTATATCGGTTTATGCATATGGATCCTCGTTTTGTCCCGGCATCGCTTAGGTACGCTTCTTTTTGCTGCATGGAACGCTGCTTTCAGTTTGCAAGCTGCAGGTGGAGGCATCGGCGGGCATCTGCTATCCTCAGCTATGCGTTATGGATTGACCAGAGGTTTATTCTCGCATGAAGCAGGGATGGGCAGTGCACCGTTGGCATATGCTTCTCATCGTTGTGAAGAACCGGCCGAACAAGGCTTTCTGGGGATGTTAGAAGTGTTTTTTGATAGTTTTGGCATTACATTGTTAAGCGGGCTGGTATTTTTGTGCGCATGGGAGAAGATTCCGGTTCAAACGGTGGATGGGACTTTGCTGATGTCTTCTGTTTTCACACTGTATTTTGGCTCTGTTGGAGGCTGCCTGTTTTCCATCATGATGATCTTATTTGCTTTTCCCACGATTTTAGGATGGTATTATTATGCGGATCAATGTCTTACTTATCTGTTTAGGGGCAGTCTTCCTAAAATTGTATATCTTTTTTTCTTTTTGGGCAGTTTAGCTGGTGGAGGAATCTTTCATGTTTCATTGGTCTGGGCTTTCAGTGATCTGTTCAATGGATGCATGCTGATCATCAACTTATTTACATTATGGTCCTTTCAGAAAGAGAGCATATGGATAGGAAAAGATTATCTGGATCGTCATGATCTGAATAAGTGCTCAGCAAAGGGATGAATGCCTTTTACAGCAGACAGCTCATGCATAACATACATTGAGAATAGATAGAGGAGGGAAAGAATGGCTTTATTGAATGGAATCGATATCTCCAGTTATCAAAGCGGTATTGAGATCGATAAAATCAAAGCAGATTTTGTGATCGTCAAAGCAAGTGAAGGACTGAATTATGAAGATCCCAATTTCCGGCAGTTTGCAAGAGATACGCTGCGGGCAAAAAGAAAATTAGGCATATATCATTTTGCAAGACCTGGAAAAGAAAATACGGCAGAAAAGGAGGCAGCATGGTTTCTTGAATTGTTTCGTCCCTATATGGGCAAAGCAGTTCCAGTGCTGGATTGGGAAGCAGAAGAAATCAGCAATGTGTCCTGGGCGAAAAAATGGCTAGATAAAGTTTATGAAGACAGCGGCGTGCGCCCATGGATCTACATGAGCGAATCAGTCGCTAATGCGTATGATTGGAGCCAAGTGGCAAAGGAATACCCTTTGTGGATGGCGTTGTATCATACGAATGCGCCTATGTATAATTATGATATGCGCGATGCAGGAACACTGGTGCAAGTGAAACATTGGAAGCGGATCGTTTGCTGGCAATGGACAAGCCATGGACGTTTAAGCGGCTGGAACAAAGATCTGGATCTTGATCGTTTTTACGGAGATGGTTCTTTATGGGAATCGTATGAAAGAAGTGAACAAACGTCATCGAAAAAAAGCAATGAGGTAATTGCAGATGAGGTGATCGAAGGAAAATGGGGATCAGGAAAGGAACGAGAACAGCGTTTAGAAGCGGCTGGTTACGATTATTCTGCCATACAAAGACTGGTTGATGAAAAGCTAGAGGAACAATCGAAATATATTTACATTGTGCAACAAGGAGATACCTTAACTTCGATTGCAAAACGTTATGGAACCAGTGTAGCAGCGCTGATCAAATTAAATCAAATAGCAGATCCTGATCTTTTGCATGTCCATGAACGGCTGCGAGTACGTTAAGAAGAGGGCGGCCTCTTCTTTTTGTTTGCAGACAGATCCTATTTTTGGTCAGATGCTGGAACAAGATAGCGGATTATGATACTATCTAATTAAGAGAATGGAGGGAGGCTGGGCTATGAAGATTCTCGTAGCTTGTGACTCTTATAAAGGATGTATGACATCTAGAGAGGTGTCGGAGCATATCAAACAGGCAATTTTGCGTGTCGATTCTTCTATTGAAGTGTGTACGTATGCCATGGCAGATGGCGGTGAAGGGACTTCTGCCGCATTTTGTGATGCATGTCAAGGAGAGATGGTCGAATGTGAGACGACAGATGCTTATGGCAGGCACATGCGTGCTTGTTATGCATTGATCGAAGGAGGCAACACAGCAGTCGTTGAGGCTGCAGCCTGCATCGGTTTGACCATGGTGCCAAGGGAAAAAAGAAATCCGATGGCTGCCAGCAGCTATGGGGTAGGCACGATGTTGCTGGATGCGAAAGAACGTGGTTGTCAACGGATCATCGTTGGTTTGGGCGGAAGTTCTACCAATGACGGCGGAATGGGGCTGCTGCAAAGCTTAGGGGTTCGTTTTTATGATGCTTCCCATAAATATCTGTCACCTCAAGCAATGAACTTAGAAAAGATCCGCTACATTGATTTTAATCGTTTGACTTCATTTGACGGCATAGAACTGATCGTCGCTTGTGACGTAAAAAATCACTTATTAGGACCGCAGGGGGCTACTTTTACGTTCGGCCGGCAAAAAGGCCTTTATCCAAACCAATTAGAGCGGATCGATCGAGCGATGAGCAATTATCGGGATCAGATCAAACGCTATCGAAAGATCGATCTTGATGATTTTGAAGGCGGAGGTGCTGCCGGCGGGATCGGTGCAGTATTGATCGGGCTTCTGCATGCCAAAATGGTTCCAGGCATCGAACTTTTATTATCGTATAGTTCTTTGAGAGAAGAAGCACAACATTGTGATCTGCTCATAACGGGAGAAGGCCAAAGCGATGCGCAGACGATGTATGGCAAGGTTCCAGCAGGCATTGCAGCAATCGCAAAGCAGGCAGATAAACCGATCGTTTGCATCAGCGGTGCTTTGGGGCTGGGTTATGAACAGCTGTACGATCTGGGGTTCATCGGTATCTTCAGCATTGCTGATCGGGCGATGAGTTTTTCACAAGCACTGGAATCCGCACCTCAAAAATTAGAATCCGCAGCCTATTCGATCATTCGCATGTTTCATTTTTTATCGCAAGAAGAAAAAAGGAAGCATTCTATTTTACTTTGAGAATAGAGAGGACTATAATAAGAGAAAAGAGACAGGAGGTAAGATGTATGGCTTATGAAGTGACGGTAGATGGTATTCAAATTTTATCCAATGAAGAGTTAAGCGAAAAGGAATGCCGCGCTTATATTCAATACATTCAGTCGAAGAATCATAATCGCAGCATAGAACGTATCAATCTTGATTTTGAAGGCGATGACGTGAATCTGGGTTATTACTTAGAGCCGCAAGGATTTGAAAAAATTCGTCGAATTACCGGATATTTGGTTGGAACGGTCGATCGTTTTAATGACGCAAAACGCGCGGAAGAGCGTGATCGAGTAAAGCATATGTAAAAAAAACCGCTGTTGCGGTTTTTTTTATATGAAAAATGTAATCGAGTTTACATGAATGAACGATAATGAAATGAAAAATGAAAATTTTTTGAAAATGATTGCTAAATAGTTTCATAGTCGATATAATAAAGGAGTACCTAGTAAGAAATAGTTAGGAAGTAGGGTTGTAAATGAAATCATGGGATGAAATCTATGCTTCTGCCCGTCAGAAGTGTACGGTTTGCCGCTGTTGTCCATCTTGCAATGGCCTTGCATGTCGCGGCGAGACACCTGGCCCAGGTGGGAAAGGCAGTGGTTCTGCTTTCGTACGTAATATAGAAATGCTGAATAAGATTACGATCGTCATGGATACGATTACGGGCAATGAAGAGGTAAGCACTGCTTCCGATTTTTTTGGTCTTCCGGTGTCTTTGCCTGTTTATGCAGCACCGATCAGCGGTATTACGCAAAATTATGGTGCGCAAATGAGCGATCGTGATTATACAGAAGCGGTCGTTGCAGGAAGCATCGAGGCCGGAACATTTGCTTTCACTGGTGATGGAAAGTTTGATGCAATGTTCAAAGAACCTTGTGAAATCGTGAAAGCACATGATGGGAAAGGCATTCCGACAATCAAACCTTGGGCACAAGGTCATATGGATTGGCGTATTGCGTTAGCAAATGAATGCGGATGTCCTGCAATCGCATCAGACATTGATGCCAGCGGTCTTAGCAATCTGAGAAATAGCGATGTACCTGTCGGCTTTAAAACGATCGAAGATCTTCAAGCCATCACCGCACAGACAAAGGTTCCGTTTATCCTGAAAGGGATCATGAGCGTGAAAGGTGCGAAAAAAGCACTAGAAGCAGGTGCTCAAGGAATCATTGTATCCAATCATGGTGGACGAGTGTTAGACGGGGCACAAGCGGGTATTGAGGTGTTGGAAGATATCGTTGCAGCTGTTGACGGAAAGATGAAAGTGTTCGTTGACGGTGGATTCAGAAGCGGAAATGATGTATTTAAAGCATTAGCGCTTGGTGCAGATGGTGTGCTGATCGGCCGTCCGATCTCTCATGCAGCAATTGGCGGCGGAACGCAGGGCGTTGTTACGTATTTGCAGAAGATTCAGCTGGAATTGAAAGAAGCAATGGCGCTTGCCGGCTGTAAACGAATGGAAGATATCGCAAGAGACATGGTAGTCTGCGACTTTTAGGAGGAATATAATGAATACTTTAGAAAATAATGCGTTTTTTTGGCAGAAATTAGATACGTTGTACTTATCATCTAAATTGGTCGTTGATCGTCCAAAGGGAACTTGCCACTATAAGTACAGCAATCTGATTTATCCTGTTGATTATGGTTATTTGAATGATACTACCGGATCAGATCAAGCACCGATCGATGTATTCCGTGGTTCTGTAAAATCAAATTTGATTCAAGCGGTCGTTGTCAGTGCGGATATCTTAAAAAAAGATTGTGAAGTCAAACTGCTTGTCGGCTGCAACAGCGAAGAAGAACGAAAGATCTTAGAGTTTTTGAATCAGACCGAATTTCAGAAAGCGATCCTGGTACGACGCGGAAAAGAAGTACCTGATTGGGCCGTAAATGATTAGACGCAGATCAATGCGTCTTTTTTTATGTTGGAACATATACTGAATCAGAGGTGAGCACATGCGTAAATGGGTGGTCTTGTTGTGTTTATTGTTTTTATGTGGCTGCGGAAAAGGATCGATGACGCATGACAATTTAGATATGGAACAAGCTTTGATCGATATGGCTGTGGAGATGCGTGAAAAAGGAATCGGATCGATAATGGATGAACAAAACCAAGGGACAGAAAAAATCAAACAAAATTTTGAGTTGTCACTAACAGAAGAAGATTATGCGTATTTGTGCAGCATTCGGCAAGATGTATGGCAAGAAGCGGTAATTTTTCACTGTAATGATGAAAACTGGAGTATAATAAAAGAGAGTGCGCAGCTTCGGATGCAAGCAGCATTGCAGCAAGGAATTCCGGCTTCACTTGGAACTTGCGGCGATTACCTGTATCTTTTGATCGGCAATCAAGCACAATGGATGCGTACGTATATGGAAGGATTGTCATAATGGAATTCATCAAGAAAGTCTATCTGCTGTTTGATTCGTTTCAAGGGCGCTTGTTTCGCTATGCGCTTTCTTTCAGCTTGCTCTTGGCTATTGCTCCGATCTTGATCGCGGTCATCTTGGTATTCAAGTATGTGATCGTCATCAATGAAGGCGTATATCAAGTGTTCGTGCAGGTGCTCATTCAATATTTGCCTAGTGATATCATTCTCCCTTTTGTTGATTGGTTTGCCGGAGAAGGAGAACCGATTGGCTTTGTCGCGACCATTTCTACTTTGATCCTCTCTTTCTATCTTGCCAGCAGGAGCATCTATTCATTTTTAATGATCTCTGCACAAGTAGAAAAAGTAAAGCTAAATTCGATCTATGTCCGAATCCGTGCCATCATTTTAACGGTTTATTTTGCGCTGTATCTGGGTGTTGCTTATTTCTTTTTGATGTTGTTGCCGCAGTTTTGGCTGATCGTTGCTACGATACTGGCAATTATCTTATTTATGTGCATGTTTCATGCATTGTCTTATTATCAGCGGCCTTTGTTGTTTGGTTTGGCAGGTTCTTTGTTCAGTGTCAGTGCATTTGTATTGCTGGGAATGCTGTTGACAAAAATTTTAGAGACTTTTACGTCCTATCCGACCGTTTATGGACCATTGGCATCCTTTATGACTTTATTGTTGTCAATCTACATAATTGCCTGTATTATATATCTTGGTTTTTGTATCAATACGGTAATCGAAAATACGGAAAATGTACAAGGATGTACACCAAAATATGGCCGTATTCGCCGATATATAAGAAAAGTACGTGCAGAGAGGAAAAGAGATTAGTATGAAAGTAACCATCAAAAAAATGGGTATCAACGGGGAAGGGATCGGCTACTTAGATCGCTTGCCGGTATTCGTGCCTGGAGCGCTTTGCAATGAAGAAGTAGAAATAACACTGACTGAAAAGAACGGACGTTATGCCAAAGGGAAAATTACGCGAATATGTAAAAAAAGCGATAAAAGGGTACGTCCGATTTGTGGGATCCAGCGTCGTTGTGGCGCTTGTCCATATATGATCTGTGACTATGAGGAACAGCTTCGTTTCAAAAAAGATGATCTGCGTCAATCATTGATCAAATATGCGCATATTGATCCCCGCCTGATTGAAAAAATCCGTCCTTCGAACAAGACATTGTTTTATCGCAATCAATGCAAACTTCCTTGTGGCATGGATGATGGAGAACTTGTCAATGGCATGTATTCGCCAAATTCGAATATCTTTGTGCCGATGGATACGTGCTACGTACATGAGAAAGAACTGGAGATCATGCGCAAACGGATCTTGAAAGTGTTGAACCGTTATCATGTGCGGCCATATGACTGGCACCAAAAACGGGGATTGCGTTATTTGATCTTGCGGGGCTTTGAAGGTAAGTTTCAGTGTACGCTAGTAAGCGGAGAAGAGAAATTTGATCCGCAGATGATCGAAGATCTGATGGCTTTGGAAGGGATGCATTCTTTATGGCAAAGTTATCAAACACAGAAAAAGGCAGTAGAACTGTTTGGACCGAAAATGATCTTATTAGGAGGGGAGCGTTACATCTACGTAACATTAGATGGTGTGCGCTTACCTGTTTCACCACGCAGCTTCTTTCAGCTTAATACCCAGCAGGCAAAAAATATGTATGCATGCATTGCGGAAATGGTAGGCAGGCAAAATGAACGCATCGTGGAAGCATACAGCGGTATAGGCGGTATTTCGATGACGTTAAAAGATGATGCCAAAGAGATCATCGGCATTGAAATCGTTAAAGATGCTGTGATCAATGCCAGACAGAGCGCAAGAGAAAATCATATCACAAATGTAGAGTTTGTATGTGCAGATGCAGCGGATAAATTACTATATCTTTCAAAAAACAGTTCGATCGATGTGCTGGTGGTAGATCCGCCTCGTACAGGTCTGGATGAAGCGATGTTAGCTGTTATTTTGCGAAGCAAGATCAAAAAGATCATTTATGTTTCTTGTAATCCGTCTACTTTAGCAAAAAATTTAGCAATCTTGAGTGATCGCTATGAGGTAGAGCGCATCGTTCCATTTGATATGTTCCCGAATACTGCAAAAGTAGAGACGATCGTATCGTTGAAACGCCGATGAAATAGGACAGAGGATAATGATGGAAGGCGTTCACCTTTCTTGAAAATTTTGGGAATTATAATTATAATA
>CASFOT010000052.1 GCA_949296305.1 uncultured Erysipelotrichaceae bacterium
CATACGATGATCGAATGGATCAAAGCGCACCAGCATGCATTTCGTCCTGGAACCTTATTGACCGATGTCAGCGGTGTAAAGGTCAATGTGGCCGATCAGGTACAGGCTATCCTGCGGGAGGATGTAGAATTCATCGCTGCCCATCCAATGGCCGGACGTGAAACCAGTGGTATCGAATATGCCAATACAGAAATGTTCAAAGCAGCCAACTACATCATCGTGCCTACAGAAAAAAATAGCGAAGATGCTGTTGAAACATCTAAACAGCTGGCAGACATCCTGCAATTTCATCATATTGCGACCCTCAGCATGAAAGAACATGACGAAATGATCGGCTTTTTATCTCAGCTGACTCATGTGATTGCCGTCTCGTTGATGAATACACATGATAATGCTCATTTAGTAGAGTACACGGGTGATTCATTTCGAGATCTGACGCGTATCGCAAAGATCAATGAGACCATGTGGACCGAACTGTTTTTGTTGAACAAAGAAATCTTGCTTGCAGAGATTGATGCATTTGCGAAAGAATTAAAACACTTCCGTGATACCCTTGCCAAAGAAGATACGGAAGAGATGAAACATCTCTTTATTCAATCAACACAGCGGCGCAAAAAGTTTGATATATTAAAATAAGGAACAACGCAGCTACAGCGACCAGATAGCTGCGTTTTTATATAAAAAAGCTGTGAAGCCAGCAATCTGCCTGCTTACACAGCTAGTTGAAAATTATTTTTCGATGATGGATTCGTTCCAATGTTCGTCAGCTGGCAGATCCAACAGGTCTGTAACAACAGCTGCAACGTTAGAAAGACCAAAATCTCCTTCTTTCATCTTTACATCTGCACCGTAAACGATGAAAGGTACTTTGTTCAGCGTATGGCTTGTCTTTGATTTGATCGGAGCACCTTCTTTTTTAGGCTTTTCATACATTTCATCTGCGTTGCCATGATCAGCTGTAACGATCATGATACCATTGACAGCATCCACTGCTTCTTTGACACGTGCTAACTGCAGATCAACCGATTCTACACCGATGATCGTTGCTTCATAGTTGCCTGTATGTCCAACCATATCGCCATTTGGATAGTTTGTACGCAAGAAATCATAGTTTCCAGACTTGATCGCTTCAATGAATTTATCTGTGATTTCTGCAGATTTCATCCATGGACGCTGTTCAAATGGAACAACATCTGATTTTACTTCTTCAAATGTCTCTAAATTTTCGTCAAATTTCTCTGAACGGTTACCATTCCAGAAATAAGTTACATGACCATATTTCTGAGTTTCACTGATGGCATACTGACGAATACCGTGTTTTACCAAGTGCTCAGACAAAGTATATTTGATCTTTGGCGGATAAGACAAGAAGTTATGCGGAATATTCAAATCTGCATCATACTGTAACATTCCTGCATACATAACATCTGGTACACGTACGCGGTCAAACTTATCAAAGCTTGCATCTCCATCAAATGCTAAAGAAATTTCCTGCGCACGATCTCCACGGAAGTTAAACAGGATAACAGCGTCTCCATCTTCGATCGTTCCTACTGGTTTACCATCGCTGGCAATGACAAATGCTGGCAGATCCTGGTCTACGACACCGCTCTCTGCACGGTATGTTTCAATTGCCTCTTTTGCGGATGCGAACTGACGGCCTTCACCTAATACATGTGTATGCCATCCTTCTTCTACCATGGCCCAGTTTGCTTCATAACGGTCCATCGTGATCTTCATGCGCCCGCCGCCGCTGGCAATGCATGCATGGAAGTTATCGTCATTCAGCTCTGCCATGTAATTTTCAATATCATCTACATAAATCAATGCACTTGTTTCTGGAACATCACGCCCATCTAACAACGCATGCAGACGAACTTCTTTTACACCATCTTCTTTTGCACGTTTGATCAATGCTTTTAAATGGTTGATATGTGAATGCACATTTCCATCAGAAAGCAAACCTAAGAAATGCATCTTTCCATTGTCTTTGCATTTATTCACTAATGCTTTCCATGTATCTGTTTCAAAAATATCGCCGCTTTCGATTGATTCATTTACCAGCTTTGCACCCTGGCTATAGATTTGTCCGCAACCCAAAGCATTGTGTCCAACTTCACTGTTTCCCATATCGCCATCACTTGGCAATCCGACAGCTACACCATGTGCCTTGATCTCTGTATGTGGATAATTCTTCCATAAATCATCTAATGTTGGTTTGTATGCGTTGTTGACTGCGTTACCGAAATCAGATTCACGAATTCCTACGCCGTCCATGACAACTAAAACGACTGGTCTTTTGCTCATTGCAATTTCCTCCTATTCACAACAACCATAATATATCACTTTTTGCCTTATTTATAAACCTTTTTACTTCAAAATGTGGTTGCTGTCTTTATACAAAACGCAAGATGCACAACACAGCAAACAAGATGGCGCTCAGCCACCCTAGATCAAAGGAACAGCTGGATAGAAAATGTTTCATGCATAAGGCTGGCAAATAGATCGAAAACATCGCAATCACAAAATCAAAACAAACGATCCACAACGGATGTGGAAGCGAAAAGCCCAATGCCAGTCCGCTGAATAAGGAATCAAAAGATAAAGCAACAGCCAGATAAAATGCTTCTTTGACCGATAACGTCTTTGAATGATCCTGATCAGCTTTTTCTTCATCCAAGTAAATATCCAGCACGATCTGTATGCTTCCATAATGCAGTGTGATCCCCTGGCGATTTTTTCGGATGATCCGCTTGATCGCGCTTTGAAAAAAAGAGTAAATGCTTAATGCTGCAAATACGACCGCGCTCCACAAAGAAGCGACCCAAGAAGGAATCAGCTGGATCAATTGTGAAGACAGCAAAAAAGAAATTCCCAAGAAAACTGCTGATACGCCCGCAATTACCATTGCGCTTTTGATGGGAATTCGTATCTGACGGACCGCGTAGGCGAGCGAAGTCAAAAAACTATCCAAGCTTAATACAACGACTAGCAAGATTCCTTGTAACATGAGTTCTCTCACCCTCTGTGTCATACTATGTCGCCGCAACGTTCCACACAGGGTAATCGCCCGACAATTCTATTTCTACCTGCTTTCTGTTATAATGAAAAAAACAGTCAGGTGGGGAATTATTATGAAAAAGATCAAACCGATTTTCTTTGCATTGACGATATGCATCAGTCTATGCGGATGTCAATCAAAACCAGAAACAAAAGAATATCGCTTTGCTGGTTACTATCAATGGTTTTTGGGACAACCAGAATACCAAGATATTTTTACAGCACAAGAAAATGACGCTTATACGATCGACAAGGCCTATGGAGAAGAAGCATATCAAGAAGGGGATTATCTGATCCTTCATGCAACTGATGAACAGCGGGATGCATTGATCAAACAAAATGAAACAATCTTCCAAGAAGCACTCAACGCTTCCTCTTTTCTGACAACGGATTCGATCACAATAGATGACCAATATGAAACGATCACAATTTCTTTAGATGATCATTTAGCACAACAGTTAGTTTCTTCTGATGCTTTCTTATCTTCTGGTCAGTTCAATTTTGG
>CASFOT010000053.1 GCA_949296305.1 uncultured Erysipelotrichaceae bacterium
TCTTTGTTTTTGAAGTAATAGACCATCGTAGCATTTGAGATACCGCAAGCATCAGACAGCATTTTTAAACTAGTGTTTTCAAGTCCATGCTCGCAAAGGACATCGAAGCATCTTTCCAAGAGCTCGATCTTGCGCTTTTTATTATCAATTCGTTTAATGGTTCATCACCTCCACAATAATCAACCGATTGATAGATAAATTGGGCTAAAAAAATAGCTTTCTTAAAAGCATCTTTAGCAGTGCACATCATATCTATTTAAAACAGGCATAATGCTAGATTTGAAAATATTTAAGTCTGGTTTGCAGAAAATAGTTCAGTTATTGTTTTGTTTGCTTGGAGTTTTTGCAAACTGCTATCCTACCCGCCAAGTCCCTTCTTAAAATACTTTACATTTATAGAGTACCATATATAGAAAGGTATATCTATGATTTTTTATCTTTTTTACTCTCTGTTCTTTGCCTATTAAATGATATGATAAATAACTTGAAACAAGAGAATAAATAGGAGATGTTGTTACACCATAACTAACACCTTTTGAAGGCTTTTTGCCACCCATTTGCCACCCAAACTTCATAAAATTAGCAAATTTTAATCAATACGATCAGGGAAGACAATGACAGTGTAACATAGTGAAAATACCGATAAATAGGGCATTTTTTAACACTTTAAGGGAAACAAAAAACAGGGTCAATTTTGGCACCGGGGCCGCTCCTAAGGGCTAATTGATGGTTCGATTCCCCCGGGGGACGCCAAAGTCGACTACCGAGAAATGCCGATGAATAAAGGCTTATTCTTGGTTTTTTTTATTTTGTTATCAAATTTGTAAAAAATGAAGATTTTAGAGAATTTTGGGTGGCAAAGGGTGGCAAAGGCCATTTTTGCTTACATGATAACTAATACCTAAGGAAGTGTTAGTTAGGGTGTAACTGGGTGGCAAGAATTTTGATATTTTGCCACCCAAAAAAGCCTTTTTGCCACCCAAATTTAAAATTTTAATTCTATTTTGCCACCCAAGTTGAATTTATTTTATAAAAATGAGATATTATTAATGTAGCGATATATGATTCTCTTATGTATACAATTATTTTTTGTTACATCATAACTAACACCTTTTTGATAGTATTTTGCCACCCATTTGCCACCCAAATTTCATAAAATTAGTTAATTTTGATCAATATCAACAGGGAAAATAATAACACTGCAATATAGTGAAAAAGTCCATAAATAAAGCATTTTCTAACACTTTAAGAGAATGAAATAACAAGTCAAATTTTGGCATCGGGACCCCCGTCTTTGACAGTTAAAAAAGCATAAAACTCAAGAATACCTTATAACTAAAGGGTGATCTTGAGTTTTTTGTTTTGTCGTGATATGACGTATTTTTTTTCTTAATGCACTTTTGTTTGATGGATGATATTTCTCATCTTTGCCTTCTTAATGATCTCATAGTCTGTCCTGATATTAAATTTCTCGTGCAGCTCATCTGTCAGATCCGTCCTTTCATATATTGGCATATACCCGTGTTCCTCCAGATGATACATTTCCATTTTCCTTAATGTATGGATGATCTCTTCTGCCGTGTATTTGTTCCCCAGCTTCTTTTCCAGTATTCGATATACCAGAAGGGAAAGATAACAAATGAGAAAATGTGCTTTTATCCTGTCTTCTCTCTGTAGATAGACAGGCCGCGCATCAAATTCTGTCTTCATGATCCTGAAACACTCTTCGATCTGCCATCTGCGTTTGTTGATGGCGATGATTTCTGCTGCTTCACCTTCCATATCCGTGCATACCGCATAGAATCCATCATACATCGCTTCTTTTCTTATGGCTTCCTCATCGATTCCATAGATCTCTTCTTCTGCCACTTCTCCATTGGCCGTGACAGCGCTCATCTTTATAAAACGCACCGGATCATTAGGGTTCTTCCTGTTCTTTTTTATCTTCCCGTTTGCATTTATCATTTTTTTGGCCCGTTCGATCTGCCCTTGTCTTATTTTTGCCTGATAAGCTTTGTATTTTGGTGAATACGTAACGATCAGGGTCTCGGATATCTTTTTCGATTCGATGGGAATTTCTTTATAATAGACGGATCCGTATACTTCCGGATCGTTTTCATCAAGATCCTTCAGGTCGATGAACGTGCTGCTTCCTATTTTTCGATACTGCTTCGTATCCAGTGCGATGTCCCTGTCTTCTTTTTTCAGCTTTTTCAGCGACTGCGTGATGACATAGGCTCTCCCGCCCATATCGTTGAAGAGCTTGTTGTCCTGTGATGCCAGACCGCTGTCAGAACAATAGATAAATTGGGAACATCCAAAATCCCGGATGACTTTTTGTTCCAGAGGCTTCAGTGTCTTCTGCTCATTTTGGTTTCCGGGAAAGATATCGAAAGCCAAAGGAATACCGTCCCCATCCATGAAGAGGCCCATTCCCACGATCGGATTAGAACGGTGCTCCTTGCTTTTTCCGTATTTTCTGAAGTCATCTTCCTGTTCGATCTCGAAATAGTAATTGGTGCAGTCATAATAAAGGATCTTTGTATTCCTGCCGTGAAGGAAATTGGAATTACGATAGATCTCGGACTGGATATGATCGGATTCCTTTGCCAGGATGGATAAGGCCCTGTAAACATCATGAAGTTGATAATCCGGCTGTTCCAACAGGGAATGAGCGAAAGAGAAGGAAGAACGCTTGCTGGAAGGGGATAGGATGCGGGAATAGATGGAGTCACGGAGAATATGGAGGATATCAAAATCAAATTTATGATGATATTTGATATTGCGGCAGATATTATCGAGACGCAAAGAATAACAGATGGATTGAAGGAACAGATAACCGCAGTTGAAGGTAAGCTGTTTGTTTTTGGAGATCATCCTGGAAGGGTTCAAAGAAACGATGACATTGTCATTTTCCTCGTTGTATTGTTTGGTGATGATGGCAGCCTGTTCTTTGGCCCAGGCGATGACCTCGCTTCTGGACATGTTCAACTTATCAGAAAGCTGCTGGATGGTGCCGAGCTTTTTATAGATCTTGGTAGTATTTTTACCGTTCTTGCGAAAAGAATGGATGACGTAAACCTGTTCTGCATTTTTGGATTTAACGATATTGATGCGCATAAAGAAATCACCTCTATAAAGACATTATAACACAATACGGCACAATACGCTATATAAAAACGAACAAATTGACAAAAAAAGCAAAAGAAAAGTGCTTAAACAAAGCACTAAATTAGAATCGGGCTATTTTACAACTGTCAAACTCCCGTTTTAGAAAGTAAATTTTATCAGGAAGGAACTAAAAGAAAAATAAAGAAATATGATATAATATATACTTAGAATGACAAGAAATTGGAGTTGAATTGCAGTGGCAGAAAAAAATAAATTTACACCAATGATGCAACACTACTTACAAATTAAAAAAGAAAATCCGGAAGCAATCATCTTTTACCGTTTAGGTGATTTTTATGAAATGTTTTTTGATGATGCCAAAACGGCATCATTAGAATTGGATCTGGTTTTGACAGGACGTAGTGCAGGCGTAGAAGAAAAAGTACCTATGTGTGGTGTTCCTCATCATGCAGCAAACTCCTATATACAGCGATTGATACAAAAAGGATATAAAGTTGCAATCGTGGAACAGGTAGAAGATCCTGCTTTAGCTAAGGGTCTTGTACAGCGTGAAGTAATCCGCATCGTGACACCGGGAACGATCATGGATGAAACAGCTGATGAAAAAAATACGAACTATATCGCATCTTTATATGATTTTCAATATGGCATTTGTGCGGTGCTGTGTGAAATGACTACTGGGGAAATGAAAGCACAATTGATTGATAAAAGCGTCATTGCTTTACAAAAAATCTTATTATTGAATAGTGTAAAAGAAATTGTCGTAGAACATTCATTTGATAAACGGCTGCGGCGTATGATCGAAGAATTGGAAACAATCACGATATCAGCGATGAATCATGATGAAGTAAAAGATTCCTATGAACACTTGCTTATGCATGTTCATGATCAGCGTGTCATTCATACGTTTGGATTATTGATGAATTACTTGGACGAAACACAGAAACGTTCCATGACCCATTTGCAACCGATCGAAATGATCTATGAACAATCCTTTTTACAGATGGATTATGCTACGAAGCAAAATTTAGAGCTGACAACTTCTTTGCATGGAAATGGAAAGCAGATGTCTTTATGGAGCTTTATGGATCATTGCATGAGCGCAATGGGGTCGCGTTTATTGAAAAAATGGATCGAATATCCGTTGATCCAAGCATCGGAGATCATGAAAAGACAAACAGCAGTTGGTTATTTGAATGACGATTTTTTGATTCGGGATGAACTAAAAGAACATCTTCGTTATGTTTATGATCTGGAACGATTAGGCGCCAGAGTTGCTTATGGCAGTGCTTCACCTAGAGATGTCCTTCGTCTGATCAAGACATTGGAACACGCACCAGTAATCTTTGATTTATTTAAAAACTGTCCAAGTTATCCAGAGTATCGAACCATCGATACTTGTATGACACTGCATGATCTGATTGATGGAGCTATCGTAGACGAACCGCCTTTGACAATCAAAGACGGCGGTATATTTGTCGATGGGTATAACGAAAAGCTTGATGAATTACGGCGAATCAGCCGGGATGGTAAAAGCTGGATCTTAGAATTAGAAGCAAAAGAACGGGAACGTACTGGCGTAAAATCCTTAAAGATTGGTTATAATCGTGTATTTGGTTATTATATTGAAGTTCGTAAAGGAAATTTGGCTGCAATCAAGCCAGAATTCGGTTATGTACGAAAACAAACATTGGCAAATGCAGAACGATTTATTACTGAAGAGCTGAAAGAACAAGAGGATGCTATATTACATGCACAAGAAGAAAAAGTACGTTTAGAGATCGAATTGTTTACTGATCTATTAAATCAGATCAAAGTTTATTTACCAAAATTGCATGATCTAGCCAATGCATTAGCAACCATCGATGTATTGTATTCTCTGGCTCAATTGGCAGGAGAACATGGTTATGTTTGTCCAACATTTCATGAAGGACATCGTATTGAGATCATTGAAGGAAGACATCCGATCCTTGAACAAATGATGAAGAATAAACGATATGTGTCGAATGATCTGAAGATGGAAGAAGAACAGACTGTAAGTATCATTACTGGACCCAATATGGGCGGAAAATCAACCTTTATGCGTCAGAATGCACTATTAGTGATCATGGCACAAATAGGAAGTTTTGTCCCTGCACGCAGTGCTTCACTGCCGATCTTTGATCAGATCTTTACAAGAATCGGTGCGAGTGATGATATCTTGAGCGGAAAGTCAACCTTTATGGTAGAAATGATGGAAGCGAATCATGCATTACAGCATGCAACCAAAGATTCATTGATCTTGTTTGATGAGATTGGAAGAGGTACCTCTACATATGATGGAATGGCTTTAGCACAAGCAATGATTGAATATATCGATGAATATATTCAAGCGAAAACATTATTTTCGACACATTATCATGAATTGACCCAGCTAGGTGAAGATAATCCGGCGATTCATAATCTGCATGTAGAAGTTCATGAAGAAAAAGAAGAAGTAACATTTCTTTATCGCATGCAAGAAGGAAAAGCGGATAAGTCTTATGGAATCAATGTTGCGCGATTAGCAAAGCTGCCTGAAATCGTTTTACAAAGAGCACGTCAATTGTTGGAAGCATTTGAATTGCAAGGGGATCAAGGCATCTATCAGCCGCAGATGATGGTCGTAGAGAAGGAAGATCCGAAAGAAAAAGAAATCATCGATATGATCGATATGGTAGAAATCAATCATATGACACCAATGGAAGCGATGAGTTTTCTTTTCGAATTAAAAAAGAAGCGTGAAGAAGAATAAATAATAGATTCATGGACAGAAAGGAGAATACGATTGAAAAAGATATTAGTAGCATACTTTTCGGCAAGCGGTACGACAAAAGCACTTGCAAAAACGATCTCAGAAGTTGCTCAAGCAGATTTATTTGAGATTCAGCCGGTGCAGCCATATTCAAAAAAAGATCTTGATTGGATGGACTCCTCTAGCCGTTCAACAAAGGAAATGAAAGATCCAAACTGTCGTCCAGCCATTATATCTAAGGTAGATCAGATGCAAAGTTATGATGTTCTCTTTGTCGGATTCCCAATCTGGTGGTATGAGGCTCCGCGGATTATCCAGAGTTTTTTGGAAAGCTATGAATTAGCAGGGAAGGTTGTTATTCCATTTGCGACTTCAGGAGGAAGCGGCATGGGAAAAACTACAGAAATTTTACAAGAAAGCTGTCCAAATGCCGTCGTTCGCGAAGGAAGATGCATCAATTATCGACAAGATAAAAATCAGCTGAAACAGTGGTTCGAATCATTAAAGTTATAAAATCAAGTTTGCAAGCATTTGATATGTGCCCTCTTTACTGAACGAGCAGTAAAGAGGGTTTTTTATGCGTTGGTCATACGAAAATAAATGAAAATGAGCAAAACGATATCAGCAAAGAAAAAATATCCAGAGATACTATTCAACGTTAATCAGGATAGTTTTCGCTAAGACATACGTGATGGGGCAAATATTGAGAAAGCTGCGCTCCGAAATAGAAATACGAATGAGCTGTAAAAGTTTTTTGGTATGCTTTAAACTAACTGTATCATGAACGATTTTTTATCACTCTGTAAATGGTCAAAGGGTTATCATGGGTGGATAGAACAAAAGAAAAGGCATTCATATAAAAAAATATGAAATCGAATATCGATAAAAATAAAATGGATGCCCCTGTAAAATGTAGGGAAGCATCCATCTACTATGCCTGATCCATGAAGCAGCTCATTCAAGCTCCTGCATACATATCAAAATTTTATAAACGGTTTTACCATATACCAAGCACATGCTGCATTGATAAAGATACTGCAGCGATCATAATCCAGCAGATAAAACCAAGCAAAATTGGTTTGCCGCCTGTTTTGATCAAATGTACGATATCTGTATTTAGACCGATTGCTAACATTGCCATGATGATAAAGAATTTAGAAAGTTCTTTTAGCGGAGCAAAAACAGAAGGATCAATACCCATGCTGGCAGAAATTGTCGTAATGATGCTGGCTAAGATAAAGAAGAGAACGAAGAACGGAAATACTTTCTTTAATGAGAATGTATTCGTTGCAGTTCCATCTTTTGCTTTTTTTGCTCGATATAAAGCCAGAACAAGCGTAATAGGAATAATTGCTAACGTACGTGTTAATTTTACGATTGTTGCATAATCTAAAGTATTTGCACCTGCGTGCATGCCATCCCATGCTGCAGCAGCTGCAGTAACAGAAGAAGTATCATTTACTGCAGTTCCAGCAAAAAGTCCAAATCCTTCGTTTGATAAGCCTAAAAGTGATCCGAGTGTTGGAAAGATCAATGCGGCAACGACATTAAATAAGAAGATAACTGAAATGGACTGTGCGACTTCTTCATCTTTTGCCTCAATAACCGGTGCAGTAGCAGCAATCGCAGAACCTCCGCAAATCGAAGATCCAACACCTACCAAAACTGCAGTGTTTGTTGGAATCTTTGTAATTTTATAAAAGATGAAAGAAACGATCAATGATGTAGAAATTGTAGAAATGATCACGGGTAAGGAAATGGCACCTACTTGTGCGATCTCCATTAAATTTAAACCGAATCCCAATAAGATGACTGCTAATTGCAGTATTTTTTTGGATGTATAAGTAATTCCTTTTTGAATTGCAGCAGACGGGACATAAAACTGTGCAACGACCATGCCAAGAATAATAGCAAATACAGGACCGCCGATAATTGGGAACTGTTTGCCTAATAACCAGCAAGGAATAGATAAGACTAGGCAAAGTGCAATTCCTGGAAACAACGTTTTCATTTTTGTCATGTAGATCTCCCCCTTAAACAAAGATAGTATAAACGAATTTAACTATTATGTATAATTATAATGTATAATAAATATATAAAAATATATTATGATTGGAAAGAAGTGGAATGATGTTTGATTTTCGGATGGAAACTTTTCTGGTAGCAGCAAAAACTTTGAATTTTACAGCAGCAGCAAAAGAGCTGCATATCACACAACCAGCAGTATCTATGCATATTCATCAATTAGAAGAAGATTATCAGACCAAATTTTTTGAACACAAAGGGAAGCAGATTCACTTGACAGAGAATGGAAAACTGCTTTTTCAAGTGGCATCACGAATGAAAAATGATGATCAGCATATGCGGCAGCATTTTCAATCAAAAAAAGAGATCACGGAATTAAATTTTGGAACAACACTATCTATTGCTGATTTCTGTTTACAGCATTCTTTAAAAAAGTTATGGACTTTGTATCCTAATTTTCATCTACGTTTATTTGTACAGAATACAGAAACGTTGTTAGAACGTATTCATCAAGGAAGTTTGGATTTTGCCATTGTTGAAGGATATTATTCAAAAGAATTATATGATTCAATATCATTTCAAACACAAGAATATCTTGCTGTGTGTCATCCTTCCCATGTCTTTTCAAATCCTGTATCAAATATTCATGATCTGTGCGGGGAACCATTGTTGATCCGAGAAGAAGGTTCAGGTACTAGAGAGATCTTAGAGCGTATGCTCTCTTTACATGAGCTGACATTACAAGATTTTCAGGTGCTTGCGGAAATCGGGAGTCTGCATGTGATCAAAGAATGTGTCCGATCAGATATCGGTATCTCTTTTTTCTATCGGCCAGTTGTTGAGGAAGAACTTAAACAGGGAACGTTAAAACAAATTATGATCGAAGAACAATTTCATCATACATTTTCATGCGTATGGTCGAAACAAAGCATATTTGCCAAACAGTATCAACAGATCGGCATGCTGTTAACGGAAGAATCAAAAGGAATTTAATAGGCTCGTAGGTTTCTGATACAAAATAGTTTATAATAGATAAGAATCAAATACAGGAGATGATCGAATGGGAAAAATCAATGTGCTTAGTGAGCATTTAAGTAATATGATTGCTGCAGGAGAAGTGGTCGAAAGACCAAGCGGAATCGTAAAAGAGCTGGTGGAAAACAGTATCGATGCACAGGCAAAATCAATTGCGATCAATATACGACAGGGCGGAATCGAAAGCATCACGATCACAGATGATGGGGAAGGAATGGACGCAGAAGATGCGACAACCGCTTTTGAACGCCATGCGACAAGTAAGATGAAAGACGAAAATGATTTATGGAATATTCATACCATGGGATTTCGAGGGGAGGCTTTACCATCAATTGCATCTGTTTCTCATGTGTTTTTACAGACCAATAATGGAGAAGAATCCTGTGAAGTTGAGATCAGCTATGGCAAATTTATGGGTGCGCATCCGACTGCATGTCCACTGGGAACAAGCATCCGCGTAGAACATCTATTTCAGCGGACGCCCGCACGTTTCAAACATTTAAAATCTCCTCAGTATGAATTTTCTCTGATCTCTGAAGTAGTTCAAAAGTTTGCCCTTGCATATCCAGAAATTCGTTTCACGCTTACGCATGATGGACGGACAGTATTTCAAACAAAAGGAAGCGGAAATTTAAGGGAAATCTTAATGCAAATGTATGATCGAAGCGTAGCAAAAAGCGCGATCGAGATCCATGGTGAAGATTTGGATTATCAAATTCACGGCATGGCCGTGCAGCCAAAGTATAATCGCGCAACAAAATACTTTATATTTTTGTTTATCAATCGTCGAATGATCCGCAGTTATCATCTGCAGAAAGCTGTTTTAGATGCGTATCATCCATATATGCCGAAAGAACGCTTTCCGATCGTTGTGATCAATGTTGAAATGGATGCACAGCTGGTTGATGTAAATGTACATCCAAGTAAGTGGGAGATCCGTTTATCAAAAGAAAGACAGTTGGAGAAACTGATCTATGAAACTTTGCGAGAAGCGTTGAAGAAAGAAATTGAATTTGTATCGATTGAAAGAAAAAAAGAAAAACCAAAGGTAGAAGTACAAAGCTTGTCTTTTACATATCCCGAAAATCAAGAATTAGAACAATTAACAAAGGAAGTAAACGAAA
Organism: uncultured Erysipelotrichaceae bacterium; assembly: GCA_949296305.1. Classification (GTDB taxonomy): domain Bacteria; phylum Bacillota_I; class Bacilli_A; order Erysipelotrichales; family Erysipelotrichaceae; genus Merdibacter. The sequence continues at coordinate 10,090 of CASFOT010000053.1, forward strand.
GTTTCTCATCATATGATCCACAGCCAAAGATGGAAACACAAACCGTTGCTTTGCCAGAATTGAACGAACAAAAAGAAAAATCTGTGCTTAAGAAGGAAGATCCTGTGATCCTTGAACCCAAGAGGGTAGATCCGCCCGAACAAAATATAATTTTGGAAAAAGAAACGAAGCCCATCATGAAAGAAGAGAGTGTTCAACAATTGGATAAAGAACAACCGGTTAGAAAGGAAGAAAAAGAGTCTGTTCTGACAGCACGGGAACATCTTCCTAAATTAGAAGTGATCGGACAGTTTCATAAATCTTATATTCTGGCACAGGGAGAGGATGGTCTTTACATCATTGATCAGCATGCAGCTCAGGAACGATATCACTATGAACAGATCCGATGTGCTATTTTATCAGGAAATATAGATACGCAGCAATTGTTGATCCCCTTGCAGATCGAAACCAGTATGTATGCAGTCAGCAGACTGGATGAACTGAATGAATGTTTATCACAATTAGGAATTCATTTTGACAGCTTTGGGGAACGAACATTGATCTGCCGTTCGCTGCCATTATGGATGAAGCAAGTAGATGAAACTGCATTTTTAGTAGACATGATCGATTTGTGGCAACAGGACCAGCAAATCAATATCGTGTCATTACGGGAACATGCGATTGCGACCATGGCATGTCATAGTTCGATTCGCTTTAATCGTTCTCTAACATTGGAAGAAATGAAAAAAGTTCTTTATGACCTGGATCAATGCGAGCAGCCATTCCATTGTCCGCATGGACGCCCGACGATCATCTGCATGAAGGACGAACAATTGCGAAAGGAGTTTGAACGTGGCTGAAAAGAAAGAACAGATCATTGCGATCATCGGTCCTACAGGTGTGGGGAAAACAGCACTCAGCATTGAACTAGCAAAGGCACTGGATGGAGAAATCATCAGCGGAGATTCGATTCAAGTATATCGCGGTTTAGATATTGGCAGTGCCAAGGTAACCAAAGAGGAACAACAAGGGATACCACACTATCTGATTGATGAATATGAGTATACGCAAGATTATAATGTCAAGCTGTTTCAACAACGATGCAGGGAAACGATTGCCCAGATCCAAGCAAAAGGAAAACAGCCGATCATCTGCGGAGGAACCGGTTTATATATCAAGGCAGCATTATATGACTATGTTTTCCTAGATGAACCACAAGATGAAACACATCATCAGTTTTTAGAAAGCTTAAGCAATGATGAACTGTATGCCGCTTTATCAATCATAGATGCTCCGGCTTGCAAACAGATCCACAAAAATAATCGCCGCCGTTTGATTCGTGCATTGATGATTGCACACAGTGGAAAGAAAAAGAGCGAGATCATCAATGAACAAGCGCATCAGCCATTATATGACTTGTTTTTGATCGGCCTGACGATGCCTAGGGAACAGCTTTACGCACGAATCGATCAGCGTGTAGATCAGATGATGGAAAATGGCTTGCTGCAAGAAGTGACGCAGTTAGCACAAGAAGAATCCATTTGGTCTTCTGCAGGTTTCAAGGGCATCGGCTACAAGGAATGGTATGCATATTTTCATGGAACCAGCGATAAAGAATCCTGTATCGATCAGATCAAAAAAAATTCACGAAATTTTGCCAAACGACAATATACTTGGTTTCGGAATCAATTGCCTGTCCATTGGTATGATATAAGTGACCCAGATTGGAAACAGCAGATACAGCTGGATCTTGCTGAATGGAGGAAATGATATGGAGCAGGCAGATACACGAACAACATTGTTGTTAGGAGAAGCAGGAGTACAGAAACTAAAAGAGAGCACGGTCATGATCCTTGGCATTGGCGGTGTAGGTTCCTATTGTGTAGAAGCTTTAGCACGTTGCGGTGTAGGTCATTTGATCTTGGTTGATGGGGATCAGGTAGCACCAAGCAATTTGAATCGACAGATCATGGCTGTATATGATACGATCGGAAAATCAAAAACACAGGTTATGAAGCAGCGGATCTTGCAATATCAAACAGATATTGAAATCGAATGTATCGATCTTTTTTACGATGCAAGTTTGAATGCGCGGTTGTTTGATCGCCCGATTGATTTTGTTGTAGATGCGATTGATACGATCACATCGAAGAAAGACTGTATTGAATATTGTTTGGCACACCACATACCATTTATATCCAGCATGGGAATGGCAAACCGGATGGATCCAACAAAGATCGAAATCATGGATTTGATGAAAACGACCTATGATCCATTAGCGAAAGTGATGCGCCAGTTAATACGAAAAGCAAAGATCAAAGGCAAGATCCCGGTTGTTTGTTCACTTGAACAGCCAACTGTTCAAACGAAGATCGTGAATGAAGATGGAAAGACGCGCAAACAAAAGATGCCTCCAGCAAGTTCCCCTTTTGTACCGGCGGCAGCTGGTTTAGCATGCGCTTCTTATGCAGTACGTGCTTTGATCGGAAAGGATGAAAAAAGATGAAACATGTCTTTATCATCAATTCCCAATGCTCCAAACGTCAGCAGCAAAAGTTAAAAGAGGATATCCAATCAACCTTCGCAACAGAAGATTATCAAATTGAATATACAACGTACAAAGGACATGCTAAAGTACTTGCCAGCATGCATGCACAAAAAATGATCCCGATGCGCATCTATGCTTGCGGAGGAGATGGCACTGTGCATGAAGTAGTAAATGGAATCTTGCCATATGCGCATGTACAGTTAGGTATTCTTCCAATCGGTACTGGAAATGACTTTGTCAAAGCTTTTCCTGCATTAACCAAACACACATTTCTTACGTTACAAAATTATCAACAAGCACATTGTATTCCTGTAGATGTCATCATGGTCGATGATCAAGCAAGCATCAATACAGTGTCAGCAGGTTTAGATGTGCATGTAACTTATCATGTAGATAAATTTAAACATCTTCCGTTTGCTTATGGAAGTCTTCCATATTATCTAGGATTATTGGTGAGCATGGCAGGAAAGATCTGGAATAATTATGCTCTAAAGATTGATGGAAACAGAGAATTAACAGATGATTTCCTTTTTGTTGTTGTTGGAAATGGCCGTTGTTATGGAGGAGGCTATTGTCCGACACCGGATGCTAAAGTAGATGATGGATGGCTGGATTATTCATTGATTCGCAAAGTGTCTCGTCGAAAGATCCTGTTATTATCAAAGAAATATAAGAAAGGAACCCATACAGCTTATTCTGCATGGGTCCAAAGCGGGCGATTAAAGTCTTTGCAGATTCTTACCAACGGACTTTTGATTCGTTTGAATTTAGATGGCGAACTCTATGAAACCAGTGATCCGATCATTCATATTGAAGAAAAAAAGATTTTATTGGCTTTGCCAGTGGAAAAAAAGGCGTATGCTCATGAAACAAACAGATCTGCTGTTTGTAAGTAATGACGTACGCCTTCTTCTTTATTTGTATTTGTCTGAGCAAAAGCAAATTGTTTAGTAATGGTATCTGCATTTTTCATTGCCACACTGTGAGTAAAAGAAACAAAGAGCGGCCGATCATTTGCACTGTTACCAAATACGATCACTTCGGTATTTTGAATATTTTCCTTGTGACATAAATGAAGCAAAGCTTGTGCTTTATCTACATTTCGTTGGTTGATTTCTATACAAACAGAGGAGACAGGAAAAAGATTATATTTATCTTTTGCATGGGTATCTAAAAACTGTTTCATTCGTCGAATGGAAGAAGGTTTTCCGCATAGGCATAGTTTTCCAGCTTCTCCATTGCACTGCTGAAGCAGATCAACTGTTGGTTTTAGATGTGCATACCGCTGTTGAAAAGGTGTTTTCTGTCTGTTGATCGCATTGCCGATCTGTATGGCCTTTCGCAGGAATGATCTTGCTTCAACATAGTAATAATCTCCATCAGGAGCATAAGGTATCAGATGGAAAAGTCTGCCCGTCTGAGTGAGGAATACAAGATCTTCTTTATTTAAACAAGGAAATGTATATGAACGCTTCTGCGTGCAGTCGTAAAGACCAAAACCATTGGTATAGATCATATGTCCATGATATTTATGCAGTTCAATATCTTCTGCATAGCGATGCATTTCAAACAAGCTGCGTCCGCTGCATAAAACGATTCGTATGCCTTGCTGCTGCAGCTGGATTAGAAATGATTTTGTCTTTTCTGGAATATGCTCATTTGAATCTAATAAGGTTCCATCCAGATCGATGCCTAATAATTTAATTTTTGTGCTTTTCATCAGTGATCGTTTCTCCTTGTTTTGAAGCTTCTTTTCGCTTATTGATCACATAGGTCTGAATGCTTTCTAAACGTTTTTTTGTACGACGTATACCAGTCGTTTTCGCAAATAATGCACTAAAACCAGTATCTCCGGTCTTGCCATTCGACTTGATCAGCTCTTCATTGTACGTAACGCCAATACCATCTTCTAAAGGCTCTACGATGTAAGTCATGAAATTGGAACCTTTGGCAGAATCGATCCTTGAACTATATCGCCTTGGATAATCGTATTCAGTGATCGTCACTTGATAAGAATATCGTTTATTTGCTTTTTTTGTATAGGACATCCCGCGTTTGATATTTTTTGCCCGAATGTTCTTTCCGGTCGCTTGCTGAAGATCATAAACAAGGGCTTCAGCTAAAGCATCAAAAAATTCTTCAGGTGTGATCATTAACTGCATATTTACTTCCATAAAAAGAACCTCCTAAACCTATCTGAATTTATTTGCCAGATCGTGATTGCTTTAAGAAGAAAACCAGCCGTTTTTTAGGCAGTGATTTCTTTTTCGCATGGCATCATATGGCAAATTGTTAAAACCATTTGGCCAAACAAATTTCATGATATTGTCCGATCTTTTGATACATCTGTTTTTACGGATGTACTCTTCCTGTATTTCAATGCCAAATGCATATTTGTGATCGATCGTAAAAAACTGTACATTTTTTAGACCAATCAACAGTGCCAGAAATTGATCAAATACGATCTTTCTATGTCTATCATAGGTGATTCTACCACCATACGCAATAATAAAATCAAAGGAAATATAGTATTGATAAGTTTCGAACGAAGAACGAACCTCTCTGCTGCTGATCCTTGGTAGATCCAAAACAGCTTCTTCAAGTTTTCTTGCAGATATGCGTGCATCTGAATGGTTCATGCCATTTGGATCAAAATCCTTAGGAATCTTTGTTCGAGCGAACCAGAAAGTGAACGCTGATTGATTTTGAATTACCTCTCTGGTCGTAAATATATAATAACAGTTTTGCCATATTAGCAACAATGAAAGAATTCCTAAGAAAAAGGAAAAACCATACAATCGTTTCACTGAAGATACAAATAGCTTAAGGAATGCCGGAATTTCAATCATGTTTAAAGGAGAGAGCCAAAACAAAGGATAGGCTTTTACATCATCATTTAATACTTACGATGGTTTGTTAACAAGTTCCGTTTAGTTAGGAAATAGTTTAGTTGAGATGAAATAGGAGCGGTTTTATAATGAGTGCGTAAAGGAGATCAATAGAAAAAGTGAGGTAGAAAAGATGAAACAAAAGTTCTCAGTTGTAATTGCGGGGGGAGGAAGCACCTATACTCCGGAGATTATCTTGATGTTATTGGATCATCTGGACAAATTACCGCTTCGCTGCATTAAGCTCTATGATAATGATGAAGATCGTCAGAATAAACTGGCTGAGGCATGTGAAATTATTGTAAAAGAAAAGGATCCAGAAATTGAATTTATTGCGACAACAGATCCAGAAACAGCTTATACGGATGTTGATTTCTGTTTAGCACATATTCGTGTGGGACAGCTGCCAATGCGTGAAAAAGATGAAAAGATTTCTTTGAAACATGGTGTTGTCGGACAAGAGACTTGTGGACCTGGCGGTATTGCATATGGCATGCGTTCGATCGCTGGCGTATTGGAAAACATCGATTATATGGAAAAATATTCTCCCAACTGTTGGATGCTGAACTACTCAAATCCAGCATCTATCGTTGCTGAAGCCACGCGTCGTTTACGTCCGCATTCTCGTATCATTAACATCTGTGATATGCCGATCGGATTAGAAAATAGCTATGCGCAAATTCTTGGTTTAAAAAGCAGGAAAGAAATGGATATTCGTTACTTTGGTTTAAATCATTTTGGCTGGTATACGTCTATTAAAGATAAGGACGGAAATGAATTACTGCCAAAACTGATCGAACATCAATTAAAATATGGAAACTGTCCAGCAAATGAAGAGGAAGGTAATTATACAGATGACAGTTGGAGAGAAACTGCACGCAAAGTAAAAGATCTGGTAAAACTGGATCCAACGATGACGGCAAACTCCTATCTGCAATATTATCTGTACCCTGATGATATGGTTGCTCATTCTGATCCAAACTATACTCGGGCAAATCAGGTCATGGATGGACGTGAAAAACGGGTGTTTGACGAATGTGCACGTATCGCAGAAGCTGGAACAGCAAAAGATACAACATTAGAAATTGGCATCCATGCATCCTTTATCGTTGATTTAGCCACTGCACTGGCTTTCAATACCCATGAACGAATGTTATTGATCGTTGAAAATCAGGGGGCAATTGAAAATTTTCCAGATGATGCCATGGTAGAAATTCCTTGTATCGTTGGAAAAGATGGCTATGAACCACTATCCATAGGAAAGATCCCAACATTTCAAAAAGGTCTGATGGAGCAGCAAGTCGCTGT
>CASFOT010000054.1 GCA_949296305.1 uncultured Erysipelotrichaceae bacterium
GCGATACGGCAAACCGCCTGGATCAAGACCATGTTTGCGGCCGATGATACATTCACCAGCGGAAATGTATGAATACATACGACCAGCCAAGCGCTGATGTATTTCGCGATATCGATTGCGGTATAATTTTTCTTGTTCATATGCTATCCCTGCTTTTTATAAATCCGTGGTAACCGTACGCTGAAACGGGTCAGCGTTTCATTGTTGATCGTATGTGAAGCACGGCTCATCGCATCTACGCTGGCGATCGCACCGCCATCTTCTCCGATCAATGTCACAATGTCCCCCTCTTTTACATCATCTTCTTCTGTTACATCCAGCATCATCTGATCCATGCAGATATTGCCGATGATCTTCACTCGTCTGCCATGCAAGAGAACCTCAAAATCTTGATTCGACAGCTCTCGTGGCACGCCATCTGCATAACCAATCGATACCGTTGCCACTTTGGTCTTTCGTTTTGCACGGAAATGACGTCCATAGCTGACACTGTCCCCTTCATGGAGCCACTTGACCATCGTCACGTTCGCTTTTAATGACAGAATCGGCAAAAAATGCGGATCCGTGTTGATTTTGATCGCATCATCACTAGTCACGCCCATATACAGCAGTCCTGGACGCACATAATCATAACAGAGATCTGGATAATTCAAGATTCCATAACTATTCTGCAAATGGGTCGTGCCCGGATCAACACCTGCCGCACGAAGGTCCGCCAACACCCGGTCAAACAATTCGATCTGATGTCTGGTATAGCGAAGATCATCTTCATCCTGCGAATCGCTAACGCTGAAATGGGAGAAGATCCCGCATACATGGACATGTTTCATCGCATACATCGCAAACAGTTCTTCAATGTGATAGGTTTCATCCTGCACCACGACGCCGATGCGGTTCATCCCGGTATCTGCCTTTGCATGTGCCTGGATCACACAGTCATTCGCTTGTGCATATGCATCGAGTTTCTTTGCATATGGAAGATCGACCAAGGTCTGGATCAGATCGTATTTGACCAGCTGGGAAAAATGTTCCGGCGGCGTATATCCCAAGATCAAGATCTTGCTATCGATTCCATTCATACGAAGATGCATGGCCTCATCCACGCTGCTCACGCCAAAAAAGTCTACACCGCATGCCTGTAAAGCACGGGCACATTCCACATCACCATGACCATAGGCATTCGCTTTCACGATCCCCATGATCTTGCTTTGTTTCGGTATCAGCTTTCGTACTTCTTCTACATTGTGAGCTATCCGGCCTAAATCAATTTCGGCCCAAGCCCTTGATTTACTTAACAGCACAATGATCTCTCCTTTGTTATTTCTCCATGGCTAATGCGACCAAACGATCGATCAATTCAGGAAAATCGATCCCGATTTCCTTCATCATCGAAGGATAGCGGGAAGTCGCTGTAAAGCCGGGAATCGTATTCAGTTCATTGAACACGATCGTATGCTGCGGTGTAACAAACATATCGACACGCGTCATCCCTTTGCAGTTCATTGCCCGATAGGCTTTGGCAGCTAATGCTCTGGCTTCTTCAAACAACGTTTGATCGATGCGTGCCGGGCAATGGATCGCCGCATCTTTCATTTCATATTTCCCTTCATAATCAAAGAACGCGCCTTTGATGTCGATTTCATCTACGCTGCCCACGGTCAATGTATCGTTGCCCATGACCGCACAGCCGATCTCAAATCCTTCGATCGCCTGTTCGATAACGATCTTTCCTTTGCCATCCTGAACAAAAGCATCTTTGACGCCTTCTTCAAAATCTTCAAAGTTCTCGACACAGTGTACGCCATAGCTGCTGCCAGCATTACATGGTTTGATGAACAACGGCAGTCCTAAGGCCTGGCTAGCTTCTTCATAGATCTCCTGCAAGCTTCTTGGATCGCTTTCATAGATGCAGCGATAAGGTGCGCATGGCACGCCTGCATGTTCAGCGATGATGTGTGTCATCTCTTTATCCATGCAGATGGCGCTGCTCATATGACCGCAGCCTACATAAGGAATGTCCATGATCTCAAACAAGCCTTGGATCGTTCCATCTTCCCCATTTTTGCCATGCAGCACAGGGAACATGCAGTCCACCTTGACCACTTCATATGTACCATCCTTCAGTTTTAACAAACCTTCCCTTGTCAATACGCAAGGAGTGCAGTTTCCTTCTTGCCAATGATCATGTTCGATCGCATCAATATCTCCTTCATACAGATACCAATCGCCTTGTAAAGAAATACCGATCATGATCACCGTATATTTATCTTGATCGATCTGCCTCAGCAAAGAACCTGCTGAATGCAGCGATACGCCATATTCACTTGACTTTCCGCCAAAAACAACGCCTAATTTCAACTTACTCATGGTTTTCCATCCCTCTTTCTTTCAGATAAGTTACGATGCTGTCCATCTGCATGCCTCTGGAACCTTTGACCAAAATTACGCAAGGCGCATCCAATTCTTTTTCAACATCTGCTTGAAGCGCTTCTTTGGTCTCATAATGCGTCACTTCTTTGATCCCCGCATTGATGGCTCCCTGAGCGATAAAGCGTGACATTTCACCATACGTGCATACCCGGTCGATCGGATACTGCCCCAATGCTTTGCCTACTTCATAATGGATCTGCATGGCCTTTTCACCCATATCCAGCATATCCGAAAGCACAGCGATCTTGCGCGGCAGATCAAATTCACATAAAGTATCTAACGCAGCCAAGACGCTTTGACGGTTCGATTTATAGGAATCATCCAGCACATAGCCTTTACGCAATGGCATCAGGTCACAGCGAAGACCGGTTTGTTCGATCGAACACAGCCCCGCAGCGATCTCTTCTTCATTCATGCCTAACGCACGTGCGATATAGATGCAAGGTAAGGCATTCATCACCTGATGTTTTCCATAAATATTCATGAATACCGGATGTTCTAGCAAATTCGAAGCAAAGCGGATGCCGTTTGCATCCTGCGTGATCGTTCCATAACTGTACAGATCGCTGTGGGCATCATGGCCGAAGCTCTTCACGCGGACGCCATGAGGCAGTTCTTCGCTCCACAAAGCTTTTTTCAATACCTCTTGTTCCCCATCATATAATAAGATGCCGTTTTCTTTTAATCCGTGAACGATCTCTGCTTTTGCCCGTGCAATGTTTTCGATCGAACCTAAATTTTCTAAATGTGCTTCTCCGACATTGGTGATCACAGCGATATCCGGCTGTGTGATCTTGGTCAGCGCATCGATCTCATAACGGTTTTCCATGCCCATCTCAACGATGGCGACCTGTGTCGCGTCGCTCAACCCTAATAAGGTCAACGGCACACCAATCTCGTTGTTCATATTGCCATGTGTCTTCTGTGTCACATATTTTCGTTTTAACAAAGATCCTAAGATATCTTTGGTGCTTGTCTTGCCATTGCTTCCCGTAATGGCGATCATCACCAGATCCAATGATTCACGATATTTTTTAGCTAAACGCATCAATGCTTCCCGTGTATCATCTACCAGGATCACTGCTGTATCCGCCGGCGGATTTGGATGATCCTTCTGCCATAACAAGGCAGCCGCTCCTTGCTCGATGGCCTGCTTTGCAAAATCATGACCATCAAAGCGTTCACCGATGATCGGTATGTACAAATTTCCCATCGAGCATTTGCGTGAATCGATGCACACACCGCTGATCATGCGCTCTATATTCCCATATTCGATATAGTCCGCATCCAGCATCTGGATGACCGTTTCTATACTCCTTAATATCATTATTCCACCTCATTCAACACGGCTTTTCATCGGTCGTGCTTTTTATATTATAGCATAGTTTCAATCGACGGGAAGATTTTATCGGACGAATTGCGAAAACAAATCTGCCATTATTTTCAAAATGGCGTATGCCCTTACATTTTCTTACATTCTTACCGGTTTTACATTTCGTTTGTGAAATCTTACATACATTTTACATTGCGGGCCTCGTTATGCATTGTGTTTTGGAAACTTTTTAATTATATTTAACTTGATGACAGAAATGAAAACAAAAAAAGGGGTGTCTATATGTCAATAACCAATATCTTAAGTCTGCTAGGTGGACTTTCGCTCTTCCTGTATGGCATGCAGATGATGAGCCACGGTTTGGAAGCAGCTGCCGGTGATCGCATGAAATCGATCTTGGAAAAGCTGACGTCCAATCGTATCCTAGGCGTTTTGGTCGGTGCCGTCATCACGGCCGTCATTCAATCTTCCAGTGGTACGACCGTCATGGTGGTCGGCTTCGTTAACGCAGGCATGATGAGCTTGCAGCAAGCGGTATGGATCATCATGGGTGCCAATATCGGTACGACGATCACTGGTCAGTTAATTGCTTTGGATGTTGGGGCAATCGCACCTCTGATTGCTTTTATCGGTGTGGCTATGGTCGTTTTTGTGAAAAAACCGATGGCCCATCATATTGGAACGATCCTTGCCGGATTAGGTATGCTGTTCATCGGTATGGATATGATGAGCGCGGCCATGCTGCCGCTGAGAGATGAGCCGGCATTTGTATCTTTGATGACTTCATTCACCAATCCAGTCCTTGGTATCTTGGCTGGTGCCCTATTCACAGCCGTGATCCAGTCTTCCAGTGCTTCTGTCGGTATCTTGCAGGCATTGGCAAGAAGCGGTTTGATTGGTCTGGATGGTGCTGTCTATGTTTTATTTGGTCAAAACATCGGTACTTGCATCACTGCTGTTTTAGCTAGTATCGGTACAGGACGCGAAGCAAAGCAGACAACCGTGATCCATTTAACCTTCAACTTGATCGGTACAGCAATCTTTACGCCTGTTTGTATCTTGACAGCACATACAGCCCTCTCGTTAACAGATTGGGTCGCTTCCTGGACGCCGGCAACACCAGATGCACAGATCGCCAACATGCATACATTATTCAATATCGTTACGACCTTGTTATTGCTGCCGTTTGGCACTTACTTAGCTGCTTTTGCACAGAAAGTACTGCCATTCAAAGAAGAAAAGACCAGCAGCGTTCTGCAATACCTGAAACCGTTCCCGCCAACGACACGTTCGCTTGGTACTTCTGCAATGTCTTTGCAGCAAGTTGATGAAGAAATCAATCACATGCTTTCCTTATCGTATGAAAATGTGAAAAACGGTTTCCAGCAGCTGTTAAAATACGACAAGAAGGTCGGGGAAAAGATCCTGCAGACAGAAGAAGTCGTCGATACATTGAATCGAGAAATCAGCGATTATATCACCACCGCCTTGAGCTTGGAGCTCAACAATGATGTCAGCAATGCCTTAAGCTTGTACTACCATCAGCTGACCGATGTGGAGCGCATCAGTGACTATGCGGTGAAAATGGAAACCTACAGCAAAGATCATTTACAAGGCCGTCTCAATGAAGAAGAAAAAGAGACAATAAAAACCATGTATGACATGTGCATGGAAATGTATGAGGCGCGTCATGACATCCAAAAATCAAAGATCCTACGCGAGCAAAGCGATGACGTATGCATCAATCTGCGCAAACGCCAGATGCAGCGAATGAAAGAAAAGAGCATTTCCAGCGAGATCAGCATGATGTTTTCACAGTTGTTGACTGATTTTGAACGTATCAATGGACATGCGATCAATATCGCTGAAGATTATGAGTTGATCACGCATTGTGTACAATTGCCAACCGAATAAAAATATATTTCTCTGTTATATGAAAACAAGACCGTAGGACATTCCTGCGGTATTCTCTTTTTGTGAAATAAAAACAAAAAGGTCCAATCATTTATGAAGAAAAAAGGAGATACCTTCACCTTTTTCTTCACTTCACATATTTTCCCTTAATTTAAACATTGTTTTCATACACATTTGCTCTATACTATAGTCAAGCAAGGCGGAAAACCTTGCGTGTATGACATTCATTCCCCTAATGATAATTCATACAATTTTCTATCCCCTTAATAATATTTTGAGAAAAGACCGGTTCCCCCCTTAGCCGGTCTTTTCTCTTTCTATCGCTTTCTTGTGCATGCCTGCCGGACCCAACGAATGAAGAAAGCACCGCAAACAGAACCGCAAGTATCTAACAATACATCGCTGAACTGGCCAGAACGTCCTTTTGAAAACAACTGATGGGCTTCATCGCTGCATGCATAAAGAAAACAAAGAAGAACACACCAAAGAAGCGCATGAGACCGTGTATGTGCGTCAGCAGCAAACATCTGATACACACTGACCCCTAATGCGGCATAGATCGAAAAATGAGCCGTCTTTCGGATCAGAAACGTAAATTGATCAATGCTGCAAAATCCCTGAAACCATGGATAGAGCCCATCCACGATGAAGGAACTTTTGGCATCGGAGGCTGCTGCATGATCTGCTGAAAACGAAAAGATCAGTCCCATGATGAACAACGATGCGATCAGCCACCTATTTCTTTTCATCTTATTTTGCATACCGATCCCTCCAAACGTCCTTCATTTTAACGAAGTGCAATGACTGCTGTCAATGCCTCTTCCAATTGATCAGCAGGCAAAGCCGCAAAAGAAAGGACGATATGCCCCTCATATGCTGCATCGACAGCGATCCCTTGCATTTGCAAACGATGCACGAAAGGAATGGACGCTCCTTTGTATGAAAAATAATAACGAGTAAATGACTCTTCCACCCGTACACAATCGAAACCGTTTTTTTCGGCAATGGTCATCAAACGGGCATGCTTGAAGCGATACTGTCTTTTTAAGCGTGTGATCCTGCGGCGTAAATGTCCATCCGCAATATAAGCGGCAAACGCCAGCTGTTCCAATTTAGATGCACTGGGCGAATAAGAAGGCAACTGCTGCTGATAAAGCTTTGTTAAGTTTTTCGGCAAGATCATATAGCTGATTCGCAAAGCCGGTAATAAGATGCGAGAAAAAGAACCCATATACAGTGCCTGTACACTGCTGTCCATCCCGGTCAAGGCCATCGTCTTTTCACGCAGATAAGTTAATTCCCCGTTGTGATCATCCTCGATCAATAAGATATTATTTTCTTTGACATATAAAAGCAAGGCCTGCCGTGCCTCATCATCAAACCATGTTTGCTCAAATAAGCTCGGTGAATGAACGAATACGATATCCGGATGGATCTTCGTCAAGTATTGAAAAAAGAGTATCGGATCTTCATAGGGAAGATCAAAGACTTCCATGCCATAATCTTCAAAGACACGGCGTGCCTGCAAATAGACATGTTGTTGGATTGCTACTTTCTTACAATCAGATAATAAACCACAGGCCTGATATAACAATGCTTGAACACTAGCGCCCACGACCATCTGTTCTTCATGAGCAAGCACACCCCGCGTAATCGAAGCATGCCGCATCAGCGATACGCGAAGTGCATATTCCCCTCTTGCTTCCCCATACGATGAAATCGTTGCATCATTCATCGCGTGTTTTAAATATTGTTTCCAGATGATCAGTTCGCTCTCTTCTGCCAAGATGGACTGTGAACGGAAATCATATCGAATCTTGGGTTGACAGGATACTGGTGAAAGCTGCATCATGGCCGCATGCAAGGCCCGATTTTCCTCTGTCAGAGCCACATAATACCCCCGTTGTGGGAAAGAACGAATATATCCTTCCAGCTGCAGCTGTGCATATGCTCGTTCAACGCTCGTCTGTGAAACATGAAATTGACGCACGCTCATCCGTATGCTCGGCATTCGTTCCCCTTGCTGCCGATAGCCTTCCAAAATTTCATTTTTAAATCGTTGATAGATTTCCTCATATTTTTTCATTTGTCTACCTCCCGCATACTGTCCTCTTTTTTTGTTCATTTTCTGTCTATTTATTATAATACAGTTTTCATTTATAATACATACACATAGGAGGGATCCTCATGAAACAAGAATATACACGAGAACTCGTTTTTGGCGCACTAGGCATTGCTTTGGTATTCATATCGACCATGTTTTTGAAACTGCCTAATTCCATTGGCGGTTATCTCAATTTAGGTGATGGCTTTATTTTATTGTTCTCAGGCTTTTTAGGACCGTTCGCTTCTTTTATGGTCGGAGGTGCAGGCAGTGCATTTGCAGACATTGCCGGTGGTTATGCTACCTATGCGATTGCTACGATCATCATCAAAGGAACGGAAGGACTGCTCATTTCTGTGCTCATCCATAAATCTGCACGGCTGCGTCTGCCCGCTTACCTGTTCGGTTCGCTCTTGATGATCATCGGCTATTACATCACGGATTCATTTTTAAATGCTTCCTGGGCTGTCGGCATCGTAGGCATTCCCGGCAATATCATTCAAGCAGCTGTCGGCATTCTTATCGCATTAGCTGCGGCCCCGTTCGTAAAACAATTAAAAGATCGTCCTAGAGAAATCGAATGATCATGACCGCCTTTTGAAGAAAGCAATCATGAAAAAAATTCCACTTCACAAGCATGCATTGCGCAAATGCATACCAATGAAGTGGTTTTTTATCTTGCGAACAAAAAGGCCGGTATGAATTCAACACAATGATCATACCGGCTCAACGGATGAGAATAATCATCCTCTGATACTATTCAATTGTTAACATCAATTTCATGTTCATTGCAAGCGATTATCCTCTTTCCCACTCTCCTTATTCATTTATCTTTCTTTTACAGTTTAAAGAAACGACCAATAATGAGGAAGAAATAAACAACATGCCCCACAACAGCAGATCATTGAATGCGCCCGTATCAACAGAACCTTCAGAATCCGTTGGCTTTTGTGGATCCGCTGGTGTTTGCGCATCATCATTTACATAAGCCAAAACAAATGGTGAGAAACTTGAAGTCTCAAACTCAAAATATCGATTTCCATTGATCGTTACCAGTGTAGGAACGATTGTAATGACCTCATCAATGTTTCCAATTATATCGCCTGTATTATAATCCCGGTCTACACCGCTGAAATGGTAGATAACTGCTTCTTTTCCTTCGACATAATCCGCAGGCACCGGCCAATAAACAGTCGTTGTTTCTCCTGCACCCATCGTAAGATATGCATTTCCATTATTCGTATCGACAAGATCCATATACTTTTCTACAAATTTGATATTACCTTTTGGCAAAGTGATCTCATCGCTATTCGTTAAATAATCGATCAAAACTTCTTGATCCAGAAGATCATCGACCATTAGTCTAACACCAGTAATATCAGCTACCTGAATATTATTTTCATTTATAAAATAGGTTGGATTTTCAACAGATACAGCAGCAAAATCACCAGAAGTAATTGCTTCTTTCTCCACATAAATCGGTGCATGCGTTTCATTGATGTTCGCTCTTACCGTTAATGTAGCGCCTGTACCTTGTTCTACCGGATACGTATAGGTTTTATCATTTACTGTGATTTCTGCTGTAATATAGCCTGGCTCAATTGCCCCGTTGTAAATCGTCATATGATATTGTTTATACTGATCGTCAACAGATGCTTTAAAGTCATCAGAAACGATCAAATTGCCTTGATCATCCGTCAACAGCATTCGAACAGGGTCTTGTCCTTCTATTGCTGAATTCAGTTTATACACATAACCTACATTGTTATTACTATGATTTGGCACACCATATAATTCCAGTTTCCATTCACGTGTATTTCCTTTTCCATCATCATATTTAAATGTTACCAAGTTTGACAGATCTTGAATGGAACCTAACTTGTCATTCAATTCAGCTGGTAAAGTCAAATGGAAACCTGGGATTGGGAAGCCATGATTTTCTGTTGTATCGCCATCGACACCATCTACGATTCCCTCATATCCATTTCCACCGGTATAAATGGTAATATCTGCTGGGGTGATCGAAATTGGTTTCACCTGCTCAAGTTCGATAATATTATAATACGTAAATGAATAATTCTGGTAACAGTTACCCATTCCTGGACCATCAATTCCATATCCAGACCATACTTCTAACGTGTCGCCATCTTTAAAGCCATCAGCTGTTAAATCAGTAAAATATTGATTCGTTTCTTCATAAAGTTCTGTTCCTGGCAGATAATCGCCTACTCCATGGGACCTAGAGAAAGCAACACCATCTCCAATTGGATTCAGTGCATCCGCATTTTCTTTTCCATAAATTACGCTGAACAATCCCATATAGAAACTATTATAGCTGACAGCAGCTACTTCAGGCTCAGGCCATTTAATCTGAACGCTTAATTCATCCCCTGATTTCTTTGCACTTACAAACTTATCGATCCATGGATATTTTTCAATGTATTCTAACAATTTTGCTTCAGACATCTTCCAAATACCATTGTTTGTTACCAGATTTCCATCGATCCAATCCGGATGCTCTGCAAAAAAATCAGTCAAAGAATCATAATTGGTATTCCGTTTATTGTTATAAAAGTTCAGCATATAATCCGTAATTGCTGTTTCCCCGGCATACCCTTTCTGTTCCAGATAATCATAAATCTGGCACATCATCTCAAACGTTACATTTCCGCTTGAGCTGACACCAAAAACATCTTTATAAAAATAATACGGGATCATTGCACCACATAAAGAAATCGGCAGATATTGACCATCATAAGTCAGAACCGGCAACAATGAACCGTCATCAAAGTTTCCAAATAGATCTGTATCTTCAGGCGCTAGGACAAAACTATCATCTTTATAACGATAAATATTGCCAGAATCATTCGTAATCTGAATTTGGAATTTATAACTATCACCAGGTTCCTGTGCTTCATATTGCCACAATGACAATGCACACTGTGCCAGATCTATGACCACATTTTCTTCCGCGCCCTCATGGATGGTATATTTAAAGATAAAGGTTCCAGTTTCAGTATCTTTTTCATAGCTATCATAAGTTACACTGTCCGATTGACGCTTTGAATAATCAACCGTCGATGTCTCCAAAATGACATCTTCCTTCTTTGGATCGACGTTTGCTCTAATAGACGAAATAGGCAAAATGCTCATAAAGGTGAGCAATGCCAAACTTAATGCCAAAATCCGCTTTTTCATAGCAATCCTCCTTATAAGCCAATTAGAATTGCACAATAAGAACATATTTTTTATGATAGATTATTCATGTTTTTGAAACCTAAAATGTATTTATCCCTCCCTTGCAACTAACATCTGCTATCTTTATGCAATTCCTATAAGTTGGTTTGAAAAATTATACATCTTATTAAAGAACATGTCAACAAGGATGCTCATAGAACGTCAATCAACTATCATAAACAGGAAAAATATGTAAAAAATTAAAAGCCAAAAAAATTCACTTTTTATTTCTATTATTTAATATTTTCTTTATTTTCAGAATAAAAAAGACAACTATCCTTCAGGATATTCACTCTTTTATGAAAATGTCTGCATATTCAATTTATAATCATTTTTTTTGATAATCATAGATGAAAAACAATTTTTCTCATGAAAACTAAAAGCTTTGGCTTATGACCAAAGCTTTATCTTTATAAAAATAATGTATCTAATCCGATAATCAATGATAAGTGTATCCTTCTATTGCCGCTTTATTTTTTTGTGAATTTTCTTCTTACAACACTCGATCCAAGAAGGCTTTTCTATGATCTTTTTGACCAATATCGTCTGTGAACGCTGCATAGCTTCTTTCATCAGTTCTTCTTGAGCATTGATTCCATTGCCGATTGGCGCAAAACATTCATAACTGCCATCGGCCTGCAATCTTCTGGCTTTTACCGTATCCTCCCACATGATTGAAAGCTCATGAATGATTCGTTTCTTTAACCGTTCATCTTCGATCGGACAGGCTACCTCCACTCGCTTCTCAGTATTTCTCGTCATCATGTCTGCACTGGAAATGTACACACGCTGGTGTGCGCCGCTGCCAAAGCAATACACACGGGCATGTTCCAAATAACGGCCAACAATGCTGTGTACTTCAATATGCTCCGTATAGCCGGCTACCTCCGGCAACAAGCAGCAGATTCCACGAACGATGAGCTGTACTTGGACCCCGGCCACACTTGCTGCCTGTAAACGATCGATGATCTTACGATCCGTGATAGAATTGAGCTTCATCAAGATATATGCCGGCTGTTGCTGCTGCGCCTTTTCGATCTCCTGGTCGATCATCGTCAAGATGGCCGATTTCAATGAATGCGGTGCGACCAAAAGATGCTGATAGTTCCCCTGCAGATTGCCGATCGCCATATTTTGGAAAAAGTTCACGGCATCGATGCCGATTTCTTTCCGGGCCGTCATAAAACTGTAATCCGTATACTGTTCGCTTGTCTTTTCATTATAGTTTCCTGTACCGATCTGTGTAAAATACTGCAGCTGGTTTTTCTTTTTCCGTGTGATCAAACATAACTTCGAATGCACTTTGTAGTTTTCAATTCCATACAACACCGTACAACCGCTATTTTCCAGTAATTCTGCATAATTGATGTTATTTTGTTCATCGAAACGTGCACGCAGTTCCATCAGTACCGTGACTTCCTTGCCATTTTCCGCTGCTGCCACTAAATGACGAATGATCTTGGAATGTTTGGCCAGACGATACACCGTGATCTTGATCGATACGACATCTGGATCTTTTGCAGCTTCTTTTAACAAGCTTAAAAATGGATTGATGGACTCATAGGGATAAAATAACAGCAAATCCTGATGCTGGAGTTGTTCCATCATTCCCTTGTCTTCTCGAATAAATGCCGAAGGCTGCGGCCGAAAAGGCGGATAAAGGAATAATTTCTGTTCTTTCCCCAACTGTGATGCCAAAGCAAATACATACGAGAGATCTAATGGTGTCTTACTGATAAACACTTGTTCTTCACTTAGATGAAGGCGATGACAGAGCATGTGGATAAACGCTTTATCACTGTGCCTAAACACTTCCAAACGAATCGGCGCCATTCGTCTACGCTTTTTCAAAATGGCCTTCATCTGCTCCCGATAATCTTCATCATCATCGATCTGTGCTTCATTCAGATTGATGTCAGCGTTTCGCGTAACGGTGATAATCGTATAAAAATCGATCTCATAACCCGCAAACAGCTCTATCAGCTTTGCACCGATTAAATCCTCCAGCAGCAAAAACCGCGTTTTTTCTTCATTGACATAACAACAGCGATCAATGCTTTGCACGACAGGTACCAATCCATACAATTCTTTGCTTTTTGTCTTTAATCTAGCCATCACATACAATGCTTTATTGGCCAAATGCGGAAAGGGGTGGTGTACATCGATCACTTGCGGCGATAATAATGGCAAGATATCATTATCAAAGTATTGATCGATCCATGCTTGTTCCTGCACGCTCAAGCTTCGATACTGAACACGATGCAGATATGGTTTTAATTCCTGCCGCAAATTTTTATAGATGGTATCTCGCAACAAATACAGCTTCTTAGTTGCACGATAGATCGCTTGCAGCTGTCTCTGTGCATCCATCCCGCTCTTATTATCGATGTAGTCCTCATCCAAGATGCTGATATCATATAAGCTGCCACAGCGGATCATGTAGAACTCATCTAAGTTGCTGGTAAAAATGGAAAGAAATTTCACACGTTCCAACAATGGCACGCTGCGATCAGCCGCTTCTTCCAATACTCGTTCGTTGAATCGAAGCCAGGAAAGCTCCCGATTCTGTGTATATGCATATTTTTTTACATTTCCCATGAAAGCTCCTTCTTACTCGATCGGCAGATTTTTCATGATCTTCATGAGGTATCCTTCACGAATGCCATACCGCGCAACGATCACATACGAACAATGACAATGCTGCATGATCCCCATCAGGATCAGCAGTCCCGGAATCAGTGTATGGATCCGATCCGGCTTATTGCGAAGCAATGCATGCGTTCCTTTCTCCGAACAGAGATACGTTAATAATTCATTGAGCGCTTGCGCTGTGATCCGTGCTCCTTTTTGATCGATCATCTGCAGCATGATCAACAATTTCTCCACCGCTCGAGCCGTTCCACCAGCGACAAACAACAACGCTTCTTGTGCCTCTACATGTTCATCGAGCTCCCGTCCGATATGACGGCGCATTGCTTCGATCTCAGATACGGTAGGCAAAATATCTTTTACATGCGCATTGAACAGATTTAATGATCCGATTGGCATGCTGCAGGCACTGTAGATGGTTCGTTGTTCAAAAGAAACGACCTCACTGCTTCCTCCGCCGATATCCGCAAAGATCCCATCTTGTTCCGTCAGCTGCAAAGAAGCTCCATGAAAGCTCAACAGCGCCTCCTGGCGGCCATCCACCACATGGATCTTTCGGCCAATCTTTTTTTCGACCATCCGCACGACTTCTTTCGTATTCTCAATATTACGCAGAGAAGCGGTCGCAAAGGTGAAACTGTGCTTGATCTGCAGTTGTTCCAATACCTTTGAGAAGTTTTCTAATGTCGAACATAAGACCTGGATCCCTTCTTTGCTCAATCGTTGATCATGTACATAGGATACGATCCCTGCCGTCGCCTTTTTTGAAAACAACAGACGGAATTTATCATTTCGTACACGGTATACATTCATGCGGATCGTGTTCGAACCGATATCCGTAATTGCCACGTTCATCGTTTGATCCCCTTCCCTGCTGTCCTTTTAGAAAATAGCATATCTTTCACGCTCCTGACATCCTGATTCTGTAAAATGATGTAAAATCTGTTTAAAACGATTCGCTGCATAACGTCTTCAACAACGGTTCAAAACACAGCCCATAGGCATGCGGCGTATCTTGCTGCAGCGTCAGTTCCATGCTCTCTTTTACGAACATCGCTGCCATTTTCACACTGTCCGTCAACGACTTTCCTTCTAACAGCGCCCCGCTGACGACCGCCGCAAACACATCTCCGCTGCCTGGACGGCCAAAGCCGACCTTCTTATTATAGACTTCTGTATATTTTCCATTTTCATACACAAAAGTGCACATCTGTTCCTCTTCTTCCATGCCGGTCACCACGATCTGCTGTACCCCTTTCCTGCAAAGCTGCTCACAGCAGTCCAGCAAAAAAGATACGGACGGCTTGCTTTGAGGATAAGGCTGATCACACAACAAGCACAATTCGGTCAAATTGGGCAATAACACCTGTGCATGAGGAATGATTTCTTTCATCTTGGTTACGATGGCCTCATTGATCGTCGGATAACGGCAGCCATGATCTCCCATGACCGGATCGACGATGATCTTTGTCTTCGATGATAACGAACGTAACCAGCGGATCAAGAGATCCGCCTGCTGTTCACTGCCCAAAAACCCCGTACATACCGCATCAAATACGATTTGTTCCTGATCAAAGCTCTTCAGATAAGCCGGTAATTCCTGAGTAAAGTCTTTCATAAAATAATGTGGAAATTCGGTATGCATCGATAAGATGGCAGTTGGTATCGCAACGCCTTGATGTCCCATCACGGACAAGATCGGCAAGATCACGCTGATGGAACAGCGGCCAAATCCACTGAGATCATTAAAGATCGCAATCTTCTTCTGCTTTTCCAT
>CASFOT010000055.1 GCA_949296305.1 uncultured Erysipelotrichaceae bacterium
ATCGCAGCGGGCCATACGGTAGTCAAATGTGTCGAAAAGGCAGATCCGGCAGAGATGCAGGAAATAACTTGTGATGCGGTCATCGACTTTTCACATCCAAATAATGTCAAAGGGGTTTGTACATATATTAAAGAAAATAAATGCATCTTGATCTGCGGCACGACCGGCTTAAAAGAAGAAGAAAAAGCGTTGTTGCAGGATGCTGCCAAGACGTGTCCCGTATTTTATTCCGCTAATTATTCATATGGGATCGCCTTGTTAAAACGACTGGTAGAGATCGCAACACCGTTATTAGAGAATGATTATGATATAGAGCTGGTAGAAACGCATCATAATCAAAAACAAGACGCACCAAGCGGTACGGCAGCAATGCTGTTAGAAGCCATGGATCCACAACAGGCGTATGACCATGTATATCATCGCGAAGGGTTCATCGGTAAACGCGGCAAAGAAATTGGTATTCATTCATTGCGCGGAGGAACCGTTGCTGGAGAACATACGATATTGTATTTTGGCGAAGATGAAAGTTTGAAGCTGACCCATACGGCGAGCAGCCGTCAGATCTTCGTGAACGGCGCAATTAAAGCGTTAGCTTTCATGGAGAAAAAGGAAGCAGGTTATTACACGATGAATGATTTGATTGGAGAGATCGTATGAATGCACAAGAAATTATCAAGTTTATCCATGATGCAGAAAAGAAAACACCGGTAAAAGTGTACTATCAATCAACAGCACCGATTGAATTTGAAAACTGTCATCAGTTTGGTGATGTGGTCTTTGGCGATTGGAATGATATCCAGCCGGTATTAGAAGCGCATAAAGATGAGATCACTGATATAGTCATCGAAAATGACTGCCGTAACAGTGCGGTTCCGCTGCTGGATCTTAAAAATATCCATGCCCGCATCGAACCAGGTGCGATCATTCGTGATCAGGTAGAGATCGGGGATCGAGCGGTCATCATGATGGGTGCGATCATCAATATTGGTGCGGTGATCGGTGAAGGCAGCATGATCGATATGGGTGCGGTCTTAGGTGGCCGTGCGATGGTTGGACGCAATTGTCATATCGGTGCCGGTGCAGTGCTTGCCGGTGTGATCGAGCCAGCCAGTGCAACACCAGTTATCATTGAGGACAATGTTTTGGTCGGTGCAAATGCTGTGATCATCGAAGGCGTTCGTGTTGGTGAGGGAGCTGTGGTTGCCGCAGGTGCTGTCGTGATCGAAGATGTTCCACCACATACTGTCGTTGCAGGTACACCTGCGCGTGTCATCAAAGAGAAAGACGAAAAGGCAACCGCAAAAACCGCATTGGTGTCTGCACTACGTTCTCTTTGATCGAAAATACAAATCGAATGAAGCGTACGGGTTCATAGAAGAACTGTACGCTTTTTTATGAAGCAATTTTATGCGAAAAGTAATAAATTATGAAAAAATCCCCTTGCGGGAATAGGAAAACTCATGTATTATATTCACAGACAGTTATGCTTGTATATCAGCCGAGATATGGTCGGCAAGTTTCTACCCCGCTGCCGTAAATAGTGGGACTACAAGTAAACGTACACTCTTTCATGGGACGTGTGTTTGCTTGGCGGGCATACGTCTTTTATATTTTTATAGGAGGTTTACTTATGGTCTTAAGTAGATGCGCTATATTAATATCACAACGGAATTGTTTTAATCGTGCATGTTCAGCAGAAACATGCACTTTATTTTTTGGAGGAGGAAAACAATGAGTGAAGCAAGAAAACCGCAAGTTTGTATCGTAATGGGATCAACATCTGATTTACCGACTATGGAAGCAGCCATCGATATGTTAAAGGAATTTGATATTCCTTATGTCGTTCGTGTGCTGAGTGCTCACCGTACGCCAAATGAGACATTGAAATTGGCAGAAGAAGCAAAAGATAACGGAATTCGTGTGTTTATCGCAGGTGCTGGAGGGGCAGCCCATTTGGCTGGTGTGATTGCTAGCAGCACACCTCTGCCTGTAATCGGCGTTCCGATGCAGACAAGTGCTTTGGGTGGACTTGATTCCTTGTTGTCGATCGTTCAGATGCCTGGCGGCATTCCGGTTGCTACGACGGCTATTGGAAAAGCAGGCGCAAAAAATGCAGCGATCCTGGCCGCACAGATGATCGGTTTGGCTGATCCGGAAATGATGGCAAAAGTAGAAGTGTTTAAAAAAGCACAGGCTGAAAAAGTACTGGCGAATTCTTATTTAGAACTATAATCAGTTAAAGGAGAAGGAAAGGAGAGCGGGAAGCCATGCAGCTTTTCGCAAAGAGATAGAATGGATACTCGAATTTTTGTAAAAAAGAGAGAAGCATATCGGGTAGAAGCAGATTCTTTGTTTCATGATCTGAAAACAAATCTGAATATCAACGGATTGACGGGTGTCACTCTTTTCAATACCTATGATGTGTTTCATTGCGATGAACGCGATGTGGAACTATTGAAGAAAAAGGTGCTTTCAGAAGTAGTGAC
>CASFOT010000056.1 GCA_949296305.1 uncultured Erysipelotrichaceae bacterium
GCAGGACGGATGTCCTGTTTTCTATTTTTAAGGAACATAAGATGCAAAACTGTATCGGCTGTGCTATACTGTAAAAAGTTCAAAGGAGGATTCCCGATGAAAGACTATTTATTAAAAGCTGTCGCATGTAATGAACACGTGCGCATTTATATTTGTTCGTCGACTGCTTTGGTGGAAGAAGCCAGAACACGTTTTGATCTGTGGCCGACCGCTGCAGCAGCATTGGGCCGTACATTGAGCGTGGGTTCTATGATGGGAAGCATGCTGAAAAGTGAACAGGAACAGCTGACGATCCGTATCAATGGCGGGGGCCCTATCGGCACCGTATTGGTTGATGCATACAGCGATGGACATGTTCGCGGCTTCGTATCGGATCCGCATGTACATTACCAGTACAATGATACTGGGAAACTGGCTGTAGGTATTGCTGTCGACAAAGAAGGCACATTGGAAGTCATCAAAGATATGGGCATGAAGGAAAATTGGTCAGGTGCTGTAGCACTACAGAGCGGCGAGATCGGTGATGATTTTGCTTATTATTTTACAGTAAGTGAACAAACACCAAGTGCAGTAAGTGTGGGTGTACTGGTGGATACGGACAATCATATTATTTCAGCAGGCGGAATGATCGTTCAGATGATGCCGGATGCAACAGAAGAAGACATTACATATTGTGAACAAGTATTAGCTAAGATGGCGCCGATGTCGACATTGATCAAAGAAAAAGAGTCGTTGGAAGATATTTTAGAGGAGTTGTTCCCAGACGTAAAGATCTTGTCTTCTCAGGATATCTGCTTCCGTTGTCATTGTTCAAAAGCATCAATGAAACGAGTGCTGACGACTTTATCGAAAGAAGAACTCGACAAGATGATCGAAGAAGATCATGGATGTGAGATCACATGTAATTTCTGTAACGAACATTATCAGTTCAGTGAGGAGGAACTTCGTGAACTTAAACAATTCATTGAAACCTTCAGTAAAAAGTAGCTGGAACATTGGCAATGTTCAGATCGATAATCGTTTAGTGATCGCCCCAATGGCAGGAGTTTCTAATATTGCTTTTCGCAGCATCTGTAAACAGTTTGGCGCCGGACTGGTTTGTGCGGAGATGGTCAGTGACAAAGCCTTGTATTTTGACAATGTCAAAACACTGAACATGACACAGGTTTTAGAGGAAGAGCATCCGATGAGCCTGCAGATCTTTGGCCATGATATCGAAAGCATGGTTTATGCAGCTAAACTGTTGGATGAACAGACACAATGCGATATCATAGATATCAATATGGGATGTCCGGTAAATAAGGTGATCAAAGCACATGCTGGCAGTGCATTGATGAGAGAACCGGCCTATGCGCAGCAGCTGGTGGAAAAGATCGTTGAAGCCGTAAAGAAACCTGTTACTGTCAAATTTCGTTCAGGCTTTGACAGCAATCATATCAATGCGGTGGAATTTGCCGAACGCATGGAAAAAGCAGGGGCAAGTGCCATTTGCATTCATGGGCGTACCCGTGCACAGATGTACGAAGGAAAAGCTGACTGGAATATCATCAGAGAAGTCAAGCAAGCCGTATCGATCCCAGTCATCGGAAACGGAGATGTGCGCAGCGTGGCAGATATGATCCGCATGTTTGAAGAAACACAAGTAGATGCAGTAGCGATTGGCCGAGGCGTATTGGGTGATCCTTGGCTGATCCGCCAATGTGTTCATTATTTAAAAACAGGTGAACAATTGCCAAAAGTAACTTATCAGGAACGTTTTGCGATCGCCAGAGATCATGCCCAGCGCCTGATTGCTTTAAAAGGCGAAAATATCGCAATGAAAGAAATGCGCGGACATGCGACTTGGTATATCAAAGGATTGCCAGGCAGTCATCCAGTAAAAGAGCGATTATCTCGTGTAAATACATATGATGAGTTTATTGATATTATCGAGCAGTATGAAAAGATATTAAATGAAAAGGTAGAATGATGAATTTCTTTTTCGATAAAGAGAAATTCAAAATTTCTACCTTTTTTTAAATATTTGTCTTCTTAATTTTTTTATTGCTCAATCCTAATAAATAGTCTGCAGAAACATGGTACAACAAGCATAAGGATACTAGGTGATGAATAGGTAACTCATTTGCACCTCGTTCATATCGAGCATACATGGTTTGTGATGTTTTAAGATAATTTGCGACATTTGTCTGTGTATAGTCATGATCTTCACGTAGATCACGCATCCTTTTCAACAAAATCTTATTTGTCATTCAATCACCATTGGAAATATATCATAGTACATATATTTACTATTGATTTTAGTAAATATGTGTACTAAAAGTACGATGTAACTAATTAAAGTTTTTTGAAAGAGGGTAGGAAAATGGATAAAAACGAAAATTTATTGATGTCTTCAAAAGCAGTATTAAAAAATGGATTAAAGGAATTTGCGAATATGTGGGGAACAGGAATTCTTTGCATCCTATTTTGCGTTTTGATTATTCCAAACATTGAGACTTTTGCAGATGCCGGGGAAGAGAAGATGATATTAGTTTTAGCCTTTTTAGCATTTTCATTAGTTGATACGATATATTCTGCTTTGAAATACGCTTGTATTAAGCAAGGATCAATTAAGCTTTATGAAAATTATGTTGAGTGTGTGCCATATTTAGGTGTTTTATCAGCTTTACAAGGGGAAGCTTCATCAACTATGATGATTCGTTATGAAGACATTCAAAGTATAGGGCACGGTTCAGGTTTTTTGATGATTGATGGAAATGGAAAACGCTATCGCATTTATTGTCTTGATATTACGGAAGCAGAAAGAATAATTAAAGAACGTGTAGAAGCAAGCAAGAAATAATAAAAAGATTAGATCAAAGAATTGATTGATATCTTAAAGAATTCAAAAAAGAGATGTGGGAAGAAATCCTGCATCTTTTTTTGTGATTGACAAAAAATCGTGGGGGGGGGGTATGATAAATATAGTTTTTATGTTAGGATGAAACAAAATGAAGGATGGAGAAATATGAAGCTGAAGGTTGACCATTTACAAAAACACTTTGAAACAAAAGAAGTGTTGAAAGATATTACGTTTACGTTTGAAGAAGGAAAGATCTATGGATTATTAGGGAGAAATGGGGCAGGAAAAACGACCTTGTTCAATTGTTTGAATCAAGATCTACCCATTGATGGCGGATCGTATGTTTTGATCGATGGAGAAAAAGAGGAAGCATTAACGATGGATAAGATCGGATATGTACTGTCTACGCCTCAGGTTCCTGAATTTTTAACAGCACGAGAGTTCTTAAAGTTTTTTATAGAGATCAATGAACAGCAGATCGCTGATCTCAAACCGATCGATACGTATTTTGACTTCATGAACATCGAGGAAGAAGACCGAGATCGTTTGTTAAAAGATTTTTCACATGGTATGAAGAACAAGATGCAGATGCTGATCAACATCATTGCTCATCCCAAAGTGCTTTTATTGGATGAGCCATTGACTTCATTGGATGTGGTCGTGGCGGAAGAAATGAAAGAAATCTTGCGGCAGATGAAGAAAGACAGCATCTTGATTTTGTCTACGCATATCATGGAGCTGGCATTGGATCTGTGCGATGAGATCGTTGTGCTGAATCATGGCCTATTGCAAGAGATCCCGGAAACCGAAGATGAAGATGAATTTAAAAACAGCATTCTCAATGCACTGCGGGAGGAAGAGCATGATTGATACATTTTGGACCGCCACCCGCTTGCGTATCGCTTATCGGGTCAATTCGATCATTTATTCTTTCAAGCAGGTTCCGCTGCTGAAGCGCTTGCTGCCGATCAAACTGTATGCATCAGCAGGGTTAAAACGTCTTGCTTTGATTTGTGCCGTTATTTGGGAGATTCTTTCTATGTTTCTTTATAATGGACTTTATCTGGTGATCTGCATGTGGTTGCCTATGCAGATGATGGCATTGTCTTATGATGCGTTTGCGCATGTCTATCTGTTTTTGACCATTGCAGGTGCTGTCTGCAATTGCCGTGTATTTGATCCGACGAAGGATAAATATTATGCGATCATCTTGATGCGGATGGATGCCCGGGCATATATATTGACCCAGCACCTGTATACGATCCTGCGTGTTTTTATTGGTACGCAGTGTGTGCTGCTGTTCTTCATCTGGTATGATCATGCGCCAGTACAATTCTGTCTTTTACCATTTGGCGTTGTGGGTGCGAAGACCATCAGTGTCGCATATTCGCTCAGACAATATGAACAGAAAGGTTTTGTGCGCAATGAGAATGCCCCGGTCAAATGGATCTGGGGAATCATCGCTGTTTGCTGGCTCTGTGCATATGGTGCATTTATTCCACGCCTCTTCGTGCCTGCATGGATCATCAGCGTTTTGAGCATCCTTGCAGTGTTGATTGCTGTGACATGTATTTCATATATATGGAAATATGCTCTTTACCGTCCGCTTGCCCAACAACTGTTAGGTCAGAAAAATTCTGCGGTGCAAATCAATAAGAAAACGATCGTAAATGACAGTTATCAAAACAGGATCAGTGATGACCGAACGATCACAAGTGATAAAAAGGGTTATGCCTATTTTAATGAATTGTTCATCAAACGGCATCAGCGATTGTTATGGCGGTTTTCATTTCGATTGACCTTGATCACGGCAGGCGTTCTCATTGTCATCAATATCCTTTTATGGTATTTCCCGCAATCACATGAAGAAGTTGAAAATGTATTGTTGATGTATCTGCCATATCTGATCTTTTTGATCTATAGCTTCCATTCAGGGAAATCCGTGATCCAAGCGATGTTTCGTAACTGTGATCACAGTATGCTGACTTACTCTTTTTATCGCCGCAAAGATGTCATCTTATCTTTGTTTTGGCTTCGCCTGTATGATGTGATCCGGATCAATCTGCTTCCAGCATTCGCCTTAGGATTAGGCTATGCAGGATTGTTATATCAATGTGATCCAAAGAACATTTGGACTTGCTTGATTGCAATCATCAGCATTCTTGGTTCCAGCATTCTGTTTTCGATCCATTTTTTAACTTGTTATTATCTGCTTCAGCCATACAATGCGCAGACAGAAACAAAAAGCAGCACTTATGGAATTGTCATGAGCATAACCTATGTCATCTGCTTTGGCTTTATCTATCTGCGTGTGGATGCGTTGCTGTTTGGGATCTTGATGATCTTGTTTTCTCTATTCTATGGGATCATTGCTTATGTGCTGATCGGCAAATATGCCAGCAGGACTTTTCGCTTGCGTAATTAGGGAGATTGTCAAAAACAGTCTCCTTTTTGTGTCATTGACGTGAAAGATGTGCGAACGTATACTTAAAATAGTGAATGGGGGAAAATGAAATGGAATCGCTTCATTGGCAAGAGGAATCGTTTTTTTCACGGAATCAACGAGTTATTCCGATCTATCAAGCGTTTAAACAACAAGTAAGCAGCCAATATCCGGAAGTTTCTTTCTATGTACAGAAGACACAGATCACATTTACCAATCGACATGTATTTGCTTGTGTTTCATTTTTACGTGTAAAACGAAAAAGCGAGCTGCCAGATCCTTATCTGATCATTACTTTAGGAATGCCTGCTATGATACATACAGATCGGCCCGTAGTGATCACTGAACCCTATCCAGGAAGATGGACCACACATGTGGTCATTGGTTCTTTGGATGATCTGGATGAAGAATTCTATTCGTGGGTGGATCAGGCTTATCATTTTGCAATGGATAAATAACGCTGCTTTGATCTTTTCCTGATCAGTAGAAAGAAACTTTTTGTTGACAATAGTTCCTGATGTGAATATAGTATAGATATGTGTCTTGACACATATCTATACTAGGGGGAATCAAAAATGAATCAATCAAAAAAACATGTTCAGATGATGTGTATTACAGCAATGCTGATTGCAATTGGCATCTTGATACCGATCATCTCGCCAATCAAGATCATTTTAGAACCAATGTCCTTTACTTTAGGTTCTCATGTTGCTATCATGGCGGCGATGTTTGTTTCGCCAATGACCGCATTAGGCGCTGCTATCGGTACGACCGTCGGCTTTTATCTGTATGGATTTACCTTACCGGTCGTTCTTCGTGCATTCACTCATATCATATGGGCATATGGAGGCGCGTTATATCTGAAAAAACATCCAGATTTATTTAAAAATCCTTGGAAGATCATTCTTTTTAATGTGATCATCGGTGTGGTCCATGCATTGTGTGAAGTGATCATCGTATTGCCGATGTATGGCGGATATGATGCTTCCGAATTGTTCTATCTGTTGTTCGTATTAGTTGGCATTGGCTCTTTGGTACATAGCATGGTGGATTTCACGATTTCTTTGCTGGCATGGAAAGCAATTGCCAAAAGCAGTGCGATGCAGCATTTGGCAACGGTCAAAGAAATACATTTATCCATTGGGCATAATTAAGCAAGAAACTGCACGACAGTTTCTTTTTTTGTATCTTGTTCTCTGCATAGTGTATGTTGCATCGCCTTCCTTTTCTTTTTCAGATAGCTTCCTTATAATAAACATGCCAGGGATGGTGGTGAAAATATGAAGATCAAATTGCTTTGTCAGAAAACAAAAGAAGAACAGTACCGGCAGGAATTGTTGAATGGTGAAATTGAGTTTGCTGTTCCACCGGATCTCATTGTCAGTGAACCACAGTTTATTTCAAATGAGCTATTTTTATATGAAGAAGAAGGCGTTGCCTTGGTGGATCCAAATGAGATCCTTTATGTCGAAAGCATACAAAATATGCTGGAAATTCATGCAGCTCATAAAGTGTACCATGTAAAAGAACCGTTATATCAGATGGAAGCTCGTCTGTATCCAAAAGGATTTCTTCGCATTCATAAGTCATTTTTGGTCAATCGCAGACATATCTGTCAGATCAAAACATCCTTGAATATGAAATATACACTGGTATTGAGCAATAAAGAAATTCTAGAGGTTTCCCGTTCGTATTATTATCAATTTAAGGAAGAAATCGGATTCTAGGAGGTGATGGACATGATGATTCAAATGCAAGATCAAATCCGTTTCGCTGCCGGTGCATTCATTGTCGGTGCCATTGTGTTTGCGGCATATAAATTGATCTATGAATGGAGGGCGAATCGTGCATTAACAGGAAGGAAAGTCCGTTTTGCCTTGCCTTCACTGAAGACCGTCATGCTCATCTATGGAGCGGTTATTCTTTTGTTTCTCTTTTATATGGTGCTGCAGGAACATGGACAAAAGAATGTTTGTCCAGAAGGAGGAGTTGTGGATCGGCAGGTATTGAACAGTGAGTTAAGCGAAATGGAAGAAAAAGTGAATATGTATCATGAGGAACATGAAGGCAATATTTATATACAGGAGATGCGTGAAGATCCATACTTTGATTTGATCATGTATCAGAATAGTGAGGATAATGATTATCTGATGATGATCCAGCCGAAAGAATCATTCGAGATCCATCCGGATCATTATTATCGTCTGTACTTTGTCAGAAACACATCAGATGGTTCAATTTTTTCATATGTCACAGTTTCAGGAACTGAACTGCAAAACGGATTTTTTGCATTTGAAGCCGGTGAGATCCAAGAGGAACGATGCGGGCTGATCACGAATGCATATCGGGTGGTTTCTTTCGGCGAGGATCCAAATGGCGAATACCTGGATCATACATTGTCCATTCAGGTGCGCAAGGAGGTGCATGATCAATGAAGAAAGGCAGCATATTGATTTTCATTGTCTGTGTATTTTTGTTGTGTGGTTGTACTGTGCAGCCATTGGAAGTGGAAGGAATTTCAGATATCTCATGTCTGATTTCCAAAAAAAGAGCGAGCACGAATCCTGGTGAAGAAATTTATATTCAAAGCAATCAGCCGTTGATCCATGCACAAGTGGAATCGCTGGTCGATCTAGAGGGAGCATCCATCCTTACACCGGCTTTCAGCAATGAAGGTTTTTCAGAGGTCGATATGGAAGATGAAGGCTTTTATTATGTGCTGCGCTTTATCGTCAATCAGCCACCGGATGAAGAAAACTGGTATCATTTCACCCAAGCAAAGATCACAGCGGAAAGCGAAAAGGAAAAAAAGACGATCACGATTGCATTAGATCATTCGTATGAAGTAAAGGAAGAGGAGACATTTACTGACTGGGTCTATGAAAAATCGGTCTTTTACGGATGGAATCATCTGGGTCTCGGCGATGTCCTGCCGCAAGGAGCCCAAGTGTTGAATATCAGTACATTGGATCCAAGAGCACAACTAGACCTGGAAACCACCTTGCCGATGACGATCGATGAAGGTCATGAGGAGATCACGATCAACAAGATCGTGACAGAAGAACCGTACCAGTATTATTCCGGTGGTTTTGTCATCACATATTGCTTATATGAGGGCGG
>CASFOT010000057.1 GCA_949296305.1 uncultured Erysipelotrichaceae bacterium
ACGAGTTCAATGCCTTATGCATAATATGAAATTGTTTGGGAAAAAACCAAAAGAAAAATATCGTTCTTATAAAGGAGAACTAGGTAAGATTGCAGATAATGTCATAAATAGAGATTTCAGTACAACTGCACCATTACAAAAATGGACGACGGATGTATCACAGTTTAGTTTTCCATGGGGCAAGTGCTATCTTTCTCCAATCTTGGATATGAATACAAACGAGATTATTTCCTATGATTTATCATTAAGTCCAAATATGAAACAGATTCAACGAATGCTTGATATAGCTTTGGAAAATTTCCATCTGTAGAAAGACTAATAATACATTGTGATCAAGGCTGGCAATATCGGCATACATATTATAGAAATACGTTAAAAGAACATGGAATTATTCAATCGATGTCAAGGAAAGGCAATTGTTATGATAATTGTATTATGGAAGCTTTCTTTGGAAGACTTAAAAATGAGATGTTATATGGATGTGAAAAAGATTACAGCACGTTTAATGAATTTTCAGAAGCTATTAGGAAATATATCGATTACTACAACAATGAAAGGATTCGGGCAAAAACAAAATGGATGCCTCCTGTCAAATACAGGGAAGCATCCATGAGGTGTTTTTTCAAATTAAATTTTATCGTGTCCAGAAAACTGGGTACACATCAGTATTGCTGCGCGGAAAGGCTTTTTGATTGAAATGTTCATCGGAAATTCAACTAATCTTCACATTTGTTCAATATAGTGGAACCATGACTGCTTGAAACAAGGAGGAAAAGCGATGTTGATACGACGACTGCGATGGAAACGTGTCTTAGTGCTGACGATGGCCATTGTGCTGATCAGCTTTCTGATCTCTGCTTTTGGATATCGATCATCATCAAATGAGGAGAAGCCGGTAAACATACAAACGGATCAATCTCGGTCAGTGAATGATGCATATACCATTGTATTGGATGCTGGCCATGGCGGGTATGACAGCGGCAATGTGACAGAAGATGGCGTTCTTGAAAAAGATCTCACATTGGCGATTACTATGGACGTAGGAAAACAGCTGACAACGAATGGCTGTCATGTCATCTATACGCGGACCAGTGATGATGTTGAATGGGAAAGTGATAATGTCATCGATCTGCAGTCTCGTGTAGATATAGCCATACGGGCACATGCGGATTATTTTGTATCTCTCCATTTAAATGCCAGTGATGAAAGAGAAGAAGCTCGTGGCTTTGAAACGCATATCGATATGGAGCAGGCAGATAGTTTGCAGATGGCAGAACATATTCATAACCAGTTATCATTTTTAAATTATAGTATGGATCGCGGAATGAAAGATGCTTATGAGAGCTTGCTGTATGTTATTTGTCAAAATCCAGTTCCTGCACTTTTGTTGGAAATGGGATTTATGAGCAACAAGGAAGATCTTCAGTATATTCAAGAGCATTGCGATGATCTGGCGGAAGCGATTGGTGATGGGATATTGACAGCCCTGAAAGAACGCGCAGCTGCGTGAATGATGGAAAGCGATTATTAAAACGGATCAAAGATCCGTTTTTTCATGCTTTTTCTGGTGAGCCATAAAAGATAATGTAAAGGTTGTTCCTATTTCTTTTTCGCTGAATACGCTGATTTGGATATGGTGTTGCTGCGCAATTTGCTTGGCAATTGATAGACCAAGTCCGTATCCTTGTTGTTGCGTTCTTGATTTGTCACATCGATAGAATCGATCAAACAGATGACTGCATTCTTCTTTTGTCAAATAACTGCCGGTGTTATGGATCTTCATCTGCAGGAGATTGTTTTTTCGATGTAATGAAAAGAAGATCTTCTCTTTGACAGGTGTATATTTGACCGCATTATCTAAGAAGATCAAAATGAGCTGCCGCAGCTGGTCTTCGTTACCGATAACAAACAGATCTTCATCGATCTCGTAGGTAAATGCCTGATCATGTTCGAAAGCAATCGCTTCAAAAGGAAGCGCACAATTCCAAGCGATTTCGCTTAATGAACAGATCTGTTGACGGATCAAAGGCTGTTTTGCGTCATTGCGGGCAAGAAACAAGAGGCTCTCCACAAGTTTTTTCATCCGCAAAGCTTCACTTTGAATGGAAGACAGCCATTTTTTATCATCTTTGCCTTGTGCTTTCTTTAAGAGAATGTCAGTGTCGGCTAAGATAACGGTTAATGGTGTCTTTAATTCATGAGATGCATCTGCAATGAATTGTTTCTGTTGAGTCCAGGCAGTTTCGACCGGGCGCAAGACCCAGCGGCTTAATAGAAAAGTAAAGATAAAGAAAGCGACGAAAGAGATGCAGACAACCAACAGTGCCCATAGACAATAAGAAATGGTTTGTGTGCGGATGCCTTCTGCATCAGCTATGGCAATATAGGAATTGCCAAAGATGTCTGGTTGTTTTTGATAGACAAAATTATCTTGCAATACACCTTTGTTTTGATCGGATGTTTGGATCGTATCGATCATTGACTGAAGATCGTTCGTATCGATCTCATAATGGTTGGAATATAATTGGATGATCGTGTTTTCTTCATCAACGATCACGGTGAAATAAGGAACATTGCTGTATGTTCGCGATGCGTCATTGGAAAATTCTAATAGCGGTTTTTTTCCTTGATCGTTTAACGCAAGGGTCAATGCTTGATCGATCTCATTTTCCATCTGTCGATAACTGAAAAAACAAAGGATGGAAAAAATGATGATCAATATCAAGGTGATGACCGTCATCATGATGAAGATGAATTTTTTACGCAATTGTGCGATCATTGTTTTTCCTCCAGCCGATAACCGATCCGGCGGATGACCTTGATGATCGTCTGGCTTTGCAGATAGATCAGTTTTTTCCTTAGAAATGAAATATAGGCTTCTACATTATTATCGATCGCATCACTATCATTTCCCCAGATGCTGTTCAGCAATTCCTCTTTGCTGGTGATCATCTGTGGATGCATCATCAATCGTTTCATGATTTCAAATTCTTTATAGCTGAGCTGGATATGACGTTTATTGCACTTTAGTTCATAATTAGAAAGGGAAAGCGTAAGGTCATGGAAAACGAGTTCATTCCAGATCAATTCCCCTTGCCGGCGAGTCAATGCCTGTATGCGGGCAATGAGCTCTGGAGGTGCAAATGGTTTGGTCAAATAATCATCGGCACCTTCATTTAGTCCTTTGACTTTGCTGGTGAGATCATCCAGTGCCGTCAACATCAAGATCGGGGTCTGAATATGCTGTTGCCGTAAGAGTTTTACGATCTCAAACCCATTGATGTTAGGAAGCAGAACATCTGTCAAGATAACATCAAAAGATTGATGCAGTGCGAGTTCCAGTCCTTCATCTCCTTTGTTTGCAATCGTTGTCTGCCATTTATGTTCTTCCATGATCTGCTGAATAGCCAGTGCCAAATTGTTTTCATCTTCTATGATCAAGATATTCATCCAAACATCACCAAATTTATTATACAGAAATAAGGGTGAGCGAAACTGAAATGAAACTGAAATTTTTGTTCGTAATTTTTTCAGATAGGTTTCAGCTTGTTCTTTTATAATCCTTGATAGAAGGACGATTCATCGAATGGTCGTACTCGAGGAAGGTGATACATAATGAAACGCACACTGCGGATCAAGCGCTTATTGCTGCTCATCGTATGCATCGCTGGTGCAACAGCCATGCTTTTTGCAGGGACGGATCGTCTGTGCAATGGTTTTATGAATGCATATCAGCGTGTGTTGGCTGATGAAGTAAATGATTCATCAAACGTTGATGATTCGATCCCTGTGATCATGCTGGATGCAGGGCATGGCGGTTATGACAGCGGCTCTTTAAGCGTGTATGGCCAAGCAGAAAAAGATATTACGTTAGAGTTAACGTTATTGATCGGCGAACGATTAGAAGAAGCAGGCTATTCTGTCGCTTATACGCGGACGAGCGATGAAGTTGACTGGCCAAGCGATAATCGTTTGGATCTGCGGGCCCGGGTAGAAAAAGCCGTGGAAGCAGAGGCAGATTATTATATTTCGATCCATACGAATGCAAGTGAGGAAGGCATCGAAGCTTATGGCTTTGAAACCTATGTTGATTTGCAAGATACACAGATGGTCGAGATGGCTCAATCTGTTCACGAACAGCTGGATCAGATCAATTACAGCTATGACCGCGGACTTAAAGATGGAGTAGAAAATCAGCTGTATGTCATCAGTTCGAATCCGATCGCTGCCATGCTGATCGAAATTGGTTTTATTACAGACGATGAAGATTTATGGGCGATGACCATGGAACAGGAATCATTGACACAAGCAATCGCACAAGGGATCATACAATCGATCGAAGAATAAAAAAGGAAAGCTTTTGAGATCAGCTTTCCTTTTGTCTGCATTGTAACGATGCATGGATCAGCCCTTGGAATAACGGATGCGGTCGATCAGGACGGCTCTTGAATTCCGGATGGAATTGAACTGCAACGAAGAAAGGATGATTTTTATATTCGATCGTTTCTACGATCTGTCCATTTGGTGAAGTGCCGCTGATGGTCATGCCTGCAGCTGTTAAGGCTTCTCGATATTCGTTGTTAAATTCATAACGATGTCGATGGCGTTCATGGATCTCTGTTTTCTGATACCATTGCATCATCTTTGTGTCGGATTGAATGTGGCAAGGGTAAGCTCCTAAACGCAAGGTGCCGCCTTTTTGTATCTGATCATTTTGGTCAGGCAGAAAATCAATGACTTTGTGTGCTGCGTTTGGATCAAATTCACGGGAATTGGCGTCAAAATAGCCGCAAACATGGCGTGCAAATTCGATGACAGCAATCTGCATGCCTAAACAGATGCCTAAATATGGTTTGTTATGCGTCCGACAATATTGAGCAGTGAGAATCATTCCCTCGATGCCTCGTTCCCCAAATCCGCCCGGCACTAGAATGCCATCGCAGTGCTGCAGGATCTGCTCGGCATTATCTTGAGTGATCGTTTCAGAGTCGATCCATTCGATGCAGACGCTGCATGCATTGGCATAACCGCCATGACGCAAGGCTTCTGCAACAGAGAGATAAGCATCATGCAGCTGAATATATTTGCCTACAAGACCAATCGTGACCTTTTGATGACAATTATTGATCTTGGATAAAAGCTGATTCCATTGGGACAGGTCACAGACAGGGGCATCTATGTGAAGCTCTCTGCAGACGATGTCTGAAAAGTGCTGCTTTTCCAGCATGATCGGAGCTTCATAAAGTTGTTCGACCGTCCGATTTTCAATCACACAGTCCTCTTTTACATTGCAAAACAGGGCAATCTTTTTAAAGATAGAAGCTTCTAGCGGCCGATCACAGCGCAAAACGATCAGATCGGGATGAATGCCCATGCCTTGCAGTTCTTTTACTGAATGTTGTGTCGGTTTGCTTTTATGTTCATAGCTTCCGCTGAGATAAGGAACTAAGGTTACATGGATGTAAAGAACATGGTCTTTTCCTGCTTCTAAACCAACTTGGCGAATCGCCTCTAAAAAAGGCTGGCTTTCGATATCGCCGGTCGTTCCGCCGATCTCGGTGATGACTACATCGGCATCCGTCCTCTTTCCAACCTGATAGATGAATGATTTGATTTCATTGGTAATGTGGGGGATCAATTGTACGGTCTCACCTAGATATTCTCCATTTCGTTCTTTATTCAATACGTTCCAATAGACTTTCCCAGTGGTCAGATTTGAGTATTGATTAAGGTCTTCATCGATGAAGCGTTCATAGTGGCCTAGATCCAGATCAGTTTCAGCGCCATCTTCTGTAACGAAGACTTCACCATGTTGATAGGGGCTCATCGTACCGGGATCTACATTGATGTAGGGATCTAATTTCTGGGCAGCAACCTTGAGACCGCGGGATTTTAGCAGCCTTCCAAGAGATGCAGCAGTTATTCCTTTTCCTAATCCCGATACGACACCGCCGGTTACAAAAATATATTTTGTCATAGATTGCCTCCTTGTTTGAACTTTGTGATGATCTGTTTTGCAATTTCATATTTTGTACAACATTGATCCATTGCTTTTTTTAATAGGTAGTGATGGGCTTGATCTTCATTCAGCCCTTTTCGTTCCATCAACAGCCATTTTGCTTGATTGATGTATTGGATCTCTTTCATTTTTTCTTTGAGATCGATCGTTTCTTTTTCATATCGAAGGATGCGCTTTTGCAAGGTGCAGGATAAATGAATGCATTGATATAAGGCTTGGTGAGATAATGGTTTAGATAAGACCGGAATGCCCGCATCTTCCATGCGTGCTCCATAATTATGATAAAAGGCAGCATTCATCAGCAGCAGCAACCCTAAGGAAGGACGCATGGCGACTTGCTGAGCAAAGCGGATGCCGCTTTCTTCTTTTAATGGCAGATCGATGATCACCAGATCGATGTGACGGCTGATCAACAAACGCTGCGCATGCGGAATGAGAGAGGAGAAAAGCAGAGAAAAACGATCTTTTGGCAAAAGTTCTTTTAAAACCTGTGTTAATGTTTCATTCTTGGATACGACCAAAATACAGGTGGTCTGCATAAACGCTCCTCCTTTCTCTTTTTATTTTGAACGATATGCGTTCAAATATGTCATCGGAACATGCTGTTTGATGAATTCACTGGAAACGGCATATTGCCATGCTTCTTCATGATTTTCAGGAAGTCTCTGTAATTGCTTCGTGGTTGCTGAATCAGCAGCAAATAAGTTTACGGTGGTCTCTTCACATAGCGGCAATTGTCGCTGGATGCCATCGATGCCTGCATAAATCAAAAGTGCATAACATAGGTAAGGATTCGCTGTAGGATCAGGAGAACGAAGTTCTACGCGCTGTTTTCCGCCTTTGGCTGCAGGAATCCGCACTAGGGTCGAACGATTCTCTCTGGACCAGCTGATATAACATGGCGCTTTCTTTTCGCCTAAACGTAAGAAACTGTCTTTGTGAGGGTTTAAAAACAGGGTCATTTCACGAACGTGATCTAAGATGCCTGCCAAAAAGGAAGCTTGCAGAGAAGGATCTTCTATGGAAAGATTGATATGCATGCCATTGCCGGCTTGTTCAGGCAGCGGTTTTGGCGTAAAGTCTGCTTCTAAACCATTGCCTTGAGCAACCATTTCCACCACCCATTTAAAAGTTGAGGTTTGGTCAGCTGCTGTTAATGCATCACTGTAATGAAAATCGATCTCATTTTGTCCTGGCCCTTCTTCATGGTGGCTTGCTTCTGGATGGATGCCCATTTCGATCAAGGTAAAACAAATTTCTCTGCGGATATCTTCACCTCGATCTTTTGGTGGGACATCCATATACCCTGCTTGGTCAAACGGAATGCGGGCAGTATGATTTTCGTCATCATGCTGGAAAAGATAAAATTCTACTTCAGCACCAAAATTGATATGTATGCCTGCTTGTTCGGCATCAGCGATCGCTTGTTTTAGCAGCCAGCGGCTATCATTAGCGAATTGGTTTCCAT
The DNA here is from genome assembly GCA_949296305.1 of uncultured Erysipelotrichaceae bacterium. Lineage (GTDB taxonomy): Bacteria > Bacillota_I > Bacilli_A > Erysipelotrichales > Erysipelotrichaceae > Merdibacter. The sequence goes on from CASFOT010000057.1 coordinate 7,488, forward strand.
CAGGTGTACGGATATCACAATATAAGCGGATGACCCGGCCATCCATTGGCCGCCATGGCAAGATGCATAGCGTGCTTGGATCTGGATGGAGGAACAGATCGCTTTTCCCTTCATCACCAAAGCCTGCAATTGCGCTTGCATCGAAGGAGATACCTTCATTAAAGGCACGAGTAAGTTCTTGAGGAACGATTGAAATATTTTTTTGGACACCGAATACATCAAAGAAAGCAAGCTTGATAAATTTTACATTTTCTTCTTCAACAAATGTGAGAACGTCTTCTTGCGTATACATGCAAAACCTCCTGTCTAAAAATGAAAACGTTCATCGCGCAAGAAAAGACTCTTTCCCTCCGAGATGAACGCCATTGCTCAATCTTTATAACAATCTATTTATACACAAATTGCTTTAAAATGTCAATATTATGCCACCTAAAAATGGGGCGGCACGAACGGTGATGAAAACAATGGCATTGACAAAAAAGTGATTTGTGAGGTAGGATTCAACGGTAAAAGAAAGGAAGGGATCAAGATGTTTGATGAAATACATGAAGAATGTGGTGTATTTGGTGTATATCATGTAGATGAAGCTGCTTCTTTGACTTATTATGGACTGCATGCTTTGCAGCATCGCGGCCAAGAGGGATGCGGGATCTCTGTGAGTGATGGCACGCATATACGAACGCATAAAGGACGCGGGTTGATCGCAGAAGTTTTCAGCGAAGAACAATTAAACAATATGATGGGAAATATTGCTGTTGGACACGTGCGTTATTCGACGGCAGGCGGAAACCTGTTAGAAAATGTACAGCCAATGCTCTCTGTAGCACATCAAGGTACTTTGGCAATGGTGCATAATGGACAGATCGTTAATGCAAAACAGCTGCGCTATGCGCTGGAAGATGAGGGCAGCATTTTTCAAGGAACGAGTGACAGTGAGATTATTCTGCATTTGATCCAACGCCAAAAAGGGAACCTGCTTGAGAAAATCAAACAAACAGCGAGGCAGCTGGAAGGTTCTTTTGCTTTTTTGATCATGAGTGAAAACAGCATCTATGCTGTACGGGACTGTCATGGATTACGGCCGTTGTCTTTTGCAAAGGTGCAAGGAGGCTACTGCATCAGTTCAGAAACATGCACCTATGATGTCATCAATGGACATGAAATCGTTGATGTACAACCTGGAGAAATCGTAAAATTCAGCAATGATCGTATTGAGCGCTGTTCTTTTGCGCCTGCAGGGAAACATGCACTTTGTGCGATGGAATACATTTATTTTTCTCGTCCAGATAGTACGTTAGATGGAATCAATGTGCATCTGTTCCGGAAAGCCAGCGGCGCTTTGTTAGCTAAAAAAGATGCTGGTCTGAAAGCGGATATCGTTATCGGTGTACCGGATTCTTCCATTAGTGCAGCAAACGGTTATGCAGAAGAGAGCAAGATCCCATATGAAATGGGCCTGATCAAAAATCGGTACGTGGCCCGTACGTTCATTCAACCGACCCAGCAGCTGCGTGATCGCGGCGTACGTATGAAACTATCAGCAATTCGCAGCATCGTCGAAGGAAAGCGGATTGTTTTGATCGATGACTCGATCGTACGTGGAACGACTTCGAAGCGGATCGTCCAATTGCTGAGAGAAGCAGGGGCCAAAGAAATTCATATGCGTATTGCATCTCCGATGATACGTTATCCTTGTTTCTATGGCGTGGATACCTCTACACGGAAAGAATTGATTGCGGCATATAAAAGCGTTGAGGAATTATGCAGTTACATTCAAGCGGATTCTTTACGGTTTTTAAGCATTGAAGATATTTCCTCAATTTGTGATGGCGGACTTTGCTGCGCATGTTTTGATGGACATTATTTAACAAAACTTTATGAGTATGAAGAGGAATTGAAAAAATAGCCAAAAATTTTCAAGAAATTGAAATTATTTTCAAAAAAACACTTGACATTTTTCTTTTTTTATTTCATAATGCGAAGCATGAACGATGAAGGCGATCTGGAACACGTGGTCATTCACGTCTTCCATGAATTTCTCCTCAAGATAAATTTGGTACGGCAAAGGCGTCGTGTACATGTGGGTACAGTTCGCCTCTGCCGTTCTTTTTTTATTAAGGAGAGTGAAATTTTATGAAAACACAGGTTACGGAATTGTTTGGATCGATGGTGTTTGATGAAAGTGTCATGCGTGAACGTCTTCCTAAAGACACTTATCGGGAATTACAGAAAACCATTTTAGATGGCAGGCCGCTGAATATCAAAATTGCAAACGCGGTTGCAAATGCAATGAAAGATTGGGCGGTAGAAAAAGGAGCTACACACTATACACACTGGTTTCAGCCGATGACCGGCGTTACGGCAGAAAAGCATGACAGTTTTATCAATCCAGATGGACATGGCAAGGTCATGATGGAATTCTCTGGTAAAGAACTGATCAAAGGTGAACCGGATGCATCTTCTTTTCCAAGCGGCGGATTACGCGCAACTTTTGAAGCAAGAGGATACACTGCTTGGGATCCGACATCCTATGCTTTCATAAAGAATCACGTATTATGCATACCGACTGCTTTTTGTTCCTACAGCGGGCATGCATTAGATAAGAAAACGCCATTGCTGCGCAGCATGCAGGCAATCAATAAGCAAGCGCTGAGGATCTTGAAGCTGTTTGGCAATGAAGAGGTTCATTCAGTCAAAACGACCGTTGGCAGCGAACAGGAATATTTTTTGGTCGACAAAGAATACTATCGGCAAAGAGAAGACCTGATCTATGCAGGACGTACGTTGTTTGGCGCATCGACTCCAAAAGGACAAGAGATGGAAGATCATTATTTTGGAACGATTAAATCCAGAGTGCAATCTTTCATGAATGAATTGAATGAAGAATTGTGGGAATTAGGTGTTGCAGCCAAAACAGAACATAATGAAGTTGCACCTGCACAGTATGAGATCGCACCTGTTTTCTCCACGACAAACATCGCAACAGATCATAACCAGCTGACGATGGAATTGATTCAGCGGATTGCCAAGAAACATGATCTGGTTGCCTTGCTGCATGAGAAACCATTTGAAGGCATCAATGGCAGCGGCAAACATAACAACTGGTCAATTTCAACCGATACCGGTATAAATTTACTGGAACCGGGCGATACTCCGTATGAAAATGCGCAATTCTTATTGTTCTTATGCGCAGTGATTAAAGCGGTCGATGAACATCAAGATCTGCTGCGCTTAAGTGTTGCAACTGCAGGCAATGATCATCGATTGGGTGCAAACGAAGCACCGCCAGCAATCTTGAGCATGTTTTTAGGGGATGAACTGACAGAGATTCTGGATGCAATCGAAGAAGATCGTGCATATAGCGGAAAAGAAAAAGAATTGATGAAGATCGGTGCACATGTGTTGCCTAAATTTCCAAAAGATACGACTGACCGTAACCGTACGTCACCATTTGCGTTTACAGGAAATAAATTTGAATTCCGTATGCCAGGCAGTTCTTCTTCCATTGCAGGGGCAAACATCGTATTAAATACGGTCATAGCAGATGAGTTGAAACAGTTTGCAGATGTATTGGAAGTAGCACCAGATCTGCCTAGTGCATTGCATGCCATTATCAAAGATACGATCCGTCAGCACAAACGTATCATTTTCAACGGCAATGGATACGATGACGCATGGATCGAAGAAGCAGAAAAACGCGGATTGTTGAACCTTCGTACTACTCCGGATGCGTTACCATATTTTATTCATGATGAAAATATTGCGTTGTTTGGGCGTCATGGTGTATTTAGCGAAGAGGAGATTCGTTCCCGCTATGAGATCTTGATGGAAGAATATGTTAAGACGATCCATATTGAGGCTAGGACGATGATCGATATGACACATAAATTGATCCTGCCGGCAACAAGTGCACAGATTAAAGCATGGAGCGATGCAGTCTGCAGCAAACGACAAGTTGGTGCTTCGATCAATACGGCTTATGAAGAGAGCATTGTTGCATGTACAAGCGAATTACAAGGACGAGCAGCCGAAGCTTTGAAAAAGCTAGAAGATGCAGTTAAGGCTACAGAAAAGATGGATTTTGAAGAAGCAGCTGCTTACTATCGTGATGTGATCTTAGCTCTTATGGATGAGCTGCGCAGTTCTTGTGATGAACTGGAAACGATGACATCACCAACATATTGGCCATTTCCGACTTATGGAAAATTATTATTTGGCATTTTATGATGAGTCATTGATGTCGATTGGAGTAGATACAAGGAGGGGAGAACCATGTGTTCGATCATGGGGTATTGTAGCAAAGATGTTTCTTTAAAAGCATTTGAAGAAGCCTTCGAAAAAACGAAATCAAGAGGACCAGATGATACGAGGATCTTAGATACAGGGGAAGGGATCTTAGGTTTTCATCGGCTGGCAATCATGGGATTGCATGCGAGCGGAATGCAGCCATTTGTCAAAGGTGATTCTATGGTTGTCTGCAATGGCGAAATTTATGGATTTCGTTCATTGCGCAAACAGTTGGAAGAGAAGGGATATTCTTTTGTGAGTGATAGTGATTGTGAAATCCTGCTGCCATTATATGAGCAATTAGGAACTGCCATGTTCAAACAATTGGATGCAGAATTTGCCTTGATCCTCTATGATGGAAAGAAACATCGGTTTATTGCGGCTCGTGATCCCATTGGCATACGTCCTTTGTACTATGGATATGATCAGAAAGGGTCGATCGTTTTTGCAAGCGAACCGAAGAATTTGACTTCGCTTTGTGAAAAGGTCTGCCCTTTTCCACCAGGTCATTATTATGAAAATGGTGCATTCCATTGTTATCGTGATATGACAAAGGTTGACCATGTTTGTAAAGATGACTTGAATACAGTTTGTGAAGAGATCCATGCCCGCCTCATCGATGGTGTATCCAAGCGGTTGGATGCCGATGCCCCTTTAGGATTTTTGTTAAGCGGCGGGCTGGATTCTTCACTGGTCTGTGCAATTTCAACAAAATTATTGAAGAAATCCATTCCAACGTTCGCTATCGGTATGGCAACGGATGCCATCGATCTCAAGTATGCAAAAGAGGTTGCAGAGTATTTGCATAGCGATCACCATGAAGTGATCATTACGAAAGAAGATGTCATCCAAGCATTGCCAAAAGTTATACATACGTTGGCAACTTATGACATCACAACGATCCGTGCATCGATCGGTATGTATCTATTATGTAAATGGATCCATGAACATACAGATATTCGCGTTCTAATGACCGGTGAGATTTCTGATGAATTGTTTGGCTATAAGTATACAGATTTTGCCCCTGATGCCGAAGCGTTTCAAGAAGAAAGTGAGAAACGCATTCGTGAATTGCATATGTATGATGTATTGCGTGCGGACCGCTGTATCAGCGTGAATTCGATGGAAGCAAGGGTGCCCTTTGGTGATCTTGCATTTGTTGAATATGTTATGAGCATCGATCCGGAAAAAAAGCTGAATCATTATGGAAAAGGCAAATATTTATTACGTCATGCATTTGAAGGTGATTATTTGCCGCAAGCGATCTTGATGAGGGAAAAAGCCGCTTTTTCAGATGCTGTAGGTCATTCTTTGCGAGATGAATTACAGCGGTATGCTGAACAATATTACACAGACCAGGAATTTATGGAAAAAAGTGAGCTGTATCACTTTTCAAAACCTTTTAGTAAGGAATCGTTACTATATCGAGAATTATTCGAATCATTTTATCCGGGCCAAGCGCAGATGGTCGCAGGTTTCTGGATGCCAAATCGCGATTGGGAAGGCTGTGATGTAAACGATCCAAGTGCACGCGTTCTCTCAAATTATGGCGATAGTGGCTGTTAGAGGGAGGAATATGGAATGTGCAAGGAAGTACGAAGAAAAACAGACATGATCGAAGAACATGATGCCTGCGGTATCGGTGCTTTAGTAAACATCGATGGCCGAAAGGAATATCGGATCGTTGACCAAGCGCTTTCTATCGTAGAGCGCCTCGAGCATCGTGCTGGCAAGGACGCCAGCGGAAAAGTAGGAGATGGTGTCGGCATCTTGTTACAGATCGCCCATCGTTTTTTTACAAAGGCAGTAAAAAAAGAAGGCTTTGTACTGCCGAAAGAGGGAGATTATGGCATTGCTATGCTGTTTCTGCCTACACAGACATTTGCGCGTCGCAAAAGTGAACAGCTGTTTGAAACGATCAGTGTGCATGAGGGTGCAACCGTTCTTGGGTGGCGGGATGTACCTTGCCAGCCGGAGATATTAGGTGAAAAAGCGAGAGAATGCATGCCGGTGATTCGTCAATGCTTTCTTTCCCGGCCAAAAGATGTGGAGGCAGGGGATGCTTTTGAACGGCGGTTATATGTCATTCGCAGGCAGTATGAAAAAAGCTGTCCGGATACTTACGTTGTTTCCTTATCGTCTCGAACGATCGTCTATAAGGGCATGTTTTTGGTAAACCAGCTTCGCGCTTTCTATGATGACCTTCATAATGAGAAATATGAGAGTGCGTTAGCGATCGTCCATTCACGATTTTCTACCAATACACAGCCCAGCTGGGAGAGGGCGCAGCCGAATCACATGATCGCACACAATGGCGAGATCAATACGATTCGCGGAAATTGCAATCGGATGCTGACTAGAGAAGAGAACATGCATTCTCCATTTATGGAACAATACGGCCGAAAGATCCTGCCGGTCATTGATTCATCGGGTTCTGATTCTGCCATGTTGGATAACACTTTGGAGTTTTTGTGCATGAATGGGGTGCCGATCGAAAAGGCGGTCATGATCACGATACCTCAGCCATGGCGAAATGATTTTATGGAAAGAGATAAAAAAGATTTTTATCATTACTATGCGACGATGATGGAACCATGGGATGGTCCGGCTGCTATTTTGTTTTCAGACGGAGTGAAACTAGGGGCTGTCTTGGATCGTAACGGTTTACGTCCTCTTCGCTGGTGGCTGACAGATGATCAAACGCTGACATTGTCTTCAGAAGTGGGGGTATTAGAAATCGATGAAGCACATGTTGTGCAGAAAGATCGTTTGCATCCGGGCAGAATGCTGTTGGTAGATACAAAAGAAAAGCGTTTGATCAGTGATGAGGAATGCAAAAAGCATTATGTGTGCAGCCATCCTTATGGGGAATGGCTGGATCGCTGTTTATTGAAATTGAAACAATTGCCTGCGCCTGAAAAGAAAACCGTTCTTATGGAACAAGAGGAACGTAATCTTTTATATAAGGTTTTTGGTTATACATATGAGGATCTGCGTGAACAAATTTTACCTATGGCGAAAAATGGCGTAGAGCCGACTGCTTCTATGGGCAGTGATATCCCATTGGCATCATTAAGTGATTGCCATCCGTTGCTGTTCCATTACTTCAAACAGCAATTTGCACAGGTAACCAATCCGCCAATCGATTCATTAAGGGAAAAAGTGGTCACAGATACTTCTGTGTATTTGGGATCACAAGGGAATTTGTTAGAAGACCAAGATCATAATTGTACGGTGTTAGAGGTACATAATCCAATCTTGGATGGGCGTGATATGGATAAGATTCGCTCTTTGCATCATCCTAAATTTCACGTGGAAGAAATTTCATTGTTGTTTTATCAAGGGATGCGCTTGGAAGAGGCTTTAGACACCTTGTTTGTGACTTGTGATCATGCATGTCAGCGTGGTGCGAACATTCTCATATTAAGTGATCGCGGCATGGATGAGGAACACTTAGCGATTCCTTCTTTGCTTGCAGTAGCAGCGTTGGAACAGCATTTTGTGCAAACGAAAAAGAAGAGCACGGTATCGATTGTATTGGAAAGCGGTGAACCACGTGATGTTCATCAGTTTGCGACATTGCTAGGATATGGTGTAGGCGCCATCTATCCGTATCTGGCACATGAAAGCATTCGTGAGATGATCGAAAAAGACGTATTGGATAAAGAAAGCAGTGCAGCTATCCGCGATTATAATGATGCCATCTTGCATGGCGTCGTAAAGATTGCAGCTAAAATGGGTATTTCTGCATTACAGTCTTACCAATCTGCTCAGATCTTTGAGGCAATCGGTTTAGATCAAAGCGTAATTGACCGCTATTTTACAAATACGCGCTCTCAAGTAGGCGGTGTATGTCTGGAAGATATTGAAAGTGATGTACGCTGGTATCATGATCGTGCATTTGATCCATTGGGAATGGGAGTGGATTATTGTCTGGATTCGATCGGTTTTCACCGCTTACGCAGCGGAGAAGGAAAAGAACGTCATTTATATAGTCCGAAAACGATCGTTACTTTACAACATGCAGTCCGCAATGGGGATTATGAGGAATTTAAACGTTATACGGATCTGATTCATCAAGAGCATCAGCCATTCACGATCCGTTCATTATTAGAGTTTGATGACAGCAAACGACATTCAATTGCCATAGAGGAAGTAGAAAGTGCAGAAAGCATCGTTCGCCGTTTTAAGACAGGCGCTATGTCGTATGGGTCAATTTCGGAAGAAGCACATACCTGTTTAGCAATTGCTATGAATCGTCTGCATGGAAAGAGCAACAGCGGAGAAGGCGGCGAAAAGCCAGAACGGTTAGGTACAGAGAGAAACAGCGCCATCAAACAGGTAGCCAGCGGCCGTTTTGGCGTTACGAGCGAATATTTGAATAGTGCACAAGAAATACAGATCAAAATGGCACAAGGAGCAAAACCGGGTGAAGGCGGACATCTGCCGGGTACAAAAGTATATCCTTGGATCGCAGCTACGCGTTATTCAACGCCGGGGGTGACACTGATCTCTCCGCCTCCGCATCATGATATCTATTCGATCGAAGACCTTGCGCAATTGATCTATGATTTGAAAAACGCCAATCCTAGAGCACGGATCTCTGTCAAACTGGTCAGTGAAGAAGGCGTCGGTACGATTGCTTGCGGTGTTGCGAAAGCGGGCGCACAAGTTATTTTGATCTCCGGATTTGACGGTGGTACCGGAGCAGCTCCACAGAGCTCCATCCATCATGCAGGATTGCCATGGGAGCTAGGTGTGATCCAAACGCATGAGCAATTGGTTCAAAATGGATTGCGCAGCAGGGTATGCTTGGAAACAGACGGGAAATTGATGAGCGGAAGAGATGTGGCGATCGCTGCGTTATTAGGTGCTGAAGAATTTGGCTTTGCGAGCGGACCGCTGGTTGCGATGGGCTGCATGATGATGCGTGTCTGCAATCTCGATACTTGTCCGGTCGGCATTGCCACGCAAAATGAATGCTTGCGCCGCCGTTTTCAAGGAAAGCCTGAGCATGTCATCAATTTCATGATGTTTGTTGCACAGCAATTGCGTGAGATCATGGCCCAGTTAGGTTTCCGTACATTGGAAGAAATGGTGGGGCATAAAGAGTGCTTAAAAGTAAGTGAAGCGGCAAAAGAACACCGCTTGAAAATAGATAATCTGTTACAGTTGCATCCAAGTGCGAATGAGGAAAAGAAACACTTCGATCCTAAAGATGTCTATGATTTTCATTTGGATCAGACCAAAGATGCACAGATCCTGATTCCTGGCTTCAAGAAAGCAATGGAGAATAAGGAAGCTTATCGCTGTACGCTGCGTTTGGATAATACCGATCGTACATTTGGAACTCTGTTAGGGTCTTATGTGACTTCGCATTATGGGAAAACGTTAAAAGAGGATACTTGTCAGATCGAATGCAGCGGCAGCGGCGGCCAGTCATTTGGTGCATTCTTGCCAAAAGGAATTTCCATTCATTTACATGGCGATGCCAATGATTATTTTGGTAAAGGCTTGTCTGGCGGCAAACTAAGCATTACGATTCCGAAAGAAGCAGCTTATCGCGCAAATGAAAACATCATTATCGGAAATGTTGCTTTATACGGGGCAACAAGCGGTTGTGCTTATATCAATGGTATGGCAGGAGAACGGTTTGCAGTAAGGAATTCTGGGGCGATTGCCGTTGTAGAAGGCTGCGGCGACCATGCCTTGGAGTATATGACTGGCGGTTGTGTCGTGATCTTAGGTCCTACCGGAAAAAATGTTGCAGCTGGAATGAGCGGAGGAATTGCCTATATTTTAGATGAACAGCATGATCTTTATCGGCGTGTGAATAAAGATCTTGTGGATCTAGAAGAAATTCATGAGGAAAGTGACTTCCAGCGCTTGAAAGAGATGATCATGGATTATGTTGCTGCGACCGAAAGTGAACATGGTCAATGGATCTTGGATCATTTTGAAGATGTGAAAGAAAATTTCAAAAAGATCATTCCAAGAGATTATCGCTGGATGCTGCATACCATTCATCAGCTTCAGCAGCATGGTTTTAATGAAGAAGAAGCAAAGTTGCGCGCTTTTGAGAAAAAGAAAGGAGTGCGATGATCATGGGAAAACCAAGTGGATTTTTAGAATATGCACGTGTAGATATGACACCGCGCCCGGCAGCAAAACGAATAGCTGATTTTCAAGAACTGTATGAACCGTTTCAGCCAGAACAAAGGAAACAGCAAGCTTCACGCTGTATGAATTGCGGCGTGCCATTGTGTCAGTCAGCAATGGAATTGGCAGGAATGGTCACTGGCTGTCCATTGCATAACTTGATTCCTGAGTGGAATGATGAACTGTATCATGGCCATCTTCAAGATGCACTTTCCCGCTTGTTAAAGACGAATCCCTTCCCTGAATTTACAGGCCGGGTATGTCCGGCCCTCTGTGAAAAAGCATGTATTTGCGGAATGAACGATGAACCGGTAACGATTCATGATAATGAACGTTATATCATCGAAGAAGGATTTGCCAATGGATGGATGAAGCCGCATAAAAATGATGGACATCGTGGGAAACGCGTGGCAGTCATCGGAAGCGGCCCAAGCGGATTGTGCGTAGCAACGATTTTGAATCAAAGAGGACATGAAGTTCATGTATATGAGAGAGAAGCACATGCCGGCGGACTTTTGATGTATGGCATCCCAAACATGAAATTGGATAAACAAATAATTGAACGGCGGATCGCGTTGATGAAAGAAGAGGGCATCATCTTTCACTTTAACAGCGATGTGGGTAAAAATATCAAGTTTGCCGTATTAGAGAAAGAATATGATGCCATTGCCATTTGCTGCGGATCTAAACAACCAAGGGATCTTGCTGTAGAAGGCAGAGAGAATCCTTACATCCATTTCGCAGTCGATTATTTGAGCACTGTAACAAAAGCGTTATTAAATCACACGAAAATAAAAGATGATACATTTGATGCAAAAGGGAAAAAAGTCATCGTTGTCGGCGGTGGAGATACAGGCAATGATTGCGTGGCAACTTGTATGCGTCAAGGATGTTCCTCTATCATCCAATTGGAGATGATGCCGCAGCCGTCATTGCAAAGAATGTCTGATAATCCTTGGCCGCAATGGCCGCGTGTCTGCAAAACCGACTATGGGCAAATCGAATGTGCAGCTGTTTTTGGTCAGGATCCTCGTATCTATGAAATGACCGTAAAACGATTCATTTCAAAGGACGGAAAATTATGCGCAGTAGAAACAGTGCGTTTGGAGAGAAAAGATGGCCAGATGGTCGAAGTAGCAGGCAGTGAACAGATGCTGGAAGCAGATCTCGTGTTGATTGCTGCTGGTTTTGTAGGCTGCGAACCATATGTGAGCGATGCAGGGAAACTGCCTTTGACCAAACGTCATACGATATCTACCAAAGCAAATAGTCATCAAATTGGGGAGAGCAATCTCTTCGCTGCAGGCGATGCCCGCCGAGGACAGTCACTGGTCGTTTGGGCCATTGCAGAAGGAAAAGCTTGCGCAAAAGAAATTGATCATTATCTGATGGGGTATACTCAGATTGAGGTATGAAAAAAAAGAACCTGCTTCGTGCCAGGTTCTTTTTTGTGCGTCAAGCATGACATCTATTTAAGTGACAAACGGCATTCCTCATAAAATGATGAATTTCAATGGACAGCGTAAAAAAAGACGCGGACCACCTTTGTCATAAAAAGAGGTTATTCCTAAATCGAAAGTTTTGGTTGAAAAGAGTACAGGGATGCAGCATCATTTCTGCTAAGCAGCCAATCCGATCATTTGCTTAAGAAAAGAGAGCGGGTATCGCTGCCAGGTCACCATCCATCAAAGCGTATTTCCTGCGGATTTGAATCACCATGGATCAAACAGCATACGCGATGGCGTGAGAGGGTGCTGAAAAAATGATTTGTCTTCTGTTTGGTTTAGGTGTTTTTTTTCTTGAAGATCTTTAATCGATATAATAATAGGATGGCGATCCAGATCTTGAATAGATCAGGGAGAATGAATGGAAGGACACACATCATAAGGATGGCGCTGATCGTCAGCGGCTGTGCGCTTTGCATGCTGAGAAATAAAAACCATAGAGTACCACAGAGATAACAAACAAACAAAGCGATACAACAGGAGATGAAATAACGGATCGTGTTTTCTTTCCACCAATGCTGCAGCCCCCATAAGACCCATGTACTGATCAAAAAGCCAAAAATATACCCGCCGGTCACACCGAATAAGACACTGAGCCCGCCGCGGAAATTTGAAAAAACGGGAAAACCGATCGATCCTAATAAGAGATAGATCACCATGGCAATGCTCCCATGCTTTGCTCCAAAAGCACCGCAGATGAAAAAGATCGCAAATGTCTGCAAGGTAAACGGGATCCCCATGGGTATGGAGATCCAGGCACATAATGCAATGATGGCAGCTGAGAATGCACAGATCGTCAGATCCTTTGTTTTCATCAAGATCCCTCCCCTATTGACAGGAAGAGATTATAACAGAAAAATGATTTGATAGTCAAATAAAAAAGAGCTGAACCGCTCTTTATAATGTTTTATGTTTTAAGACAGCATGTACGGCCATTGCGACGATCACGCCGACAATGATTTCTGCAATTGAATTCACACCAACAGTGGTCATCAATAATGCAACGATCGTGTTACCTAATACAGCTTCATATGGCTCTTTGAAAAAAATCCAAATTCCTCCTAATACACCGACCGTATTGATCAATGCGCCAGATAATCCGCTGGCAACCGGTGCAATTGCTTCATGTTTGACGGTGAGCTTTTCATAGATCCATCCGCTGCCATAACCTAATGCGATGCGAGGGATGAAGGCAATCAATAAAGAAGTCCAGCTTCCTTGAACACCACCCATGGAAAAGAACGGTGTAAAGCAGAAACTCGTAATCGTAGGAGAGAATGTGGCATTATAGAATGAGCAAAAGCCCATGACAAATCCTAATGCCGCTCCATAGCGTTTTCCTAATGCCATTGCACAAACGATTACAGGAATATGCAGCATCGTAATGCTGAGAAAACCGATGCGCAAGAATCCAAGCGGTGTAAATGACAGTACGACCTCGATGGCCAACAGCATAGAAAATAAGACCATTTTTTTTGTTTTTTTGTTTCTCATATGAATTCCTTTCTACTGTCGTTCCTATTGGATACGACGTATGGATGCAGCTGCCGGCAGACCATATGCGGCTTGTGCAGACAGAACTGCGCGATTGATGGCTTTTCCCATGGCATAGACAGCTAATGTTCCAACGACATCAGGCATGGCTTCTACTTCCTGCAGCGATAAGGTAAAGATCGTGTCTCCATCGCTCATCGTATGAACAGGGAAGATGGCATCTGCATATCCATTATGGGCAATGCTGGCGATCTTGTTGCACTGGCTCTTATCCAACTTTGCGTTGGTCAAGATGCAGCCGATCGTTGTGTTTCCTTGCGGCAGCTGATCGCTTGCACCCATCTGTTCCATCAGTGCTAAAGGATCAAGGATGTGTTGATCTTTATAGACCCCTGCCAGATAGTCGCGTGTATCAACATCTCTGACATTGCCGCAAGCATTGACTGCGACGATTGCGCAGACTTGCAGATCATTGCATTGGATCGCATAGAGGCCTTGTCCGGACTTCATTGCGTAGGGCGCACCTAACAGCTTACCGACGCTTGCTCCGGTACCAGCTCCATAATTTCCGTTTAGAAAGAGGTTTTGCTCGCTCGCTTTGCAAGCAGCATACCCCATTTGTGCATCTGGACGAACTCGTCCATTTCCAACACAGAGGTCAAAAAGAGAAGCTCCGCAAACGATTGGCACATGCTGATCTGCAATGGCAAATCCGCAGCCTTGCTCTTCCAAATAACGCATGACGCCGCCAGCTGCATCTAATCCAAAAGCACTGCCGCCTGATAAGACGACACCATGGATCTGTTGTACCATGTTTTTGGGATTGAGCAGGTCGGTTTCTCTAGTTGCCGGGCCGCCGCCGCGCACATCTACGCCAGCAGTTGCACCATCTTTGCATAAGATCACGGTACAGCCTGTTCCATTTTTTTCGTCTTGTGCCTGTCCGATCTGTACACCTTTCATCTGTGAGATGGAGATTTCTTTCATTTGGGTTCCTCCTTCAATAAAAAAAGCTGCGTTCGCAGCACAGAAAAAAATGATCATTCCTTGTCTTAGGGTCAATCAAGTACTGTTTCATAAGAATACAGCCTTTACTTTTTTTGCTTTTTTTCTGTGCAGTTTCCTAAAAATGGGAATACCACCGGTATGAATCATAGCATACTTCGATCAAAAACAAAAGACGATTTTAGGAGAATGAAGAAAAAAGCACGCATAGAAAAGGTAAGATGTATGAATAAGAAGATGACACGACGTTTTCAGCTGATCAAAGAACTGGGCAACAGCCAGATGGCTCGTGTGTTGCTTGTGTGGGATCGAAAAACCAGTACCTATGGGGTATTGAAGATCGCTAAGTCAAATGATGCGATTGCGCGAACTTGTTTACAAAAGGAGAAAAGCATTTTAGAAAAGCTTTCTCATCCGATGATTCCACGGCTGCTGGAAAGCTTTGATGATGAACATGCAGTATTGTTAACATATGCAGAAGGGATCACTTTGCAAGAATACCGTGACAGACATGGTCCTTTTTCAACGAGACAGGTAGTCTGTTGGGGCATTGCGTTATGTGAGGTGCTCTCTTATCTGCATATGCAGCAGCCTTCGATCATTTATCGAGATCTGAAACCCGAAAACATCATATTGACGAAAATGGGGACATTGGTATTGGTGGATTTTGGCTGTGCACGGTTTTATAAAAAACAAAACAAGGAGGACACGCTTTGCTTGGGAACGAAGGGTTTTGCGGCACCAGAACAGTATGGCGGTATGGGGCAAAGCGATGTGCGCAGCGATCTGTATGCACTTGGCGCGGTTTTGTTTCATTTGTGGGAAATGAAAGAAGACGATGAATTATTGACGGTCTTGAGACGCTGCCTGCAGTATTTTCCTTGGTATCGCTATCCCAGCAGCAAAGCGGTAAGAAAAGACTTGAACAAGCTTTTAAGGAAAAGGAAAAAACGCATTGCTTTATTGATCTTCACTGTCATATTTCTTCTGCTGGCTGTATGTTTGCCGTGAATCACATCTGTGAAAAAAGAGAGCCGCGGAAAGAAAAATCAGCGGGAAATCAAAGCGTTTTGATAGGTTTTTAAGGTAAAGTACGGTATAATGTAAACGACATAAAGCGAGGGGCGTGGTATCGGTCAAAGAGATGGTCAGGACGGGTCATTATGATTTACGATGGTTATGAACGCAAAATGAATGAATTCAAAAAAATGGATCAAGAAGAGTTAGTTGTTTCTAACTCTAGGTGCTCGAATATGGAAGATACGGGTTGATTCTGCAAAAAATATTCCTTATAATAGCAAACAGGAGGTGCTTTGAGCAATGAATATCGAACGCAAAGAATGGGAAGGGTTCAGCGGACGGATCTGGAAAGAAGAAGTCAATGTCCGTGACTTTATCCAGCATAACTACAAACCTTATGATGGGGATGAAAGCTTTTTAGCAGGGCCTAGTGAAGCGACAAATACGCTGTGGGACGAACTGCAGAAGCTGCAAAAAGAAGAGCGTGCCAAAGGCGGGGTCTTGGATATGGAAACGGAAGTGGTTTCTTCTTTGACTTCTTATGGGCCTGGGTACATAAAAGAAGAATTAAAAGATCTAGAAAAGATCGTTGGTTTACAGACTGATAAACCTCTGAAGCGTGCATTCATGCCGTATGGCGGGATCAAAATGGCTGAAGAAGCTTGTACGACCTATGGCTATACACCAAGTGAAAAATTGCATGAGATCTTTACAAAATATCATAAAACACACAATCAGGCGGTATTTGATGCTTATACACCTGAAATGCGTTTAGCGCGTCGTAATAAGATCGTAACTGGCTTGCCAGATACATATGGACGTGGACGAATTGTTGGTGATTATCGCCGTGTCGCTTTGTATGGAATCGATTATTTGATTGAAGAAAAAGAAAAAGATAAAGCTAATTGCGGCTGTGGAACAATGACCGATGACATCATCCGCCAGCGGGAAGAATTAGCAGAGCAGATCAAAGCATTGCACGGCATGAAAGAGATGGCAGCTATCTACGGGTATGATATCTCTCAACCGGCAAAGAATGCACATGAAGCATTCCAGTGGCTGTATTTTGCTTATCTGGCTGCAATCAAGACACAGAATGGCGCTGCAATGTCAGTAGGACGTGTTTCAACTTTCTTGGACATCTATATTGAACGTGACCTGGAAAGAGGTATCCTGACAGAAGCAGAGGCACAGGAATTAGTGGATCACATGACGATGAAGTTCCGCATGGTGAAGTTTGCACGTATCCCTTCTTATAATCAGTTGTTCTCTGGAGATCCGGTTTGGGC
Source organism: uncultured Erysipelotrichaceae bacterium (assembly GCA_949296305.1). GTDB lineage: Bacteria > Bacillota_I > Bacilli_A > Erysipelotrichales > Erysipelotrichaceae > Merdibacter. The sequence goes on from CASFOT010000057.1 coordinate 24,247, forward strand.
AACATTAGATGTGGCTGGTTTAGGAATGGATGGACGTCATCAAGTTACGAAGACTTGTTTCCGATTCCTGCATACGCTGGAAAATATGGGACCTTCTCCAGAACCGAATTTAACCGTATTATATTCTTCTCGTCTGCCAGAAACTTTCAAAAAGTATGCGGCGAAGATCTCGATTGCGACAAGCTCCGTACAATATGAAAATGATGATGTCATGCGCCCGGTATGGGGTGATGATTATGCAGTTTGCTGCTGTGTATCTGCTACGCAGACCGGTAAGGAAATGCAGTTCTTCGGTGCACGTGCAAACTTGGCAAAATGTTTGCTGTATGCAATCAACGGCGGTGTTGATGAGAAAACGAAGACACAGGTTGGACCTGAATACAAACCGATCACGAGCGAATACCTGGATTATGATGAAGTGATGCATCGTTATGATGTGATGATGGAGTGGCTGGCTGACCTGTATGTAAACATCTTGAATCTCATCCAATACATGCATGATAAATATTACTATGAGGCTACTCAGATGGCCTTGATCGATACTGACGTGCGCCGCACCTTTGCAACGGGTATTGCTGGATTCTCTCATGTAGTAGACTCTTTAAGTGCAATCAAATATGCAAAAGTAAAAACGATCCGCGATGAAGATGGCTTAGTCGTTGACTATGCGATCGAAGGTGATTTTCCTCGTTATGGAAATGATGATGACCGTGCAGATGACATCGCTGTATGGCTGTTGAAAACTTTCATGGGCAAGATCGAAAAACGTCATACATACCGTGATTCTGAACCGACAACTTCGATCCTGACGATTACTTCAAATGTCGTGTATGGAAAAGCAACAGGTGCGATGCCAGATGGACGTAAAGCTGGTGAACCATTGTCACCAGGAGCAAACCCATCGTATGGTGCAGAACAAAATGGTTTATTAGCTTCCTTGAATTCTGTAGCAAAACTGCCTTATGAATATGCTCTGGATGGTATTTCTAATACACAGACAATCAATCCTGGAGCATTAGGTCATGATGAAGAAGAACGTGTCGACAATCTGGTACGTGCACTTGATGGATATTTTGATCAGGGTGCCCATCATTTGAATGTCAATGTGTTTGGCGTAGAAAAATTAAAAGATGCGATGGAACATCCGGAAAAAGAAGAATATGCGAACTTTACGATTCGTGTATCCGGCTATGCAGTGAAGTTTATCGACTTAACACGCGAACAGCAGCTGGATGTAATCGCACGTACTTGTCATGATCATCTATAATCGATTCATGTAAATGAAAGGTCTGTTATGCAAAACAGACCTTTTTGTCGAAGGAGGAAATATATGGAAAAAAATAAGGGAGCCATTCATTCTATTGAAACGTTTGGCTCAGTTGACGGTCCGGGAATCCGTTATGTTATTTTTTTGCAAGGATGTCAGATGCGTTGTCAGTTTTGCCATAATGCGGATACTTGGCAGATCATCGAAGGAGACCAAGATGCGGATGAAGTGCTAAAAAAAGCACTGCGCTATCGCAGTTACTGGCGGGAAAACGGCGGTATTACCGTGAGCGGAGGAGAACCGTTGTTGCAGATCGATTTTTTATTAGATCTGTTTGCTAAAGCGAAGCGCGCAGGTGTGCATACGGTGCTCGATACATGTGGACAGCCTTTTACAAAGGAAGAACCATTTTTTTCGAAATTTCGGCAATTGATGGAATTGACTGATCTGGTTCTGCTTGATATCAAACAGATCGATGATGCAAAACATCAGCAATTGACGGGATGGAGCAATCAGAACATCTTATCATGTGCGCGTTATCTTGATGAAATTCATCAACCGGTTTGGATCCGCCATGTGTTGGTTCCTCAACGAAATGACAGTGAGGAAGATTTGCAACGATTGGATGCGTTTGTCCGTTCACTTGGAAATGTCGAGCGTTTTGAAGTGCTGCCATATCATACGCTGGGCGTTTACAAATGGAAGGAGCTGGGCATTCCTTATCCATTAGAAGGTATCGAGCCGCCAAACCAAGCGCAGATCGAACATGTGAATGCGGTTCTGCATACGGCAGATTATCAAAAATTTAAACAAAAGAACAAATAAAATATTAGCTAAAACTAACTTTTTTCATAAAAAGACTGGATTTCTGAAGTTTACTATGCTATACTGAATTTGGTTAGACAAGGGTAACTAATAACAGGGATTTACAGCCAATACAACCAAAAGATCGTGCGATCCTCTCAACAACCTCAATGAAGAGCACGAATGAATATCCTCCGGTTACAGCTGCACTTGGATAACTACAGCTTGCAAAACTTTACAACCAGATAAAAAGGCCGATTCGGTCTTTTTATTTTGCACGCGGAAGCTTTGTCGACGAGATTCAAAGAGTATGATATGATTAAAAGCGAATGCGGAAGGGAGGAATGGTCATGGAGCATCAGAAAAACAAACAGATCGTGCTGGGTTTATTAGCACATGTTGATGCAGGGAAGACAACATTAAGTGAAGGGCTGCTTTATCTTAGCGGCAGTATACGTAAGCGCGGACGTGTCGATCACGGGAATGCGACATTGGATTTTTATCAGCAGGAAATGCAACGTGGAATTACTATTTTTTCAAAACAGGCATATCTTCCTTATAACGGAAACGGATATACTTTACTAGATACGCCTGGGCATGTTGATTTCTCAGCTGAAATGGAACGGACGTTATCAGTGTTGGATTATGCGCTCGTCGTTGTCAGTGCACTGGATGGGGTACAAGCACATACACGTACGATCTGGCGTTTGTTGCAGCATTACGGTCTCCCTTGTTTTCTGTTCGTCAATAAGATGGATATTGCCCATGAGGGATCTTTGCAGATCATGGAGAAACTGCAGAAAGAACTTGATGAACATTGCGTTTGTTTTGATGCCAGTGATCACTGGAAAGAAGAAGCCGCTTTGTGCAGCGAAGCTGCTTTGGAACAATATATGGCAACCGGGAATATTGAAGAAGAGATGATCGCTTCTTTGATCCAAGAAAGAAAACTATTTCCTGTCTTTTTCGGATCTGCCTTAAAGATGCAAGGTGTTGAAGATCTCTTTGCTGCCATGGACCGTTATACACGAATGCGTGCTTATCCGAGTACATTTGGTGCACGTGTATTTAAAGTCAATGTGGATGAACAGGGAAATCGTTTGACACATCTAAAGATCACTGGCGGCATGCTGCGGGTAAAAGAAAAACTTTATCAAGATGAAAAAGCTGATCAGCTGCGCCGCTATTGTGGGAAAAATTATGAGTTGCTGCAATCAGCAAGTGCAGGGATGATCTGTGCAGTTAAAGGGATCCGATCATTGTATCCAGGAGAGGGACTCGGATTTGAAAAAGCGCAGATCGAAGCTTCGCTTACACCATATATGACGTATCAATTGCATCCGCTTGCCAATGGCGATCTGACTACGTTGTATATGGCTTGCAAACAGCTTGCTCAGGAAGATCCGCAGCTGCATGTTCATTTTGATGAAAACAGCCAGCAGCTGCATGTTCAGTTAATGGGGGAAATTCAATGTGAAGTACTTCAGCAGCAATTATCCGAGCGGTTTCATTTGAAAGTTGCTGTGGATGATGGAAGTGTGATCTATAAAGAAACGATCATGGAACCAGTAGAAGGGGTCGGTCATTTTGAACCGTTGCGTCATTATGCAGAAGTTCATCTGTTGCTGGAACCTCTGCCGCCGGGCAGCGGATTGCAGGTGGATAGTCGCTGTTCAGAAGAAGATCTGGCACTTTCTTGGCAGCGCTTGATCCTGACACATGTATTAGAACAAGAACATCCCGGTGTATTAGGCGGTTTTCCGATCACAGATCTTCGTATCACTCTGTTAAGCGGGAAAGCACATTTGAAACATACGGAAGGCGGAGATTTCCGTGAAGCGGTTTATCGTGCGATCCGCCATGGATTGCGCCGCGGCAAAAGCGTCCTATTGGAACCGTACTGCGATTTCCGCATGGAGGTGCCACAAGATGCCTTGGGACGTGCCATTTTTGAAATTGAACGAATCCAAGGCAGTTTTCAGCTGCAAGAAGCAAAAGAAGGGTTTGCTCGTTTATCTGGTTGTGCACCGCTTTCCGGCATGCAGCTAGTCGCAAAGGAACTCTCTTCTTATACGAAAGGGAGCGGACGGTTGTACTATACCTTTGCAGACTATCGGCCATGTCAACAGGCACAGAGCGTTTTAGAAAAAAGAGGATATGACTGCGACCATGATGTTGACCACCCTTGTGGTTCGATCTTCTGTGCGCATGGAGCGGGATTCTATGTGCCATGGAATGAAGTTGAACAGCATATGCACCTGCCTTTCAGCTATCAGATCAAAAAGACGCCTTCGAACACACCGATCAAACGATCAAATACAAAAAAAGTCCAATCTTCCCTTCAAGAGGATGAAGAACTTCAAGCAATCTTTGATCAGACGTACAAAGCGAAAAAACAGAAGGTCAATCATCGCGAAAGCTATGAACGGCATGAACAGCAACGCTTGAACAAAGAAGCAAATCTGCCAGAATGCTTGCTGGTAGATGGTTACAATATCATTCATGATTGGGAAGAATTATCTGAATTAGCAAAACAAGATCTGGATGCGGCACGGCATGCCTTGATACAGATCATGTGCAATTATCAAGGATATCGCCAATGCACATTGATCCTTGTCTTTGATGCTTATAAAGTAAAAGAACAAGGCGGATCTATTCAAAAAGTCGATAATATTTATGTCGTCTATACGAAAAGTGCACAAACTGCAGATAGTTATATCGAACAAGCGACACATCAGCTAGCTAAAGCTTTTCGTGTATCTGTAGCAACCTCTGACGGTCTGGAACAACTGATTGCTATCGGCCAAGGGGCGATGCGCATTTCTGCCCGCGGATTTTATGAAGAAGTGATGCGCGAACATCAACAAGGCATGCGGCAAGCAAGCCGTTATTGTGAAAGTGGATTTTCGCAGCCATTAGCCGCATTGCGGCAATGGAAGGATAAAGAATAAAAACGCTGAACACAAACGCTGAACACAGCGTTTTTTTTTGTTCAATTTTTTGATTTTGTGATACGCTATTCAGGAAGGATTGTGTTATAATAGCGAAAGAGTGAAAGAAGGTGTTGTATATGGCTCCTGAGCCCGAAGCGAATTATTATATGAATATTGAAAGCACAACAGACCAGGAGGCATGTACAGAATAGTCCTCCTGCAGAAAAGGAGGATATGAATATGCTTGAATTTTACAAGTCTTTTGATAATGTGACAAAACGAATCGAACAGCCAGAACCAGGCTGCTGGATCAATGCGGTCACTCCTACAGATGAAGAAGTTGATTTTCTCGTACATAAGATCGGTGTTCTGCCGGAATTTGTAAAATCATCTTTAGATGAGGAAGAAAATGCGCATATTGACTATGATGATGACGAAAACCAGACGTTGATCATTGTCGATTATCCAAGTTCCGAGGAAAGAGAAGATCATTATGACGAAAACACATTGCAATATACGACTTTGCCATTAGGCGTCGTCATCATGAAAGGTTATGTCATTACCATTAGTTTGCATGAAAATCTCAACATAGAGGATATGGCGAACGGAATCGTGCGCGGTGTGCGCACAGACATGAAGACGAGATTCTTATTATTGCTGCTGTTGCGAATTTCACAGCGCTATTTGATTTATCTGCGTCAGATCGATCGTTTGTCTTCCCGTACAGAACAGAAATTGCATCAATCCATGAAAAATGAAGAGCTGATCCAGATGCTAGGGCTGGAAAAATCATTGGTTTATTTTTCCACGTCATTGAAAAGTGATGAGATCGTCATCAACAAGATCATGCGCGGCAAATTTATCAAGCTTTATGAAGAAGATCAAGATCTGCTGGATGATGTGCTGATCGAGATCCATCAGGCAATCGAGATGTGTAATATTTATTCCAACATCTTGTCAGGTACGATGGATGCTTTTGCTTCTGTCATTTCGAATAACTTGAATATAGTCATGAAAGTATTGACAGTCATTACGATCGTCATGGCCATTCCAAATATCATCTTTGGTTTTTATGGCATGAACGTAGGCGGTTTGCCAGCAGCACAAACATGGCTGATGCCAATGATCTTGGCATTGATTGCCATGGGGATCGCTACTTGGATCTTCATCAAAAAAGACATGTTTCATTAGTGAACGCATTTGTTCACTTTTTTTATAAAAAAGATGTAACGGTAATGTATTTTGAACATACACTCAAATCGTTACATCTTTTTATTTTTATTTGTTGTAATGTTTATGTGAATCGCGATGCAGAAAAGCTGCAACAAAGATCAAAATTGGATAAATTTCCAAACGGCCGATCAACATGGCAAATGATAATGTGATCTTTGAAAGATCAGAGAACATAGAGAAATTGCCTAATGGTCCGGCAACGCCCAAACCTGGTCCTACATTTCCAAGACAAGCAAAGCATGCACCTACGGTAGATTGCAGATCAAAGTTATCCAAAGAAACGATAAACAGGATGATAACTAAAATCAACATGAAACAGAAGAAATAACTACAAATTTGATGGACGACCGTTTTATCGACTTTTTTTCCATCCATGGTGATCACGTCTACTTTTTGTGGGTGAACCAAGCGCTGTAAATCTAATTTCGTCTGTTTCAGCAAGATCAGCAAACGGCTGATCTTCAAACCGCCTGCTGTTGAACCAGCACATGCACCGATCAGCATCAAAATCAATAGAAGCATTTTAGAGAACATTGGCCAGCAATTGAAATCAGCAGTTGAAAAACCGGTCGTTGACATCACAGAAGCTACTTGGAATATCGAATAACGGAACGCTTGTAATAAAGAACCATCTACCGTTGAAGAAATATTGATAGCTATTGCGACGACACTGAATAAAACGATCATCAGATACATGCGCACTTCTTCATTGCGGAAAACGGAACGTACGTTTTTGATCAAAATGAAATAAAATAAGTTAAAATTGATACCAAATATCAGCATGAAGCAAGATATGACCATTTCCAGATAAACACTGTCAAAATAAGCAATACTATTGTTTTTGGTTGAAAAACCGCCTGTTCCTGCTGTGCCAAAGGCAGTGCAGAGAGAATCAAACAATGGCATGCCGCCGATGAGCAGGAAGATGACCATAATGATCGTCAGGACAAAATAGATCTTATAGAGGATCGCAGCACTTTCCCTTAAACGTGGAACAAGCTTGCCGATGATCGGACCGGGTGCTTCAGCACGCATGATGTGCATCATCCGGTCATTTGACCTTGGGACGAGTGCAAGGAGGAAAACGAGAATTCCCATACCGCCGATCCAATGAGTGAAACTGCGCCAAAATAGGGAAGCATGCGACAACACTTCTACGTTGGTGAGTATGCTTGAACCTGTTGTGGTAAAACCAGATACGGTTTCAAAAAAGCAATCGACGAAAGAGGGGATCTCTTTGGTGAAAAAGAATGGAAGACCGCCAAATATGGATACGACGAGCCAGGTCAATCCAACAGCAATCAAACCATCTTTTGCAAAGTAGGAATGATCGGATTTTAAGGTTGATAGCAGCGCACCGCATAAAATACAGGTGATGATGGTGAGCAGATAAGCATGAGCAACATGTTCACCATAAATCAAGTCAACGATCAGGGGAAGAAAGAGCAGACAGCCTTCAATGATCAATGCATAGCCGACAATGTAGCCGATGACTCTCCAGTTCAGCTTATGTAAACGACGATTAAGCGAGAACATCATTGATCTCCCTTAAACCGTGCAGCTGGCTGATGATGATCACGGTGTCTCCTAATGAAACGGTAGAGTTGCCGCTGGCAATCGTTGCTTTTCCTTTCCGCAGGATATTGCTGAGCAGGATTCCTTTTTTGAATTTGATCTCTTTTAAAGGCTGATTGATAAACCGGCAATTTTCACGAACGCGGAACTCTAGAACTTCTACTTGATCATCGACAATCTTGGTAAGCGACTCGACGCTGCTTCCCAATGTGTTCTGCATGGCACGTACATATTGTACGATCTGATTGGCTGTTAAATTTTTAGGTGTGATCGTATTCTCCAATCCTAATTTCTCTAATAAGAAGCCGAGTGCGATTCGATTGACTTTTGGCAATACGCGCGGTACGCCGTGGCTGGAAGCATACATGGAAGTAATGACGTTTTCTTCATCATTATCTGTTAATGCAATGAATGCATCCATCTCTTCTAAATTTTCAGATAGGAGAAGTTCATGATCAGTACCGTCTCCGTGGATCACGGTCAATAATGGGAAACGTTCGACTAATTCTTCACAGCGATCCCGTTTGATTTCAATGACTTTAACAGCAATTCCCATTTCCATCAGCATCGGAGCTAGATAGAATGTGATCTTTCCACCGCCGATGATCATGAGCTCGTGAATGGCACGATGTTCAATGATGCCGGTTTCACATAAAAATTTTTCTAATTGTTTCGCTGTGGCAGTCAGGGTCACCTTGTCATTTTCCTGTAACAGGGTCATGCCATCCGGGATGATTGCTTGGCCGTCACGTTGAATTGCGACAAACTGCACTTGCGACTTTAAGGCACTGTCAATCTGATAAATGGTTTGATCACATAGCGGGTTTCCTTCTTTGATCTTGATTTCTGCTAATTCCATCCGTCCTTTTGCGAACGAACTGACCTTAATGCTGTTGGCAAAGCTCAATGAGCGGACGATCTCTCTGGCTGCTGTTTGTTCTGGATTGATCTGCATGCTGAGTCCAAGATCTTCTTTTAACATTCGTAATCCGCGTACATATTCTGGATTTCGAATACGGGCAATCGTATGATCTGCACCCATCTTTTTTGCTAGAAGACAGCTGATGATATTGACTTCATCGCTGGAAGTAGCAGCGATCACAAGATCGGCTTGTTCGACATTCGCTTCCTTGAGCACATCATAATTACAGCCATTACCATAAACACCGACGACATCCAGTACATTCATTGTTAGATTAAGTACCTGTGGTTTGTTTTCAACTATGGTGATCTCATATCCTTCGTGACTTAACTGTTTAGCAATTGCAAAACCAACTTTGCCATTTCCTATGATGATGATCTTCATGTTTTCCCCCATCCTTTTCATGAAAGTTGAATCCATTTGTTCTTACATTTTACTATAACGTATGAAATTGTCTAGTGATAAATAGAAAAATGGTTAAGAATACCATAAAAATAAATGATCCATCGTATTTGTTAAATATTGCAGAGCACATCACATGGTAAGATCGGATGAAATACGGTCTTCTTCAGTGATCGGGCGAAGGATCTTGCAAGGATTTCCGACAGCGATCACATGCGGAGGAATGTCGCAGGTGACTACACTTTTTGCGCCGATGATCGCTCCTTCGTGGATCGTAACACCAGGCAAGATCGTAACATCTGCACCGATCCATACATGATCACCGATCGTGATCGGTTTGGCTCTTTCATATCCGCAATCGCGCTCTTGCCAGCAAAGCGGATGCTGTACAGTATAGATGCCGCAATTGGGGCCGATAAAACAAAAGGCGCCGATGTGGATGTCGCCTCCATCCATCAAGTATGCATGATGATTGATGAATGTGTGTTCACCGATAAAGCAATATTCCCCATAATCAGCATAGAAAGGAGCTAGTATGCATGCACTTGGATGCGCATGGGGCAGCAATTGACGTAAGATTTTCTGTTTTGAATCATGATCTTTTGGACGTGTGTGATTAAATAAAAAACAGAGATCTTCAGCAGCTAAGCGTTTCTGAAGCAATTCTTCATCATTATTCGCATCGTGCCAACGTCCTTGTTTCATTTTTTCTAGTTCGCTCATCTTATCCTTCCTTTCATGGCGCAAGTTCTTTTGGATAGCCTCTTCCTTGATAGACATATGTTTCATCATTACGTTGTTCATAATCATTAACTGCATAGCGGATATCCTGCACATTATCTCCGATAATGCCGCTGACACCCATTCGCAGGTAGTTAAGAACCGCATAATAGTCGTCGACAGTCCAGATATAGACAGGAATGCCATTGTTTCTTGCCTGTTCTAAGAATCGTGTATTTGCTAGCCCTTCTTCAATGGCAAGAAAATCAACTTGAAGACGCTGATCGATCTTTCCAAGAGATCCGAAGATGCAATAACCGGTCCACCAATCTGGACGCTGCTGCTGCAATAGTGTGACAGCTTCATAATCCATGGACATAAAGATTGCCCGCTCTTCGAAATGATTGTCTTCGATCAGCTGGATCAGCGCTTGAACCATTTCTGCAGCTTTTCCTTTTGCTGGCTTTAATTCGATCAACAATCCAAAGGAAGCATCGTATGTTTTTGCTGCATCGATGGCTTCTTGCAATGAAGGCATCGTATAATGTTGATTGCGAGAAATTAGATCGACATTTTGCAATTGCTGCAGTGTGTGGTCAGCAATCGCCAATTTATGATTAGACAGACGAGCCGTGGTCGTATCATGAAAGACGATCAGTTGATTGTCTTTGGTCAGCTGAATGTCGATTTCTGCATAGTCACTTCCATGTTCGTAAGCACTTTGAATTCCAGCTAAAGAATTTTCCGGTGCATGCCCATCCCCGCGATGGCCAATGACCCATGGGGAATGGAACAGCGGTTTTTGATCGAGGTAAAAAAACATGACGATGATCATGAAGGGACAAAGCAGCCAAACCTTGGCCCAGCGATGAGAGAACATTTGCAGATGGTTCCACAGACGGGAAGAAACCGTTATCGCTGAACGTTTGAGCTTTGCGGAAAAACGCAGAATAAAAGATGGAAATTCTTCCTTGATCTCAATGGTCAAAGGAGAACTAACTTTTTCATATAAGCAAAGGATGCAAATAAGAAAGAACATGGAAAGGATGTAAAGAAAAAACCAGTAGCTGATGGTGCATAATAACTGAATGCGGAAATGATAAGAATGGAACAAATAGCGGAATAAATAAATGTTAAAGTCGCTGTTTTTTAAGATGGGGATCGGGACCCAGTGAAAAAAGGAAAGATTACATAACAGACAGAAGATGATCAGCAAAGATAAACGTATCTGATATTTTCGCGGCATCTGCCCTACGGTGCAAAAACTTTTTTTGCAGGCTTTCCAAAACGTTGCGTCTGATCGGAATAAGAACAAGGGAACGAATGCAGACAATCCGTAAAGGATAAAAATAAAGAGAAAAAACAAAATGATGATCCATCTGCCTGAAACTGTTAACGAAAGTTCATTAGTGATGAAATTCGGTATTTGAAAATTGGTAAGATAAGAGGAGATATAACCAATATGCGTCAACGGCAATAATCCGATAAAGTAGATCGGAGCCAGCAGGGAAGAGGGATGCCACAGGGCTTTTAGGTGTGCATAGGTGCTTGAATATAGGGAAGAAACCGTATAATCGATCTTTTTTATCATGCAATACGTCATCGCTGTTAAAGTTAATAACTCAAATACGATTGCAAGCAGAGCGATTAAAGTGATAATGAGCACGATCAACATACCAACTGGGGTGAGAAAAGCATAAAAGATGTTAAAATTTGTCAAAGAAGACGCATAGCTGGTATTATTGATGTAATAATTTAATAAAAAATTGATCAGTGGATGAAGGACGATGATCATCAGCAAACGGTAGAAGAGCTCAAAGCGAAACGTATTGCGTCCCCAAATAAAAAGATGGCGATGCGGATATAATACTTCTTTTAATTTATTGATCATTTTATGGCTTTTTTTATTCATAGAGAAATTATACATAATGTATTTATTCGTTTCAATCAGGAAATGAAGGACTTTGCTTGATAGAAAACAGTGCTCTATAAAGGGGATTGTTGTATGATGGATTGCATTACATTTGAGCTTTGAAATGCACAGAACCTCACACGTGAACTTGGCTCAGCATACCAATCACCTATTGTGTTTTTAAAAGGGGAGTGATACCATTTCTACAGAATTACATGGAAAAGTATGAAATGAGCATATCTAAAAAGGAGAATCTTGTAATGCTTGAATTAAAACAGATAAAAAAAGATTATGACAGTGGTAATGAAGTAGTGCATGCCTTAAAAGGAATCACTTTGTCTTTTCGTTCGAATGAATTTGTTTCCATACTGGGACAAAGCGGGTGCGGAAAAACAACATTGTTGAATATTATTGGTGGTTTAGATCACTATACCAGCGGCGAATTGATCATCAATGGGAAACAGACCAAAGAATTCAGTGATCGTGATTGGGATGAATATCGTAATCATTCCATTGGTTTTGTTTTCCAAAGCTACAATTTGATCCCGCATCAAAATGTACTTTCAAACGTAGAGTTGGCATTGACTCTTTCAGGGGTCAGCAAGGAAGAACGCAGACAGCGTGCAAAAACGGCACTGGAAAAAGTGGGCCTGGCTGATCAAATGTATAAAAGACCCAGCCAGATGAGCGGCGGGCAGATGCAGCGTGTTGCCATTGCACGTGCATTGGTGAATGACCCGGATATTTTATTGGCAGATGAACCGACCGGGGCTTTGGATTCAGCAACGATCGTGCAGATCATGGAATTGTTAAAAGAAATTGCCGATGACAAGCTGGTCATCATGGTTACGCATAATCCAAAACTGGCAGATGCATATTCTACCCGCATCATTACTTTGTTAGATGGAGAGGTCGTCAATGACAGTGACCCATATGAGGAAAAGAAAGATTCAAATAAATTGGCAGAGACCGTCAAAAGAAGACCGTCGATGTCTTTTGCGACTGCTCTTTCTTTGAGCTTGAATAATTTGATGACGAAAAAAGCACGTACGTTTTTAACTGCATTTGCCGGAAGTATCGGAATCATCGGCATTGCTTTGATCTTATCGCTTTCGAACGGTGTACAATCATACATTGATCGTGTGGAACGAGATACCTTGTCTTCTTATCCGATTACGATCGAAGATAGTTCGATGGATATGACTGCCATGATGGAAACGATGATGGGATTGAGCAATGAAGACGCAGAACATGAAGATGACCGGGTCTATACGAAGGCAATGATCAAAGACATGCTGGAAACGATGTCCGAGAAAATGGATAAAAATAACCTGGAAGCTTTCAAACAATATGCGGAAAGTGAGAATTCTGCGTTAAAAGACTATGCAAAAGCAATTGAATATAGTTATGACCTGCAATTGAATGTTTACAATGAAAATAGTGAAAGCGGATTGGTACAAGTCAGTCCTAATGAATTGTTGGATCAGTTGGGTTTCTCTACGATGAATCAATTAAGTGAAGCTTTCATGGGAAGCGCAAGTTCTTCACAGAATGAAGTGTGGAATCAGCTTCCAGAGAGTGAAGAATTAAGAGATGATGAATATGAGCTGATCGAAGGGGCATGGCCTTCGGCTTATAATGAAGTGGTATTAGCTGTAGATGAGAATCGTGAAATTAGTGATTATGCACTCTATTCACTTGGTTTGATGGATCAGCAGGAAGTCATTGACAGCTTTCAGGCTTTGCAAGATGGCGGAGAAGTCACGCTCAGCAAAGGAGAAAGCTACAGCGTAGAAGACTTATTAGGCATGGAGTTTAAATTGGTATTGAATAGCGATCTTTATCGTAATGTGAATGATCTGTGGATCAATATGAGCGAGGATGAAGATTTTCTGGCTGAAGCCGTCGCAAATGGTGAAACCATGCGTGTGGTTGGCATCATCGCGCCAACCGAAGGGTCTTCAAAAAGGGAAATGGGCGGTATTTACTATACGAGTGATCTGGTTTCATATGTGATCGAGCAGTCGGAAAATTCAGCGATCGTGAAAGAGCAGAAAGCACATCCGGATGTGAATGTGTTTACTCAGGTGGAATTTGACTCACAGCAGGAGATGGATCTCACATCTTTGACGCCGCAGCAACAGATGCAGTTTGCATCGATGAGCCAACAGGAATTGACACAGTTCATGAGCGACTATAGTGAAAATCGCAATGCGACCTATGAAAGCAACCTGATTAAGCTGGGTGCGGTGGATCTTGACACGCCAAGTTCGATCAGTATTTATGCAAATTCATTTGAAGATAAAGAAATGATCGCAGATGCAATTGACGAGTATAATACGATGCAGAAGGAAAATGGCGATGAAGCTAATGTGATCACATACAATGATATCGTAGGAACCATGATGGAATCGGTTACCACGATCATTGATATGATCAGTTACGTGTTGATGGCATTTGTCAGCGTTTCATTGATCGTTTCTAGTATCATGATCGGTATCATCACATACATTTCTGTATTAGAAAGAACAAAAGAAATTGGCATCCTTCGGGCTATCGGTGCAAGCAAGAAAGATATTTCGCATGTATTCAATGCAGAGGCATTCATCATTGGATTGATCTCAGGTTTGCTAGGTATTCTGGTGACGCTGTTGTTGGATCTGCCGATTTCACTGATTGTGGAACAGTTGACCGGTGTGGAAAATATTGCTATGTTACCGGCTGCCGGTGGTGTTGTGCTTGTGTTGATATCTTTGATACTGACAACGATTGCCGGCCTCATTCCTGCAAGGATCGCTTCTAAAAAAGATCCGGTAGAGGCATTACGCAGTGAATAAAAGAAAAACGATCATGGCTGAAATGATCGTTTTTTTAAGAAAAAAGAGCATTTGTTGAAATGCCCTTAAAGTTCATGTTCGGTATACTCCGCATCAAAGACATCTTGATCTGCTTTGCGTGCGGAAGCGTTGTTGTAGTTTTGGCTGTTTCCTGATTGCGAGGAGTGTGCATAGGAGCTCTGATGCAATTTGCGAGATTGTATAAGTGAATAGATGGCATAAGCGACCACGAGAATCAATAACAATCCAGGCATGCGGAACATGATCAGCTGCAGCAATGATAAGATAGCAATAAAGTAAACTAGATACACGTAATCACCCGCCCTTTCTTTCTATATGTATTATTATACTGAAATGAAGGCGAGTTGCACGTATTTTGAATAATTCACATAATTTCGCAAAATTCCTTGTTTTTTTCAAACTGGATAAACGGAATTGTCTAGCAGATCGGCAAGTTTTGCCACTTATCTTGTATCATTCATAAGTTATGCTATAGTGTAGACAGAAAGCATAACACAAGGAAGGTGATGCAGATTGAAACTATATTTAATGAAGACGAGGCGCATCCTGTTGATTTGAGCAGGGATGTGTCCTAGACATATCCAAATATAAAAAAAGCTGCCATTGGAATGAAGATTGAAATTCGATTCGATGGCAGTTTTTTTGTAAAATCCTTATTTTGAAGAACGTACAGCATAAATGTATTTGCTGGTCAGGATGTATTGCTTATTCACATAGATGGTCTTGTTATCAAAGGTCATTACGCGCTGTGTTACTTCTAATAGCGGTGTTCGTACAGCGCAGTTAAGCAGATCTGCGAATGTTTTGTTTGCATAGATGATTGAAAAATGATCTTCGAAATTAGAAGGGCGGATGCCGGTCTGGTTAGAAACCAGTTTCAGCAAGGATAATTTTTCTAAGCGCTGTGTAAGTAAAAATTGAAATTCGACCGGGAAATAATCGATCTCGATGATGCAGGGAACCTCATCGACCAAGCGAACACGTTTTATTTCGATACACTGTTCAGCATTTTCAGTAAACAGCGAGGCAATTTCTTTTTCCATAGGGCTTATTTTGCATTCGATGATCATTGTAGAAGGGGTCGCATTCATGCGCAGGCAAGTGTCTGTGAAGCTGCCTCCTGTATAAACTTCTTCTTTGTGGACGACAGCTTTTACAAATGTGCCTTTGCCATGACGCTTTATCAAGAGATCTTCGTCAACTAATTGTTGTATAGCATTTCGTACCGTTACGCGACTGATATGATACATAGCACTTAATTGCATTTCAGATGGAATGCGGTCACCCGGCTGGTATTGACCGCTTTTTATTTGCTTTAATAATTCATCATGCAGCTGTTCTTGAAGGGTAACAGCGCTAAACTGCTTTAATGCTTTCATCTGTCATACCTGCTCTTTCTACAAATTTAATTATAATTAAAAATTTTTTAACTTCAAGAATTGACAGCGCTTACACACACGTGTTAAGATGTATTCATAAAATACAAGATAATACAAGTTAGGAGGAACCGATGGAACGAAAGATTGTATTAGCTTCACATGGGAGATTAGCAGAAGGCTTATTGGATACTGCGAAAATGATCATTGGCGAGATTGCATACGACGTTGAAGTTTATACGCTGGAACCTGGCAAACTGGCGGAAGACTTCAGTAAAGAATTGAAAACAGAGATCTTACGAGATCCACAAAAAGAATATGTGATCTTGACCGATCTGTACGGTGCCAGTGTTTTTACTGCCATGTATTCTTTGGTTGTTTTGGAAAATGTGCATTTGTTTTCCGGGATGAATTTAAATATGTTGTTGTCTGTATGTTTAGAACACCCTGGTCAGCTGGATGAAGCTGCAGCGATGAAAATTCAAGCGGATGCCCGCATGGGTGCGCAATACATCATGGAATCAGCAACAGAAGAAGAGGATTTTTGAGGAGAAAAATAATGAATGATAAAAATGGATTCTTATCGTTGTTCAAAAAGGAAAAACCAATCTTGGCTATGCTTCATTTAAAAGGAGAAAATGATGCTGATATTGAAGAACGAATGAAGAGGGAAATTGATCTATATGTTGAAAACGGTGTGGATTGCATCATTGTAGAAAACTATTTTGGCGAGTACCACAATATGGAAAAAGCATTGGACTACATCCAACGCTTGCATCTGGATATTCCTTATGGCGTTAATTGCTTAAATGTCGATCCGATGGGTTTTTATTTGGCAGAAAAATATCAGGCAGCTTTCGTGCAGCTGGATTCTGTGGTGGGACATGTAAAACCAAGGGATGAAGATACGTTAGATGCATTTTTCAAATTATATCGAAGCAGATATAGCGGAAAAGTGCTTGGCGGTGTGCGGTTTAAATATCAGCCGGTATTATCAGAAAACAGCGTTGAAGATGACCTCAAGATCGCGATGACCCGCTGTGATGCAATCTGTGTAACGCAAGATGCGACCGGGCAGGAGACTTCCTTAGAAAAAATCTGCCAATTCCGCGATGCGATCGGAGATTTTCCGTTAATTGTCGGTGCAGGGATCACACCAGAAAATATGGCAAAACAATTTGTGTATGCGGATGGTGCAATCGTAGGAAGTTATTTTAAAGATACTTATCAAGATGACGGTGAAGTCAGTGGTGAACACGTTCGTGCTGTCATTGAAGCAGTTGAAAGGATCCGGAGGTAAGAGACATGATAAAACTGACAAGAATTGATCATCGGCTATTACATGGACAAGTTGCTTTTTCTTGGACTAAATTTTTAGATTCTGATTGTATCTTGATCGCGAATGATGAACTGATGAAAGATGAATTGAAAATGAGCGCCATGCGTATGGCAAAACCAACAGGAATAAAATTAGTCATGAAATCCATTGATGATTCGATCAATGCTTTGAATAGCGGTGTGACAGACAAATATAAATTATTCATCATCGTCGCAAGCGTAGAAGATGCGTATCGTCTTTGTAAAACAGTGGAGCGGATCAAAACGATCAATATCGGCGGCATGAAACAAAGAGAAGATCGACGCCAGATTTCAAAAGCGGTGTTTATCAGCCAGGAAGACGAACAGATGCTCAGAGAACTAAATGACCAAGGAATTGAATTGGAAGTACGTCTTGTTCCTGGTGATACGAAACAAAAAGTCATTGATTTATTATAAGATGAAAAGAGGGAACAGATATGAGTGATAATTTGTTGATACAAGCATTGCTGATTACTTTAGTAGCATTTATCGGTTATATGCACTGTTACTGGGGCTCGACGATGAACAATCGTCCGATCGTCGTTGCTGCTTTGGTCGGCCTGGTACTGGGAAAACTGGAGATTGGTATCATGGTCGGGGCAACGTTAGAATTGATTTTTCTAGGGGCTGTACCAATTGGTGCCAGCAATCCGCCAGATAGTACTTCTGGAGCAATCATTGGGACTTCATTTGTGATCTTAACCGGTCAGGAAGTCGGGGCGGCCGTTGCATTGGCTGTTCCAGTGGCAACATTGGTCCTGCTGTTTGACAATTTACAGATGATGTTCGTGTTGACTTGGGCAACGCATTTAGCAGATAAATATGCTGCTGAAGGAGATTATAAAAAGGTTGAGTGGATCGCGCGTTTTGCCGGAATCGGTAATAAAGTGGTCTTATCTTTAGTAGTCGGCATTGCTTTCTATCTAGGTGTTCCGGTGATTGAAGATGTGCTGGCGCTGATACCAGAATTTATCACACGCGGCATGGATGTTGCAGCAGGGATCCTTCCTGCAGTCGGTTTTGCCATGTTAGCGAAAATGATCGTAACAAAGGAGCTATCTCCATACTTATTAGCAGGTTTTTTACTGGCTGCCTATTTAAAGATTCCGGTATTTGGTGTTGCTTTGGCTGGCCTTGTGATTGCAGCACTAGGCTTCTTCTCTGACAGCAAAAAACAAAAGGAGGTTTATGTCGATGACAACGAATTCTAGCAAAGGATCATTGATTACAAAAAAGGAACTTCGAAAGGTATTTACGCGTTCTTGTACGTTGGACTCTGCATGGAATTATGAACGGCAGCAGAATTTGATGTATTGTTATATGATGCTGCCGGTATTGAAAAAACTTTATGGCAATGATAAAGAAAAAATGTCATCGGCCATGCAGCGTCACTTGGAATTTATGTCTTGCACGCCTCACATCGTTACGCTGTTAGCAGGTATTACGGCAGCAATGGAAGAAGAAAATGTAAAAGATGAACATTTTGATCCTTCCAGCATCAGCGCTGTAAAAACTTCATTGATGGGACCGATGGCCGGTATTGGAGATTCCTTCTTCTGGGGTACTTTGTTGACCATTGCTATTGGTGTTGGTGTTTCATTTTCCCAACAAGGCAGCATCATCGGTCCGATCGCATTCTTTCTGATCATTAACATACCAGGTTTTTTGGCTCGTTTCTATTGCCTGAAAGCTGGCGTTAGATATGGCGTACGATTCTTCGGTGATATGAGCAGCAGCGGAATCGTGGAGAATCTGACAAAAGCAGCTTCGATCCTGGGTTTGATGGTCATTGGTGCCATGATTGCATCTACGGTCAATATCACGATTCCATTGGAGATCGGAGTTTCAGAAGCAAGCAAACCGTTACAGACTTATATCGATCAGATCATGCCTTGTTTGCTGCCGCTGCTTACCTTTGGCATCATGTATTGGCTGCTTGGGAAAAATGTCAAAACGACAACGATCTTGGTTTTCTTGATCATCATCTCTTGTATCGGGACTTTCTTTGGTATTCTATAAATGGATGGGATCACAACAGTGAAAAGGATCATCTTGCTGTTGTGGTCTTTTTGTTGCTTTATTGGGAAGCTTTTTGGCTTACAACGAAGAGAAATGTGAAAAAACAAAAAAATTAGCACTCAGGTGTTGACTGTGCTAAGGTAGTGCGATATACTTTTAGCAGACTTAAATATTGAGTGCTAATGAGGAGGAATGTAGCATGAGCAGAAAAAAACAGTTCAAGGCAGAGTCAAAACGATTATTGGATCTGATGATCAATTCGATCTATACACATAAGGAAATATTTTTGCGTGAATTGATTTCCAATGCGAGTGATGCAATCGATAAATTGTATTATCTTTCATTGACAGAAAACTATCAGGATGTCAATCGAGATGCTTTTGAGATTCATCTGGATGTAAACCGTGATGCGCGTACGATCACGATCCGTGATAATGGATTAGGTATGAGCAAAGAAGAATTGGAAGAGAATTTAGGAACGATTGCGAAGAGCGGTTCACTCGCTTTTAAACAAAAACTGGAAGATGGTAAAGAAAGTGACGTCGATATCATCGGTCAGTTTGGTGTCGGCTTCTATTCTGCATTCATGGTTGCCCAAAAGGTAGTCGTTACGTCTCGTAAATATGGAGAAGATGAAGCTCATCGCTGGGAGAGCAATGCCAGTGATGGTTATACCTTAGAAGCTTGTGAAAAAGAAGGCTGGGGTACGGAGATCACCCTGTATCTGAAAGAGAATACAGAAGACGAAAATTATGATGAGTTCTTGGCTCAGTATGAAATTGAACGATTGATCCGCAAGTATTCTGATTATATTCGTTATCCGATCCGTATGGAAGTAGAAGAGCAGAAACGAGTAGAAGAAGAAAATGCCGATGAAAATGCAGAACCAAAATATGAAACGATCATTGAAACGAAAACGTTGAATTCGATGGTTCCATTGTGGAAACGCAATAAAAATGATATTACGGAAGAAGAATACAACAATTTCTATAAAGATAAGTTCATGGATTTTACAGATCCACAGAAAGTGATCCACTTTAGCGTGGAAGGAAATGTCAGCTTCACATCATTGCTGTTCATTCCAGGCAAAGCACCGATGAATTATTATTCTCAGGATTACAAGAAAGGACTGCAGCTGTACAGCCGAGGTGTATTCATCATGGATAAAGCCGAAGAACTGATCCCGGAACATTTCCGCTTTGTCAAAGGTCTGGTCGATTCACAGGATCTTTCTTTGAATATCTCTCGTGAAATGCTGCAGCATGACCGTCAGCTTAAAGTGATAGCAAGCCGCATCGAAAAGAAAATCAAATCGGAATTATTGCTGATGCTGCGCAATGAGCGTGAAGCGTATGAAAAATTCTGGAGCAATTTTGGACTGCAGATCAAATTTGGTGTTTACAATGACTATGGCATGCATAAGGAATTGTTACAAGATCTGCTGCTGTTCTATTCTTCACATGAAAAGAAACTGGTTACGTTAGATGAGTACATTGCCCGCATGCCAGAAGATCAGAAATATATCTATTTCGTATCTGGAGAAGATGTAGATAAGATTGACCGCATGCCGATGGTACAATCTGTGAAAGCAAAGGAATATGAGATTCTTTATTTGACTGATAATGTGGATGAATTCGCATTACAGGCCTTAGGTACGTATAAAGAGAAACAATTTAAGAACATCTCTCAAGGAGATCTCGATCTTGCTAGTGAAGAAGAAAAGAAGGCAGTAGAACAAACTGCAGAAGAAAACAAAGACCTGCTAGCAGATCTGAAAGAAGCTTTAAAAGATAAAGTACAAGATGTAAAAATTTCTACGCGATTGGTTGATGATCCAGTCTGCATGTCCAGTGATGAAGGCATGTCATTTGAAATGGAGAAAGTGCTGTCTGCCATGCCAGAAGGAAACCCATATGGTATGAAAGCAACTCGTATCTTGGAAATCAATGCAAAACATCCGATCTTTGCTGCATTGCAAAACGTATATGCGAAAGATAAAGATGCTGTAAAAGAGTATGCAGATGTTCTTTATACACAAGCTATGCTGATCGAAGGATTCCCGGTAGAAGATCCGATGGAATTCTCCCGCAAGGTATGTGATTTCATGGTAAAAGCAGCTCAATAAGATCGAAACTGTCTGTTGATCATAACAGGCAGTTTTTTTTGGATATGTTTTACAAACAGGAGCGCTTCATAGTTTTTTCGTTTATGCTCATACTGACAATATGAAAACACAATGGAAAACATTATTACAGCAGCCACAGATCCAAAAAAGCATTTTGATAACGGGAGCAATCGGCCTCTATATGGTCAATGCGGTCTTTTTTTGCTGCCGTGCATTGCGCCCGTGTGAGAAAGGGTACGCACCGAATGACTTGCAATATCTGCATGATCAGCTGCGGTGTGCCAACCCTTTTGCCTGTGTCATCGCCTTGTTGGATGGATTGGTGATCATCGTTCTTCTTTGCTGGTTTTTTTATTATTGGATCCATAAACGAAGGATCATTTGAAAGCTTTTTAGAAATGCATAAAATGGCGTCAGGGTTGACAATAGGCATATTTCGCGTATAATTAGGGACATACAAATGAGAGTTTAGAGGCAGCAATGCATCAGAGTACAGCTGGGAGCCGGCAGGTGATGAACAGTTGGAAAGGTAATCATTGCCGAAGGAGAAATGTTGGTAGACATGATCCTGGGGGTGCAAGAAATACTTGCATCACTCCTTCATAAGATTTTATGAAGAGGCGCTATTAGAGGACCTGAGAAAGATGAGTCGTGCTAATAGCACGACTCTTATTTTGTTATAAGCATGCAATCAGGGAGGAAAAGTTTATGAAAAGAAAAATTGGTGCTTTCGTATGTGCGTCTGCCATGGCGTTGACGGTGTTAGGGGGCTGTGGTAACGGCGATGGATCTGCGAGCGATGATAAAGAACAGTTTGTTGTTGGGATGGAATGTAATTATGCACCATTTAACTGGCTGTCTAGTACTCAGACAGATTCTTCGGTCGCTCTAGAAGGTTCTGGCTATGCAGATGGTTATGACGTGATGATCGCACAAAATATCGCAGATCAGCTTGGTATGGAACTTGTAATCAAACAAGTGACATGGGATTCCTTATTATCATCTTTGGATAGCGGTGATCTGGATGCTGTGATCGCGGGTATGACGGCAAATGAAAAAAGAGAACAGAGTGCGGATTTTACAACACCATATTATGATTCACAGGGTATGATCATGATCGTTCGTAAAGATAGCGAGCAGGCGGATTATACAGATATCCAGCAATTCAGCGGAAAAAATGTAGTTGGTCAGTTAGGTACGAATTACGATGATGTAATCGATCAGATCAAAGGTGTTAACCATGTAACGCCAAAAGATAATTATCCAGAAATGGTCGTTGCTTTACAAAATGGTGATGTGGACGGTATTACGGCTGAAATTGCAGTAGCAGAAGGGATCGTAGCTGCTAATGATGACTTGACCTATATTACATTTGACGAAGGAAAAGGATTTGAAGCTGATACGACTGTATCTATTGCAATGCCGGAAGGAAGCCGTGATAGCGAAATGTTTAATAAAGTACAAGAAGCTTTAGACAACATTGATCAGGATACGAGAGTGGGATATATGCAAAAGGCGGTTGAAATTCAGCCGGCAAATGCAAACTAATTCAAACGATAAGAGAGGCGGATCATCAAAATGAATTTAGATTTACTACAGAGCTGGCAAATCTTTCTAGAAAATATAGACATGTTTTTGTTCGGTGTACAGAATACACTGATTTATGCACTAATTGGTACTATTGCTGGTTTTTTCATCGGCTTGGTATTGGGAGCTGTTCGATCATTGGAAGTAAATGAATCCGATTCTGTGGTGATCCGGATATTGAAACGTATTGGGCAGTGGTTTACAGTTCTCTATATTTGGGTATTTCGCGGAACACCGATGATGGTACAAGCTATGTTTCTTTATTATAGTCTAAAACCGCTTGTTGGATGGAGCGGTCCTGTAGCAGGTATGTTTGTCATTTCAATCAATACGGGAGCCTATATGGCAGAAATCATTCGTTCTGGGTTACAATCTGTGGATAATGGACAAAGGGAAGCAGCAAAGAGCATCGGTTTATCTACGCGGCAGACATTGCTTTATATCATTTTTCCTCAAGCGATTCGCAATGCGTTTCCATCAATTGGAAATCAGCTGATCGTTAATATCAAAGATAGTTCGATGTTGAATGTCGTCTGGGTGTTGGATCTATTTACGCAAAGCCGTGCGATTGCTGGCAGCAACTATCAGACAGTCAATACGTATTTTGTTGAGATCATTATCTATCTGGTTTTGACAACGGTCGCAACATTTATCTTAAATCAGATTGAAAAACGTTTGAGTGTGGAATCAAATCACGACTATTGTGCGTAAAAGGAGTGCGGCATTATGGAACAAATCATTGAAATACGACATTTGAAAAAACATTTCGGCTCTTTGCAAGTCTTGCATGATATTGATTTTACCATTGAAAAAGGAGAGGTAGTCACAATCATCGGTTCCAGTGGATCAGGTAAATCTACGATGCTTCGTTGCATCAATATGCTGGAAACTCCAAGCGGTGGAGAAATCTTGTTTCATGGTAAGAATATCGCTGAAAAAGGGATGAATGTGAATCAATACCGTTCACGAGTAGGAATGGTTTTCCAAAATTTTAATCTTTTCAGCAATAAAACGGTGCTGCAAAACTGTATGATCGGGCAAGTCAAGGTCTTAAAGAAAAGCAAAGAGGAAGCTCGTGAAACAGCAATGAAATATTTGAAAAAGGTTGGTATGGAACAATTTGCTAACGCTGGTAGCGTTCAGCTCTCAGGCGGACAGAAACAACGTGTGGCGATTGCCAGGGCGTTATGCATGCAGCCGGAAGTATTGCTGTTTGATGAGCCAACCAGTGCTTTGGATCCGGAGATGGTTGGTGAGATCTTGGATGTCATCAAAGAATTAGCAAAAGAAAACATGACGATGATCATCGTGACACATGAAATGGCATTTGCCAAGGATGTATCGACACGTGTCGTCTTCATGGATGAAGGCGTCATTGCTGAACAGGGAACCCCGCAGCAAATGTTTGAAGATCCTCAACAGGAACGGACAAAGGCATTCCTAAGACGTTATTTACGCACACAGGGTGGAAAATAACAGAACGATCTCTCTGCACAGGCAGGGAGATCTTTTGGAATGTATCGCTAAGTGAAAACAGATAGAATGTAAAAAGAAGGTGATGATATGGAGATCCGTACGCTTTATTCCTTTCTTACGGTTGCGCAAGAAGGCAATATTACGAAAGCAGCTGATAAAATGCATCTCAGCCAGCCGGCATTAAGCCGTCAATTGGCGGCGTTAGAAGAAGAGTTTGGGACGCAATTGTTGATTCGCGGCAAGCGGAAAATACAATTGACAGAAGCTGGCCTGCTCTTGCGGCGCAGAGCAGAAGAAATTTTGACATTGGTCAACAAGACTGAAAAGGAATTGTTCGATCAAAATGAAGTGCTTACTGGTACGATTTCTATTGGTGCAGCAGAATGTGAAGCGGCTCAAGTGGTATTGCCTGAACTGATTCGAAAATTTCATTCGAGATATCCGCAAGTCACCTATTCTTTTGCTTCTGGAACAGCGGATGTGATCAAAGAACAATTGGATAGCGGAATTCTTGATTTTGGTATTTTAATGGAACCGGTGGATCTGGAACGGTATGATTTTGTCCGTTTGCCATTTACTGAACAATGGGGAGCACTTGTCTGCTCATCTTCATCGGCTGCCCAAAAAGAAATGCTGTATCCTCATGATCTGCGTGAATTGCCATTGTTCTTTACTAAACGTTCCATTGTGCAAAATGAAATCATGAACTGGCTGCAAACGGAAGCGGAACAGCTCTCCGTCATTGCAACGTATGATCTGATGTCTAATGCGGTTTCGTTTGCGGCTCACGATCTTGCGGCAGTAATAACGACCAAAGGAGCATATGGATCGCATTGCGATGATCGTGTGCGATTTATCCCCTTTGCCCCATCTTTACAGACGGGAACGGTCTTTGTGTGGAAAAAACGGCCTTTGGTGTCTTTTCTTTCAAAACGCTTCTTAGAAGAAGTTTATCATTACATAAATGCATGATCATCCATATAAAAGAGGTATTCGACATATAAAAATGATCAAGTTACAATGGAACTGTCAAAAGGGAACTGTCAAAAGACAGTTCTTTTATGTATGAAATAAGCAAGAGGGGAGAAGAAAAATGGATAAAGAACAGATGTTGAACGATCTTCAGGGGACCGTATTTGATATTGGAAATGAAAATCAAGCTTATGCACAATATTTTGTTGGTAAAAGTTATTTAAATATGCTTACCACACAAGGCGTGTCGATTGGGAATGTGACGTTTGAACCGGGCTGCCGCAATCACTGGCATATTCATCATGGCGGCGGACAAATCTTACTGGTGACAGGAGGGCGTGGATGGTATCAAACATGGGGAAAGCCGGCACAAGCTTTAAAAGCTGGTGATGTGGTCGTGATCCCGCCGGAAGTAAAGCATTGGCATGGTGCAGCAAAAGATAGCTGGTTTGCACATTTAGCGATTGAAATCCCTAGTGTGGATGGTTCAAATGAATGGTGTGAACCTGTGGATGATCAAACATATGGCCAATTGTAGATCTGACTCCCTATACGTGTTTAAAATACCTCTTCGAGGTATTTTCAGCTTGTTGACAAACTATATACTTAAAAAGTATAGAAAAATAATTCGATAAAAGTGGGGATTATCAACCATTTTTCAGGTAATTTTATATAAATGATGGCTTAAGATTGCCTGTTTTCTCTTTAAAAGTGGAGATTA
>CASFOT010000058.1 GCA_949296305.1 uncultured Erysipelotrichaceae bacterium
ACTTTTGTTCATTGATCAGATCCTTGATCTGTTGTGTCGAAATAAAAGATGTGTTCATGTCGAATTCCTCCTGATAAGATTGTTTATTCATCTTCATTCTTACCTGTTTTCAACTATTTACACATCTTTTTTTACATTCTCTTTTTTCATGCAATTTAAAGATCATGTATGCGATTTAAATTAAACACACAGTTTGCTCGACAAGCACTATTTTGATACTAATAACAAAGATCTTCACATTCTATATCCACGATGCTTAGGATCGGAATCTTCCGTTTTACAATCTGGATGATCTTTGTATCCAGATTGATCTTTGCTACTGTTCCTTTGATCTGAATATAGTCTCCATGATCAAACAGTATCACTGTGACCATCATTCCCGGCAGGATCTGATGGATCTTCTCATCCAATATCCTAAGATCTTCCTCCGATAAACACGGTTTAGGAACGATGACTCTTTCTTGTTTCTCCAATAGTTCGCGAAATCCTTTCAATGCATCAAAGGATTGAAAGATATGCGGTCTTGCTTTATGTTCTTTCATCATGTGTCACTCCTTATGCTTTATGTCCGCCAATGATCGTATTGCGATAGCGCGCGGTTGCCTTGTCCAATAGATTCATTCCCTTTAAAGCAGAATTCTTCCCATACTTATTCCGAATCTCCACTAATGCAGATTGAAGTTTCTGTTCTTTTTCAATATCCTCTACATTTGCGAACAGATCATATTGTTGATACAGCTCATCTTTCACATTGCCAAAACCGATGCCGATGTGACGAATCGGATAGTTTCGATCAACGATCTTGTTGAATAACAACGTGAATTCTTCTAACAAAATACGATAAGAATTCGTACAGTTCGTGATCTTTCTCGATCCTCTGGATGGTTTTCTCACATCTTTTGAATACCTAATAAACAAGCTGATGTGATTCGTTACGAGATGTTTCTCCGTCAAAGTTAACACGTTGGTGTCGACCATCTCTTTTAAGATCAGATACGCATCCTGAAACGCATAATCTTCAAACAAGATCTGGGAATTGGATAATGAATTTGCCTTGGGCACATAAGCTTTGATATCCTGGATCGTCGTCGGTTCGATTCCCCATGCGTGATCCAATAAAAATTCCTCATTGACACCAAATACTTGATAGATGATTCCTTCTGGATAATGTGCCAGATCATAAAGGTCTTTGATTCCTAATGCAGACAAACGTTTGACTGTACCACGACCGATCATCCAAAAATCCGTCAATGGCTGATGATGCCACAGCGTTTGGCGAAATAAACTCTCATCTAAATATCCCATATTATCTGGCGCATGCTTCGCCGTAATATCCAAAGCAACTTTCGTCAAAAATAAGTTCGTCCCGATTCCTACAGTTGCTGTAATCCCTGTCTCCTCATAAATATCCGCCAAGATCTTCTTCGCTAGTTCTTTCGGCGTACAGCGGTATAATTCCAGGTAGGGCGTAACATCCAAAAAAGATTCATCGATCGAATATACATGGATATCTTCACTTGCAATATACTTTAAGAAGATGCCATAAATTCTTGCCGAGTATTCCATATACAGATGCATGCGTGGAGGAGCGATCATATATTCGATAGAATCCGGTATCTCATAGATTCTCCCTCTGCTTTTGACACCCAACTTTTTGATTGCCGGGGTTGCTGCTAAGGTAATAGCTCCACCTCCTCTGCTTGGATCTGCGACCACTAAACAGACTTCAAACGGATTCAATCCCCGCTCGACACATTCCACCGATGCATAAAACGATTTTAGATCGATACATAGATAAACTTTATCTTTCATAGCACATCACTCCCTGTGCCTTCATAGTATAATCATCACATTATCAAATTCAATATAGATTTGGGAATCTCTGAAGGTGATATTTGGATATTTCTTGCAAAATGAAGATGGATATGATAATTTTTTAACAGGAGTGATGTACATGATCTTACGGGAATTATTGATACAATATGAGCTACAAAACGATCTCAGTCATAGTGAAGTGGCTGATCAAATCGGTGTTTCTCTATCCACTTACTATCGCTGGATCAACGGCGAAAGCACGAAATTAAAAAAGACGACCATCCAGAAGATCTCGTCCATATTAGATTGTGATATTGAAAGTGTAATTGAAGAAACCAATCGCGTGAAACCAATCTTAGGCAATGTAAAAGCCGGCTATGATTTATGGGCAGAGCAGGATATCGAAGGTTATATCGAATTGGGAAAGGCCGATGCTCAAAAGGGCGATTACTTTCTGCACGTTGTCGGAGACTCCATGGAAGGCTGTCATATCTTTGATGGAGACGTCGTCTATATCCAGCAATGTGATACCGTACAGAATGGACAAATCGCAGTAGTCATGATCGGGGAAGAGGTTACGATCAAAAAGGTTTACTTTAAAAATGAATTTCTATTTCTTCAAGCTGCCAATCCAAAATATGAAACAAAAATCTATTCAAAAGAAGAAGTTTCCCAATTACCTGTCAAGATCATCGGATTGGTACGATTTGTCAGAACGGATTTTGTATAAAATAAGGCAAAATAAAAAGCGCTACATTAAATATGGTAGCGTTTCTTTGTATCACATGCCATAAAGCTTGATAGTTAGACTAAAATCCAATCACCAATCCATTCATGGTCAGTAAGATTATATAATCTTTTATATAACTTTCCATTTATTACTTTATATCGCCATTCCAATATATCAGAAAAAGTTTCAATTTCTTGTGTCTTTGCTTGATACTGTTGCAAAGCTTTACATGGTAACGTATTAGAAAACAAAGCGAAACAAATAAATATAGTTGCATAAAATACTTTTTTCATTATTATCCCCCTTCTTTTATTACAGGAATTTCATTTGATACTGGCGGTTCAACTAATGGTATTTTTTCACCATCTACAACCAGTGTATATGTGCCATCTGCATGTTCAATAATATAGCTCTCTGTAATTTGTTTTTCTGTAAATGTACTTTTTAATTCTGGTTGATGACTATAAGCAGGCTCTATAATAATTCCATTGCTTATAAAAGGAAGTATACATACTAATGCCAATAAGATACCATTTGTTTTTCTTTTCGGTTCTCCCTGCAATAAGAAATCAAGTCGATAAGATAAGCTCTTTGTCCCATCACTGATAAAGCATGTAGACATCTTGGAAGGAAATCGTTTTTGCTCGATCTGTTGCTTTTGAACATCCAATATGGACTGTGCATAATCTAAATATTCTTCTTTGTTCATTTCTTTGATCACGGCGCTGTCCGCACGCATCTCCAGATACAGATCGATCTGTTTTCTCAGTACATAGACCGGCAGAAACCACCAATACAGGATCACCACCCCATTGATCAGCTGCTTGATCCATAGATCCTTGTGATGAATATGCTGCAGTTCATGATACAGGATATTGTGCAGCTCTTCTTTTGTATAGGCTGTTTCCGGGAGATAGATCGATGGTCTGATCCCCATCACCATTGGTATCGAAACTGCCTCTGTGATATATACATCTGTCCCTTGTTCTCCTGGGATGTAATCGGTAATCGTATGGTGCTGTGCATCCTGTTGTATGCTTTTCAGTAACTGCTGTAGTTTTCTTACTCTTGATAAATAACGGATCCATTGGATCATGCTTCCGATGAACCAGATGATCAACAGCATATGCATCATTGAGAAAGAAGGCAATAATTCAAAAAGAAGAAAATCCTTGACTGTCGTCATGATCACTGTTGAAGCCACCGTTTTTGTAAATGGAAGCTCGATCGGCAGCAAGATCCTCAGCACGATAACGATAAGCACGATTGTCAGAAAATCGGCACGAAACAGCCCATGGCTCTTTTTTCTGGTAAGCAGCAGATGAAATAAGATGATCAATATCGATGTCATGACCAGCATGATCAAAAAAGAAGAAATCGTCAAACGCATGAGAATTACCTTCCGTTCCTCTTTTTATCGATTTCTTTCTGCAGCTGCTCAATGACTTCCATGTCATCGCATCGTTCAATAAAAGAAGCACTTAACTGAAGAAAGGTCTTTGTATCCAGAGATAAAGAAAAATATTGTTCTTTGGTAATGCTTGGTAAATATTCACGCATCAGAGCTTTCTTATTCTGAGAAATATTAGCTACATATACATAATCTTTATCTAATAGCCTTTTTAATATTTGTTGTATGGAATTCTTCGATAACTCTGGTATTTCTTTCTGAATTTCGAAGACAGCAATTGGTTTTTCGCATCTCCAAAGAATCTCCATGATGTCTTGATCTCTTTTTGTCAATTTCTTTTTCTTATCGATCATAATCTTCGCCTGCCTTACCAAAATGATAACACATTTTTATATTTATGATCATCTAACCTTTCAAAAAATTAATCATGCCCTTATGATAAACCACAGCAATCCAAAAAAAACACCAACGAAAGCGATGCTCGTGAATCACCTATCTGAAAAATCAAGAAAGATCAAATTTACGAATAATAATTATATTACTCAATAATAATAACATATATAATTTGTTTTTGAAAGACTTATTTTTATTCATTTATTTTGTTAAAGTTTATTTAGAAGATAACTTGAATCTAAAAAAAGGAGGAATAAAAAAATATGTTTTTAAAAACTGGATTTATTCACACTTCGTAATCTATTTTTCTACTAAATTTTTTACAATCCTAAAAGGCATTAACTGCAGTAAAGCTATCAGAATTAGTAACTCAACATTTCAAAACTCTTAATAGCACTGTATGTCAAAAAATCGTCCGAAAAATTTACATTATCAAGAAGAAAAGGAGGTAAAATTATGAAAAAATATTTTAAGATATTTATCATCATGTTATTTGCGTTATCAATCAATATTACGAACGCCAGTGCTTCCGAAGTTTCGAAAATTAACACGGCAAAATTCACAATTAATGAATATGATACCATGCTAAAAGAAAAACTATCCGAATCGAATGCCAAAACTGTAAATAATATCGGAATCTATGAACAACTTTATTTAGAAAGAGCAAAGGAAAGTACAAAAGATTTAATCGAGGTTTATGGGTACACTGAAAAACAAGCCCAAATCTTAAAAAGTTATTTAGGAACACCAATTGAAGATACACCAGAACTACGGGTGGCTTCTGCCACATGCACTGGTTTTGTTCATGGCGTAAATTGCTCAACATCACAGCTTGGTGTAAAAGCTGAGTGGTCTTGGTCTTCTACTCCGCTTTTATGCGGTCCTGGCATAACAGATGGAGTTGCCCTAAGATGGCAAGGAACTGATACTGGAGGAAATCCTTTAAATCTATACTCCGACAATGAGTATATAGATATTAAATACGTAGGAACTAGCGGTGTAACTCATCGAACAGTCTATCCTGAAATACTTGATCCATATAATGCCGTTCAGGGTCCAGTTTTAATGGACAATGGGTATGGTACTGCTCGTAGCGGAGTTTTAAACCTTGTTCTTAAAAAAACAGGTACTAAATCAATCAATGAAGCTGCTATTATCTTCACTTATGCACACTGTTCTATTCTATTAAATGTTGGTTTTTCATTCCCAGCTTCATTCAGCATTAACGTCACGTCCGGAACACAAGAATTTATTGAAACCGTTAGAATCACTAGCAGCGGTGCAACAATTTCTTAGATCTATTTAAATAAACAAGAATAGTCTTACTGATTTTTCAATCGAAAAGTAAACTGATTATTTTCACTAAGAGAAGAGGAGGTAATCTAAATGAGCAATAGCATCATCATATTTCAAATATTATTATTTGTTTTAATTGTTCTTTTCCCTTTTATAATTGATAATCTAATGAAAGAAATGTCGTACCAGAAGCAGATAAATAGTGTAAAGTATAACATATACTTTTCAGCACTAATTTTTGCAATATGTCTTTGCTGCATACCTTTCATGATTATTTTAGATGCACCAAACTTGCTATTTATAAACTTAATAACATTGCCTAGTCTGCCTTGGCTTATTACTGGAAGATATCAAGCAATTTCAAAAAAATACGATGGGATTCATTATATATATTTCTTTATTTTCGAACTATTATTAGTATTTTTGTTTATTTCTTTATTACTTATCACCTCTACGAAAATATAGATGAATGGTTCAATTTAAAATTTATTATCCTCTTTTCTAAAATTGAGTATACATTTATCTTTTAATTTTCTAGGTTTATTTCAATTTTTTAGGATGCCATTAAATGGTGATCCAAAACCACATGAATCATAAAATTTCAAATAAAGTGGGGGTAGTTAATTTCTCCACTTTATTTGTACATATGAATAGGGTTATTATATTTAGATGTCAATTGTATCACAATTAGAATGTAAACAAGCTTGAAATTTTGATAATACTTGATTATGTTATTAAATGTCACTTTTTAATCCTTATCTATAAGTAGCTAAGATATTATTGAATTTTTC
>CASFOT010000059.1 GCA_949296305.1 uncultured Erysipelotrichaceae bacterium
CGCCCTATGTTGAATCAATGATAGAAAAAGAAATCCTTCCCGTTCGCCTCCATCGGAAAAATCAGCGAAAGGTGAAACCCAAATCACCTGAACCCTTCAACTATCGTTATGATTAACACCACTATTATAAATCTATAAAAGAGCAGTGGCAATACTGCAGTTTTTGTCATGGTTCAGCAAAAAGATAAGAGGAACATTGACTCCGTGTCTCCTGTTCCTCTCAGTTTAACTTAATGACATTGAGGGCATTCCCTTCTTCCTTAAACTTTACGTTTTAACTGGATCATGAGATAGATGATCATCAACAAAACCGAGAACAGCAGCAAAGATATCTGAACAGACAGAACCCATGAGCCCTCTGTCAACATCCGGCAAAGCGCGCTGATTATCGCAAACCATTCCCAACGGTCAAATACTTTCTGTCCGGGATATTTCTTTGTGTCCAAATAAGTAACAATGAAGAAAACAAACAATGCTGTCAGCCTGAAAACTGTAGCATAGATGATGGCAAGTTCATCTTGGAAATAATCATCATTCAGACAATCAATCAGCAGCGTCATAAGGAATACAACTCCAAAACAGATCTTTGATCGTTTATAACGGATCCCCTCATTCATTTTAGTATCCCTCTCTTTATTGTTTTGTTTCTTTCTCCTCACTTAAAAATTCTTTTGCGCTGGTTAACAATGACGCCAGATCCTGCAGCTGTGCAGGAACCACGATCTTTGTCGCCTTTCCATCCGCCATCTTTCCATAAGTTTCCAAGCTTTTCAATGTCAGGAAAGATTTATTCGGATCTGCATCTTTGATCATCTGGATACCTCTTGCCTGTGCCTCATACAAGCGCTCCGTCGCTTGTGCTTTACCTTCAGCTTCGGCGATCATCGCTTCCTTTTTTGCATTGGCACGAAGAACCATCGCTTCTTTATCACCCTCAGCAGTCAGGATCGCACTGCGTTTTTCACCTTCAGCACGCAAAATCGATTCACGACGTTCACGTTCTGCACGCATCTGTTTTTCCATGGCATCCTGAATATCGCGCGGTGGTAAAATATTCTTTACTTCTACACGATTGACTTTGATTCCCCAAGGATCTGTCGCTTCATCCAAGATTGCACGCATCTTTGAATTGATGATATCACGGCTGGTCAAAGTCTGATCAAGCTCTAATTCACCGATGATATTTCGCAATGTCGTTGCAGTCAAATTTTCAATGGCGGTAACTGGACCAACTACACCATACGTATAGAGTTTTGGATCCGTGATCTGAAAGTATACAACTGTATCGATCTGCATCGTAACATTATCTTTTGTGATCACTGGCTGTGGCGCAAAATCTTTAACTACTTCTTTTAACGTCACACGATTAGCTACTCGATCCACAAACGGGATCAAGATATGAATGCCTGTGCTCCATGTTGAATGATATGCACCTAAACGTTCAATTACATATGCATTTGCCTGTGGTACGATACGTACGAGATATGCAATGACCAAAATAACAATAACTAATAAGATAATCGCAATTAAAACTGGAAAAATTATATCAGAAAACATATGATACCTACCTTTCTATTTTTCTACTTTTGTCACAAGAAGCTTTGCACCTTCAATAGCAATGACTTTCACGCGGCTTCCTTTTTCAATAGCATCACAATTATAAGCAACAGCACTCCAACATGCCCCACTAACTTTAACTATGCCCCACTCTTGTGATGTGATTCGTTTTTCAACGATCCCCATTTCTCCGATATAACGGTCTGCATTTGTTGCAACAATATTTCCCCGCATATAACGAGCCGATATCGGACGCACGATTACTAACAACAAAATGGATATGACTGCAAATACGATAACTTGCAGCCATACAGGTGCTTGCACAACTGTCAACAGTAGTGCGACAAGTGCACCAGCCGCAAACCAGATGCTGACCAATGCCGTCGGTGTGATAAATTCAATCACAACTGCAGCTAAAAGTACAGCCAACCAAATCCAAATCATACCTCATCCCCTCTCTTCGAGAACTCTGCAATCAGCAGATTTTCATTATCATCATAAACCGCTGGCAGTTTCATGTTATCCAAACGACAAGAAAAAAGCTGTTGAATCTGCGCACAGACCGATTTGTTTGTCACCCGAGCATACCCTTTTCCTACCGTCAGCTTATATAACGAATCCTTAGGGTACAAATTCAACTCACACTCTTTGCGAGTGATCGGACGAATCGCTATTTGTCCTTCTTTTTCATCAATGCCGATCATCACATAACGTGTATCACTAAAATGAGACGCTGCTGCTGAATTCAATGTGATGGCATTTTCAGTAAAAGTCAGCATCGGCGTTGCTGTAGAAGAAGTTATCCATTTAAACATGACTACCACTCCTTTCATCTTCAGTATACGCCGCTCATATTTTGTTTGCAATAGTTTTTTA
The DNA here is from genome assembly GCA_949296305.1 of uncultured Erysipelotrichaceae bacterium. Classification (GTDB taxonomy): domain Bacteria; phylum Bacillota_I; class Bacilli_A; order Erysipelotrichales; family Erysipelotrichaceae; genus Merdibacter. The sequence continues at coordinate 2,434 of CASFOT010000059.1, forward strand.
TTTTTTCTTATTTTTTCTTATTTCGCCATATAAAAAGGAGGTCAATCCTCCTCAAAGATTAAATCTAAATGTGGCAGCAACATTTCTCGCACAGGGCCATAACTTTTCCGATAAATATCCAGCACTCCATAAGTATGCAATGCTTCTAAATGTGCTTTGGTCGGATATCCTTTATGCCGTGCGAACCCGTATTGCGGATATTGCCGATCATATTCTTTCATGATTCGATCCCGGCTCACTTTTGCCAATATGCTTGCAGCAGCAATGCTTAAACTTTTTTGATCACCTTTTACCAATGCTTCCATCGGTAAAGAACAATGTGGCAACGGCATTGCATCCGTCAATACTGCATCTTTTTTTATAAAGGCATCCACAATGCTTTGCATGGCATCCTGTGTTGCTGCATAAATATTCTTCTGGTCGATGACAGCAGGTTCGATGATCAATATGTGATATTCTTGAGCCAACAATTGAATCTCATCAAACAAAGCTTCTCGTTTCTTCTCGCTTAAATTTTTGGAATCATAAATATCCTCATGTGTAAAGCCTGGTGGAAAACATACACCTGCCACGACCAAAGGGCCTGCGATCGGTCCGCGGCCTGCTTCATCTAAACCAATGACATGCTGATAACCTTGTTCCCAAAAAGCAGACTCATAGGTATGTTCAATTTTCATATGGCAGCTCCCAAGTGATCGCTGCCAGCCTACAGTCGCGGATTTCTCGCAAGAAAGCAACGATCAAACGTTTCTCATCGATCTTCTGTCCATTTTTATATCCTCGTTTTTGTGCAATAGCAAGCAACGTATCATATGGATTTTCACATAATTCTACACCATAGCGTTCTTCAATAACTTGCGGGTAATGTTTCTGTAACCATCCCATTGCCCAATAAGCAATTTCTTCTAACGGCAAGATATCATCACGGATCGCACCGGTCACCGCCAATAACATGCCTACTTTTTCATCTTCGAATTTCGGCCACAATACACCCGGTGTATCTAACAATTCCAGGTCTTTACCAACTTTTACCCATTGCAATGCTTTGGTTACTCCCGGACGATCCCCTGTCGTTGCTGCTTTTCTTTTGGCTAGAGAATTGATCAGTGTTGATTTTCCAACATTCGGGATGCCAACGACCATCGCACGAATCGCTCGCGGACGGATCCCTCGCCGTTTCATTCGTTCAATTTTTTCTCTCATCAGCTCTTGTGCTGCAGAAACAATTTTTTTCTCTAAAGAATCATGCAGCAGATCCAATGCCATCACCTTAACATTTTCACGTTGAAGATGCTCGATCCAGGTTTTTGTCGCTTCTTGCTGTGCCTTATCCCTTTTGCTTAATAAGATCAAACGTGGTTTTTGTTTTGTTAATTCTTCAATCAACGGATTCTTGCTAGCATCTGGAATACGTGCATCGCGCAGTTCGACCACCATATCGACCATTTTTAAATGTTCTTCCATCTGCCGTTTTGCTTTTGTCATATGACC